>JAFTCT010000034.1 GCA_017454525.1 Clostridia bacterium
CACGCCTCGGTTTTGTCATATTGTTAGACAATAAGCGTTCGCCTGTCCGGACAAAACCGCAAAAGTCGCGCAAAACGGACGGGATCCCGACCATCCGTTTTGCGGGGGCTGCTCATTTGCAGGCAAATGAAACAGCCCCATATACCTGTATCAGTGAACGGACTTTGTTCCGTATGCGGATCCTGCGCGGAATAAAAGATCGTCGACCGCCGCGGATATATTCTTCGCTTTGTATACCGCGGAGCCCGCGACGAATATTTCCGCGCCGGCGCGCGCGGCTTCGCCGATCGTATCGGGCGTGATGCCGCCGTCCACCTCGATCGGGATCCGGCGCTTCAGACGCGCGGTCATTCTTTTGGCGGTTTTGATGTTTTCTATTGTATCGTAAATGAACGACTGACCTCCGAATCCCGGCTCGACCGTCATGATCAGGATCATGTCCGTATAGCGCAGATAAGGTCTGATCGCCGATACGTCCGTCCTTGGCTTTACCGACAGCCCGGCGCGGACGCCCGCGGCGCGTATCTTTTTGAGCGTCGCTTTCAGGTCCGAGCAGGCTTCATAATGTACGGTGATGATATCGGCGCCTGCCTTTACGTAATCGTCGATATAGCGGATCGGCTCTTCGATCATCAGATGCACGTCAAATACTTTGTTCGTGTACCTTCGGATGGAGGAGATCACGCAGGGGCCGATCGTCAGATTCGGCACGAAGCAGCCGTCCATGACGTCGATGTGAATATACTCCGCGGCAGTTTCGGAGGTCGTTCTGATGACCTTCCCGAGTTGTGAAAAATCGGCGGAAAGTATGGAAGGGGAAATCACGGGCTTTTTCATCCTGCGAGCTCCTTTCAGTGCGTGATCGCTGTATAGTCGTGATCGAACAGCTTTTTTCGATTGACCTTTTCTATTATACAAACTGCGTGCGAAGAGATCCCTTCAAGCCGTCCGGTGAACCCTAAGCCTTCCTCTGTGGTCGCTTTGACGGAAACGCGGTCCTTGCCGATTAAGAGAATGCTCGCGATAATCGAGCGCATCTCGTCGATGTAGGGCGCGAGTCTGGGCTTCTGCGCGATCACGGTGGCGTCGACGTTCACGACCTGATAATCCTCCGCGTCGAGTTTGTTCCGTACCATTTTGAAGAGCAGTTTGCTGTCGGCGTTGTCGTAGGCGGGGTCGTTTTCCGGAAAGTGTTTTCCGATATCGCCCATGGCAGCCGCGCCGAGAAGCGCGTCCATAATAGCGTGAAGGAGCACGTCCGCGTCTGAATGTCCCGACAGACCGTATTCAAAGGGGATCTCGACGCCGCCGATGAAGAGTTTGCGGCCTTCGGCAAAACGGTGTACGTCGTAACCGTGCCCGATCCGGAAAGTGCATTGTTCATTCATTGTCTTAACCTCCTACTTCGTTTCGCGAAATCTGACGATCGCTTCGGCGGTCGGAATATCCTCGGGATAGGTGATCTTGAAGTTCGTCCGGCTGCATTCCACCAGCTTGCATCCGAAGCCCGCGTGTTCTGCGAGCGAGCAGTCGTCGGTGCCCGTAAAGCCGGTCTCTTTCGCGTGATAAGCCGCCGCGAGGTAAAGATCCGTCAAAAATATCTGCGGCGTCTGCATCGCGTAGAGACGGCTTCTGTCAAGAATATTCTTCACGGACGTTTTTTTATCGCTTTCAGCGATTTTAATCGTATCGGAAACGGGTGCGCACGCGGCGGCGCACCTGTTTTTGCGCGCTTCTGCGAAGACCCTTGAGATGTCGTCTGTTCCGACCAGGCATCTGGCGGCGTCGTGAAAAGCGATATAATCGGCGTTCTTATCGATTTCTTTTGAACCGATGAACGCGGACTCCTGACGCGTCGCTCCTCCGGGGACCGCTTTTTTGAATTTGCCGATCCCGTAATCCTTTGCCCATTGCTCGTAAACGGGACATTCGTCCGCGCGCGATACGACGACGATCTCCTCACATTCGACGCAGTTTTCAAACGCGAGCATGCTCCGTACGGCGACGGGTATGCCGCAGACGGACAGCTGCTGTTTGGAAACCCCGTTCATTCTGGAGGACGTTCCGCCCGCGAGGATCACGGCGGAAAACTTTCTTTTTCTGAACATATTTCTGCTCCGGTCTTGTTTTGTGTATTCAGTATACCACAACGCACCGAAAAATGCAACTTTTATTTCACCGTTCATCATTCTTCATAAAATTATGAAAAAAATCGAAAAAATTCAAAAAACGTTTGCAATACTGAAAATTATATGATATAATAATATAAGCAAAAACCGGGAGTCTCTTCAGGCTTCCGACCCGAGAACAGAGGAGGCCGCGATGGAAGCGTTCCTGAATTTTTTCAAAGACTTTTTCGGCAGTGCGTGGACCGTATTGTCGTCGATCAGAATTATGGACGTGATCGATATTCTGTTTATCACCGTCGTACTGTTTTACGCTCTGAAATTCATACGTGACCGCAGGGCGGGAAAACTCTTTATCGGTCTTCTCTTTCTGCTGATCATTCAGATCGTCGCGAGAACTCTGGGGCTGCTGACCGTGAACTACGTGCTGGGCAACTTCTTTGAGGTGGGCGTGATCGCGCTGATCATCATATTTCAGCCGGAACTTCGCTCCGCTCTTGAAAAGGTCGGCTCGGAGCCGGGCAAGCGGTTCAAGAGCATCAGGGAAAAATACGAGACGAACGTATCGACGGCTTCCATGATCGAAAACGTCTGCACCGCGGTCTGTCAGATGGCGAAGGAAAAAACGGGCGCCCTGATCGTGATCGAGCGCGAAACAAAGCTCGGCGAACACATCAACAGCGGCACGGTCATCAACGCGGATCCGGAAGCCTCCATGATCGAAAACATTTTTTTCAAAAACGCTCCGCTTCACGACGGCGCGCTCGTCATCCGGAACGATCGCCTCTATGCAGCCGGCTGCTTTCTTCCGCTTTCTTCCGGCGATAACTATAAGGAACTGGGAACGAGACACCACGCGGCGCTCGGCGTCAGCGAGGTCAGCGACGCGGTCGTGATCGTCGTTTCCGAACAGACGGGCACGATCTCCCTCGCGATCGACGGCAATCTCAACAGATCGCTCGACTACGTTTCCCTGAAGCAGAAACTCACCGATCTGCTGTTAGGCGACGTTCAGCACACCAAGACAACGAAGCAGAAGCGCCGCAAAAAGAACAGAAACGGCGGCGCAGACGATACATCCGATAAAGAACAGACCGAATAGTCCGCGGCGAAAGGAGGATGGAACGATGAATACGAATCCCGTTGAACAGAGCGGAAGCGCAAAGGTCCTGACGGCTTCACCCGCGCCGATCAGCGTGAAGAAAAAGAAAAGGAATCTCTCGGTTCTCCTGCTCATTTTTTCTCTTATCGGAGCGGTCGCGCTGTGGCTTTTCGTTGTCCGCGACAACAATACCGTGAGCGCCGTGACCGTGTCCGTGACCGGTAACGAACGGCTGATGGGAGAGAATCTTTCCGTTTCACTGATCGAGCCGCAGACCGTGGACATCGTGCTGCGCGGGAAAAGCGATCAGATCAAGCAGATCCTTTCCGACAAATCGATCATCAGCGCAAAAGTCAACATTTTCAAGACTTCTCAAACGTCCGGCAATAATGAGAACTATATTTTCGAAGACGAGAGCGCGGCAAAAGTCGGCGTTTACACCGTCAAGCTGGAAGTGACGCTTCCCGAGGGCGTATCCTGCGCCGAGCGCACGGTCACGGTCACCGTTTCTGAGACGCTCTCCAAAAAAATACCGACGAAGGATATCGGTCACAAGATCACGAATTATTCCTTTTCCTCCGACTGTTCGCTCGGCTCCATGACGTTTGAACAGCAGTATCTGACGATCAGCGGAGACGTGAGCTCGGTCAACAGGATCGCGTCGGTCGCCGTCGTTTCCGACTGGTCAAAGGAGATCACCGGCGATATTACGGTCGGCGGACTTGTACCCATTGCATACGACGACGAGGGCGACGTGATCGACAGCCGTTTTCTGAGATTTGAACCCTCCGTGCTGCAGCTGAACATCTCCGTGAACAAGGTCAGAAACGTTTCTCTGGCGCTGTTGACCGAAGAGGGAGATCACACGGTCTATTCGCTTTCACAGAACGATATGACGGTCTTCGGTCCCGTAAAACTGATCGACAGGCTCGGCGACGTATTCTATATCAACAAAAGCGATTTTGAATCCGGAAACAGGACGGTCGCCGATTCCTATGAGCTCCGTCCCGAACAGGTCGCGAATTCCGTTTCCGGCGGAGCGCTCTATTCCGATCAGGTGCGGTTCACGGACCTCGGAGGGAACGAAGTGTCCTTCATCAGGATCAGCGTCAGAAAGGACGACAGCAAAAAGACCGTCACGGTGGTCGTTCCCGCCGGAAAATGGTCGATACTGACCGACGGCGGCTTTGAGTATTCGGTCGGTGAGGATTATCCGGTGACTGTCACGTACATTCCGAAGGAGAAGGACGTTCCCTCTGCGGACGATCTCGTCTGTTTTGCCGATCTCAGAGGGAAGGGCGAGGGCGTCTATATGCAGACGCCGGTGATCGCGGTGAAAAACGTTGAAAAGTATTACGAGATCGAGATCGCCCCGCTCGATCCTCTGTCCGTCGGCATTATCGCCGCGCATCCTGAACCGACGCCGGCATCCGAAACGTCGGACGCGCAGCTTGAGCCCGACGGCGGCTGACGTATACGAACGGCAATGACAGACCGTATGAACGCTTCTTCAAAAACGCTGATCCTTCGCGGGATCTCCCTTCCGTATCTTCTTCCCGCGTCCGAAGCGGAGGAAACGGCAAGGAAAAAACTCGTGAAAGCCGGCTTATCCGTGAGCGGCGCCGCCGTTCACAAACGTTCCGTCGACGCCAGAAAAAAGGACGATATCCGATTCGTGTACTCGGTTCAGGCGAAGGTGCACGGAAGGATCACTCCCGCGCTGCTTGACAGACTCGGCGCAGCCGAGGAGATCAGAAACGACGCGCTTCCGCCGAGAGGAACGGAGCTGCCCGACGGCAGGATCGTCATCGTCGGATTCGGACCGTGCGGAATGTTCGCGGCGTTCCGGCTCGCGCAGGCCGGTTACAGACCGGTCGTGATCGAGCGCGGGGACGGCGTGGACGCGAGACGCGGAGCGATCGAAAGATTTCATCGGACGGGCGAGCTGGACACCGAGAGCAACGTGCAGTTCGGCGCAGGCGGCGCCGGTAGTTTTTCGGACGGAAAACTCATCACAAGGATCAACGATCCGATGACCGCCGCAGTTCTTGAAACGTATCACCGGTTCGGAGCGCCTGACAGTATTCTGACGCTTGCCAAGCCCCACGTCGGGACCGATCATCTGTTCAACTGTACGAAACGCATGGAGGAAGAGATCGTGCGGCTCGGCGGGGAAGTGCATTACCGTACGAAAATGACCGGCTTTTCCTGCGACGCGCGCGGCAGGATCCGCTCGGTTTCCACGACCTGCGGAGAGATCGCCTGCGCGGCGCTCATTGCGGCTGTCGGTCACAGCGCGCGCGATACGTATGAAGAGTTTCTGCGGCGCGGTCTTTCGGTCGTCGGAAAGGATTTTTCTGTCGGCGCAAGGATCGAACATCTTCAGGAGGATATCGACCGCGCCATGTACGGCGACGCCGATCTTTCCGTTCTCGGACACGCGGAGTATACGCTGTCGATGCGCGACGGTAAACGCGGCGTCTACAGTTTCTGTATGTGTCCGGGCGGCGAAGTGATCTGCGCTTCATCCGAAAACGGAGGACTGGTCGTCAACGGTATGAGCAGATACGCAAGAGACGGGAAGAACGCAAATTCCGCCATTGCGGTTTCCGTTCTGAAGGAGGATTACGGCGGCGACCCTCTGTCTGCGATCAGCTTTCAGCGGCAGATCGAAAGGAAAGCTTTTGAAGCGGCGGGCGGCGGATACCACGCGCCGGTACAGACGCTGAAGGACTTCTGCGGCGGGACCGCCCGCACTGCCCCCTCGAGGATCTTACCTTCCTTCAGAGCGGGCAAAGCGGTTTCCGTGCGTGATCTGAACGCCGTTCTGCCGGCGTTCGTGACCTCGCTTATGAAGCGGGGGCTGAAAGAATTTGATCGAAGAATATCCGGCTTTTGCTGTGACGACGCGCTGCTTACCGGCGTAGAAACGCGCACGAGCGCGCCTGTCAGGATCATAAGAAACGACGATATGACAGCGCCCGGGCACGATAATCTTTATCCGTGCGGCGAGGGCGCCGGATACGCCGGCGGTATTACCAGCGCTGCCGTCGACGGTTTGCGCGCAGCGAACGCGGTGATCGCGCGCTACGCCCCGGACGGCTTCTGAATGCGGCTTTTGCCGTCAATGGAGGGAATATGACGCAAAAAGGAACGGTCACCGATAAGGACGATCATTACGTATACGTTTCGGTCAGACAGACGACCGCCTGCGACGGCTGCCATAAAAAGGACGGCTGTTCGTCGTGCGCGTCCTTTCTCTGCGTAAAAGCGCACAACGACTGCGGCGCGGACGTCGGGGATGAAGTGGAGATCGAAGCCTCATCCGGACGGATACTGCTTTACGCGTTTCTTGTGTTCGTTTTCCCGTTTGCGCCCGCCGTTGCCGCGTATTTTCTTGTGGCAAGCGTTACGGACGGGTTGTTTCTTCCTGTCGCCGCGGCGGTTGCCGCGCTTGCGCTGTTTTTCCTTGTTCTGCGGGTGACGCTCGACAGAAGCGCCGGGAAACGCTGTGATCAGCGCGCGTCAAGAATCCTTGTGAAGCGCGCGGATAATCCCGACGGTGACGGCGCGTGACCGTACGAAAGGAGCAATATGGTGATCAATACGAAAATCGACAGAGCGACGCTCGCTTCACCCGAGTGTCTCGGACTGTCGAAAACAATGCATATTTCTCCGGTTTTTTCCGCGATCCTGCAGAATCGCGGTTATAAACGGCGGGAAGACTGCGCGGCGTTCTTTTCGCCCGAGCTCGGGAATTTACACGATCCGTATCTGCTTCCAGATATGCATAAAGCGGTAAAACGCACGCTCGGTGCCCTGAAAAGCAGGGAGAAGATCCTGATATACGGCGATTACGACGCCGACGGCGTGACTGCGACGTCGCTTCTGTACCTGTACCTCGGAAAGTATTCCCCGGACGTTTCCGTCCATATCCCCGACAGATTCAGCGAAGGATACGGAATGAGCGGCGACGTTCTTGCCGACGAGATCGCGCGAGGCGTATTGCTCATCATCACCGTGGATAACGGCTGCAAGGCGGTTTCGGAGATCGCCGCCGCCTACGAACTGAATGCGTCGGTCGTGGTGACCGACCATCATGAATGCGGAAAGACGCTTCCCGCGTGCGAAGCGGTCGTCGATCCGATACGCGCCGATTCCGCCTATCCTTTTGCGGGACTGTCAGGCGTCGGAGTCGCTTTCAAATTCGTTTGTGCGCTTGACCGTGAGATAACGGGAACCGATCGCTCAAGGGAGCTGCTTTACGAATACGCCGATCTGATCGCGATCGGAACGATCGCGGACGTTATGCCTCTGACCGGCGAAAACCGGTTGATCGTTCATACCGGGATCGACGTGATCTCCGCGGGTAAACGCGCCGGTATTTCGGCGCTCTGCGCCGCGATCCGTTCGCCGAAAGAAAAGGGAACGCTGAACGCCTCCGCTGTCGCCTACAGGATCGCGCCGCGCATCAACGCCGCCGGCAGGATGGCGAGCGCCATGATCGCCTATGAACTCATGATCACCTCCGATCGCCGGAGGGCGGAAGAGCTTTGCGGCGAGCTTTGCGCTCTGAACGAACAGCGCCAGACGACCGAGAACAGGATCATGGAGGAAGCGGAAGAGCTGATGTCATTCCGTCATGACGACCGGTTCATTCTCCTTGCAAAAGAGGGTTGGCACAGAGGCGTTATCGGGATCGCAGCCGCCCGTATCAACGAAAAATACAGGAAGCCGGTGATCATGCTCTCGATAGACGGCGATACGGCGAAGGGATCGGGCAGAAGCGTATCAGGACTTAATCTGGTGGGTATGCTTGACGTCTGCAGCGATCTGATCGAACATTTCGGCGGTCACGAGCAGGCGGCGGGTTTGACCGTGAAAACTTCTTTGATCGACAGTCTGCGCGTTCGTCTGAATGAGCTCACGCCGGATGAGATCGTTATGAATAATCCGGTGTTCGCCGATATAGAACTGATGCCCGAGGAATTGACGGTCGAGCTTGCGCATGAATTCTCCCGCCTTTCCCCCTGCGGAAACGGGAATGAGGATCCGGTCGTATTTCTGAGGGAGTTCACAGTATCGGCGGCTTATCCGCTCTCGGAGGGCAAGCATACGAAACTGATCCTGGAAAAGAACGGAATGCGCTTTGAAGCGCTCTGCTTCGGACGGAGTTTCCGCCTTTTTCCCGCGTATGACGGCGAGTGCGTCGACGTTACCGGTAATCTTTCGATAAATGAATACAAGAATACCGAATACCTTAAAATCATTGTGAAGGATCTCTTTCTGTCCGAGGCGTCGCTCCGCGCGAGAGCGCAGAACGTCCGCTTTTTTCACGATCTTCTTGGACGGCGCGCGGCGCTTGCTTCAGCGGATCTTCCGTCGACGGCGGATCTGCGGCGCTTATATGTGTTTCTGCGCTCCCTGCGCGACGAAAAGTCATCGAAAGTTCCCGTGGCGCTCGTGATCAGGGCGGTGCCGTTCTACTCCTTTACGAAATGGCTGATTTCCGCGGATGCGCTCGTCGAAACGGGGCTGCTCGTTTTCCGCGACTGCGCTCCGTGGGACGAAACGATTTCGTTTGATCTTCCGGAGTATTCCGGTAAAAAGAACATTTCCGAGGCGTCGATATTTCATAAAATCGTTGTTCGCTGATCATTGTTACAGTACAAAAGGAAGGCATATATGCAGGAAAACGACATATTGTCCGGTCTGATGCTGATCCTGAAGGATTCGGGCAAAAAATACGATACGGAAAAGATACGAAGCGCATTCGATTATGCCGCCGAATTACACGAGGGTCAGTACCGCGTCAGCGGAGAACCGTATATTTCGCACCCCGTCGCCGTCGCGGAGATCGTTGCGGGACTGGGGCTCGATACCGATTCCATTTGCGCCGCGCTGCTTCATGACACGGTGGAGGACTGCGGAGAAAAAGTATCGTCGGAACTGATAAGACAGAAATTCGGACCGACGGTCGCAATGCTCGTCGACGGGCTGACGAAACTGACGCAGATCCCATTTGCGGACAAGGAAGAGCAGGAGATCGAGAATCTGCGCAAGATGTTCTTGGCAATGTCCAAGGACGTCCGCGTGATCTTCATCAAACTCTGCGACCGCCTCCACAATATGCGGACGCTCTATGCGAAGCCCGAGAACAAACGCAGGATCACGGCGCTCGAGACCATGCAGGTCTACGCGCCGCTCGCGCACCGTCTCGGTATGCAGAAGATCAAGCAGGAACTTGAGAACCTTTCGCTGTCTTATCTTGATCCGATCGGCTATAACGAAGTCAAGAACGATATAGAGCGGCGCTACGGTCAGAATATCAATTTCCTGTCGAAGGCAACGGAACAGATCCGCGATAAACTGAACGACCTGAATTTCGATTTCTTCATGGAGGGGCGCGTCAAGTCGGTGTACAGCATCTATAAAAAGATGTACGAACACGGAAAAAGTTTTGACGAGATCTACGATTTCTACGCGCTGCGCATCATCACGGATACGGAACTCGACTGCTATACCATTCTGGGGATCATCCATGATATGTTCAAGTCGATCCCCGGCAGATTCAAGGATTATATTTCAACGCCGAAGCCCAATATGTACCGGTCGCTGCATACGACGGTCATCGGCAGGGACGGCATTCCTTTTGAGGTCCAGATCCGTACGCGGGAAATGCATCAGATCGCCGAGTACGGTATCGCCGCGCACTGGAAATACAAGAGCGGCAGCAAGGAGTCCAAAGAGGATATCGACAAGAAACTCGAATGGATCTCCAAGATCGTCGAGGGCGACGAGTACGTGAAGGATCCCGACGAGTTCCTGCGTTCACTGAAGATCGATCTCTTTCAGGACGATATTTTCGTGTTTACGCCCAAGGGCGACGTCATCACGCTGCCGGTGGGCTCCGTGATCATCGACTTCGCGTACGCGATCCATTCCGCCGTCGGAAACAAGATGGTCGGCGCGAAGATCAACGGCGCCATAGCGCCGATCGACACCGAACTGGAGAACGGCGAGATCGTCGAGATCATCACCTCCGGTTCGTCAAAGGGTCCGAGCCGCGACTGGCTGAAGATCGTCAAGACCGCCGAGGCGCGCAATAAGATCCGGCAATGGTATAAAAAAGAGAAAAGACCGGAGAATATCGCGGTAGGAAAGAGCGAGGTCGACAAGGAATTCAAGAGATACGGCAAGAGCTGTCCCGAGAGCGTCAAGGAGGAAATCGTATCGAACGTCAGCAGCCGTATCGGCTTTCAGACGGTCGACGATCTGTACGCCATGATCGGCTACGGCGGTCTGACCGTGTCGAAAATATCGATCAAACTCCACGACGAGTACGAGCGCCTCATGGCGCAGGGAACGGTCGTTCCCGTGACGGCGGAGGATATAGCTCTCAAGCCGCGCAAACACAAGACCGGCGGCGTGATCGTCGACGGAAACGACGGGTGCGTCGTGAAGTTTGCCCGCTGCTGCAATCCGCTGCCGGGCGACAAGATCATCGGCTTCATCACGAAAGGCTACGGGATCTCCATTCACAAGCGCGACTGTCCGAACGTACAGATCGGGATGTCCGACGCCGAGACGTCCGGCAGGTTTGTGACGGCGCACTGGGAAGACAATCCCGTGTCGGTGACCGGTACCTTTGAAGCGTACCTTCAGGTTTTTGCGGAAAACAGAATGACGCTGATCGCGGATCTGACGTCGGCGCTTGCCGAAATGCGCGTTTCGCTTCATCAGATTTCCACACAGAGCAAGGGGCAGGACGATATTCAGGTGAATATGATCGTCGGCTGCAAAGATATCTCGCATTTTGAATCGATCCTTTCGCGGCTGCGTTCGGTAAACAGCGTCTACTCGGTGGTGCGCGGTTTTTCGTGAGAAATGTCGAATATATTTGAAAATCTTATTGAGTAACGGAGTACGGAAGGTATGCAGGCGGTATTGCAAAGAGTAAAGCGCGCCGAGGTCTCGGTCGCGGGCGAAGTGAAAGGGAAGTGTGCGAAGGGCTTTTTCATCCTGCTCGGCGTTTTTCAGGGCGATGGCAGGACCGACGCCGAACTTTTGGCGCAGAAGATCTCAAAACTGCGCGTTTTTGAGGATGAAAACGGCAAGATGAACCGTTCGATCAACGACGTCGGCGGAAGCGCGCTCGTCATATCGCAGTTCACGCTCTGCGCGAATTACGAACACGGAAACCGACCTGATTTCTTTGCCGCCGCGCATCCGGACGAAGCGAAAGCGTTGTATGAATATTTTTCGGAATGCCTGCGTAGTCTGGTAGAGCACGGAGCGGAAAACGGCGTTTTCGGGGCGGATATGCAGATAGACGCCGTGTGCGACGGTCCGGTCACGATCGTGATGGACAGCGGGAAACTCAAAAAGAACAGGCAGAATCCGTCTGCCGACCAATGAAAAGGAATTACAAATGAAACTGACCGTTAACGGAGAGATCAATATCAGTTATGTGCAAAACCTCTGTCTGACCTTTTTCCCCGGGGCGAAGTTCGCGCAGGACGAACAGGAGAGCGATGAAACGCCGCACGCCTGCGTGGATCTTGAGCGCACGGAGGGCGGGTATTCCGCCAGGGTCGCGCTCTGCGTCGAGGAGCGCCGGGTGGAGAGCCGGGCATTCGTCGCCGATAATCCGCTGTACAGCGATCACAGCATCGCGCAGATGGCGGTGGGAAAGGCGTTTTACGACGCCGGAAGCAGGCTGATCAAATACGATCCGCCCTGGGGGATCCTTGTCGGGATCAGACCGGCGAAGATCGCTTCGCGGCTTTATGATCGCCTCGGCACGAAACTTGCCGTGCGGAAAGCGCTGACGTCCGACTATCTGCTCAGCCCCAAAAAGGCGCAGCTGATCACCAACGTTGCCCTGACCGAGCGCAAAATACTGCAGGCGTACCCGAAGGATACCTGCAGTCTCTACATCTCCATTCCGTTCTGTCCTACGCGCTGCGCCTACTGTTCCTTCATCTCCTATGCCACGCCGCGCCTCCTGTCGCTGATACCGCAGTATCTTGAGAGACTGAAGCGCGATATCGCGCGTACCGTCGATATCATCAGACAGCGCGGGCAGCATATCGTGACGATCTATATCGGCGGCGGAACGCCCACGACGCTGGATCCTGAACAGTTGCGGGATCTTCTGTCCTTCATTTCCGAAACCGTGGATATGTCCCGCGTGACAGAATACACGCTCGAGGCGGGAAGACCGGATACCGTTACGCCGGAGAAACTGGCGTCTGCCTGTGAATACGGCGTGACGCGCGTTTCGATCAACCCGCAGACGCTCAACGATGAAATCCTTGCCGGTATCGGCAGAAAGCATACTTCAGACGATTTTTTCAGAGCGTACTATCAGGCGCGTCAATCGGGCGTCAAGGCGATCAATACCGATATTATCGCCGGGCTTCCGGGAGACAATTTCGTCAGTTTCTCAAAAACGGTGGATCAGATCAGCGAACTGATGCCTGAGAATATCACGGTCCATACCTTCTTTGTAAAGAAGGCGTCCGATATTCTCCACAGCGGCGTGAACGTGTATGCGCGCAACTATGCAGAGGCCGTGAAGTGCGTCGACTATGCGCAGCTCGTCGCCACCGGGAAGAAATATCATCCTTACTATTTATACAGGCAGAAGAATACCGTGGGTAATCTTGAGAACGTCGGCTTTTCCCTCGAGGGATACGACGGGATCTATAACTGCCTCATTATGGCGGAAGAGCAGAATATCTATGCCTGCGGGGCGGGCGCGGTGACCAAACTCGTTTCCGAAAGCGGGGTCATCAAGCGCTTCTGCGCGCCGAAATACCCCTATGAGTACCTTGATATGGAAAAGAACGGGAATGAAGCGGAGATCCTTTTCGAGAAGATCCTGACATTCCGTTGAGAAGCCGATCGTTCCGGACGTTTATCGATCCTTTTTCGGATCGCATTCGGCGCGTCCGGAGACTGCGCCTGTTTCGGAAGCGAGGCGCTGCGTACGGTGAAAAACAGAGAATCCTTCATGAGCGGAGTGATGATGCTCTCATTTGCGGCGCTCACCGCAAAAGTCTGCGGCGTGATCTTCAAGATCCCGCTGTACGCCGTGATCAAGGATGAAGGGATGGGGTATTTCAACTCCGCTTACGTGATCTATACGTTCTTTTACGTATTCACGACTTCCGGACTTCCCGTCGGTCTTTCGCTTCTTGTGTCCGACGCTAGGACTTTTGAAGAAAAGAACGCGTGGAGAAACAGGGCGCTTTTCTGCTTCGGCATTCCCGGCCTGGCAGTCTGCCTCCTGATGATGCTGTTTCCCGGTTTTTTTGCAGGGGCGATCGGAAATCCGGGGGCGGAAAAATCGATCTTTGTCATGGGTCCCGCGCTCCTTTTCGTCTGTCTTGAGGGCGTTTTCCGCGGCTATTTCCAGGGGAAGAAGAATATGCTTCCCACCGCGGTATCGCAGATCATCGAATCGGTTTTCAAGGCAGGGCTCGGCATCCTTGCGGCAACTCTGGCGGTCCGGAGCGGCTGCGGTCCCGATGCCGCCGCGGCATGGGCATTGACGGGCATTACCGTCGGCGGTTTTTTCGGACTTGTATACCTGTTCATTCACTGTCTTTCCGATGAAAAAAAAGAGCGGGACTTCCGGTGTGCGGCGTTGGACCGCAGCGTTTCCGCAAGACGTCTTCTATCCGTGGTGTTTCCGATCAGTCTGGCGTCCGTTGTACTGAGTATTTCGTCGGTGATCGATCTTTCCGTGATCATGCACCGTTTGTACGCCGCCGGTTATTCGCTGAAAAGCGCGAATGCGGCGTACGGGAATTACAGCGGTCTGGCGCTCCCGTTTTTCACGCTGCCCGCCGCATTTGCCGCTCCGATCGCGAGCGCGCTCGTTCCGCATCTCAAGAGTGTCAACAGAGACCGCGACCCTCTCGCCGCGCTTCGTATGAGCGAGGCCGCCGTCAGACTGACGGTGATCGTTTCACTGCCTTTTACGGTCGGCTACGGACTGCTTTCCGGGAAGATCCTTGCGCTCTTCTTCGACGCGGGCGCCGCGGCGCAGGCGGCGCCGCTGCTGACGCTGCTCGCGCCCTCCGTGGTATTCGTCTCGTTCACGACGGTCAGCGCGTCCTGTCTGCAGGCGTCCGGTCACGGCGTATCTCCCGTTGTTTCGCTGCTTTGCGGCGCTGCCGCCAAAGTCATTATCTGCTATTTTCTGATCGCGCGGATCGCCATCAACGGCGCGCCGGTCGGAACGTTCGTCTGCAGTCTGGTCAGCGCCGGCATGAACGCGGCGTTCCTTTACCGGTACGGGCTTTTGCGCATTTCCGTGAAAAAAACGCTTGTGTTTCCGCTTCTCTCCGCGCTGCTCTGCGCTCTTTCGGTGAAAGCCGTTACGGTATTGACCGCCGGATTGCCGTCGCCGCTCTGCGTTGCGATCGCGATCGTCTGCGCGGCTGTCGTCTATGCCGGAGGGATCGCCGTATCGGGATGCATAGACGACTGTACGGTCATGCTGATCCCGTCGCTTGCGAAGGTTTCGGCGTATATCAATAAAAGGAAGTTCTGCTATGACAGAAAAAGGAAAAAAACTGATCAAGGATCATTACGGTTTTGAGGATCTGATCGCGATCATGACGTATCTCCGGTCGGATGAAGGATGTCCCTGGGACAGAGCGCAGACGCACTCTTCGATCAGGAAGAATCTCATTGAAGAATGCTATGAGGCGGCGGAGGGCATCGACGCAAACGACCCGCACCTGATGTGCGAGGAGTTCGGAGATATTCTTTTGCAAGTCGTTTTCCATGCGCAGATCGCGCGTGAGAACGGGGAATTCTCCATTGACGACGTGATCAACGCCGTCTCAAGAAAGCTGATCTGCCGGCATCCGCATATTTTTTCCGATCAGTATGCGTCCGATCCCGCGACCGCGCTTGACCGCTGGGAAGAGATCAAGAAGAGGGAAAAGAAGGACGACACACTCTATAAAACCATGGATCGCGTTGCAAGAACGCTTCCTTCGCTCATGCGCACGCAAAAACTGTTGAAAAAGGCGGAGAAGGGCGGCTTTCCCGCGGGCGGACAGGCAGTGTCCCCCGACGTTCTCAAGGACCGCTATATGCGGCTTTGCGCAGACGCGAACGCCTCCGGCGTCGACCTGGAAGAACTCGGATACCGTGCAAATGAAGAATTCCTTGAAAAATTCAATGATCACTGATCGCGGAGAAAAAAATGAGGATCGATAAGTTTTTGAAAGTGTCCAGGATCATCAAGCGCCGTACGGTCGCAAACGACGCGTGCGACGCGGCGCACGTCAGCGTGAACGGAAAACCCGTCAAAGCGTCCTACGACGTGAAGATCGGGGACAGGATCACGGTAACGTTCGGTACGAAAACGCTGACGGTCGAGGTGCTCGCGGTCAGGGATCACGTGCTGAAGGACGCCGCGGGGGAACTGTACAGAGTGATCGACTGACGTTCATATTTCGTTTGTTTCCGGCATATTTTAATAGAAAAAGATGACCGGAGGGAAATAAATGGACACAAACGAACAGCGCCCGTCAAAGATCACGCTCGTTTCCAGAAAGGAACTGACGCTTGAGGGCGTTACGGATATTCTGTTTTTCGACGACGCGCAGCTTACCGTGGACACTTCACAGGGAATACTGACCGTAGAGGGCGCGGATCTTCACATCGGGGAACTGTCGCTCGACAACGGAACGCTTCTTGTTTCCGGGACGGTCGACGCGCTCTGCTATACGTCCGACAAAGAGAAAAAGAAGCGCTCGCTCTTCGGGAGAAAGGCGTAGTGTTCGTTGTTGAAAGGGAAGAACTGCTCCGGTTCTTCTTTCGGAGTTTCCTTTTGGGCGCGCTTTACGCTTGCGCGTATCTTATTGCGGGCTTCGTCCGGAAGGTTTTCGGAAGGATGCGCTCGGTAAAACTGCGTGCGGTACTTCTGTTTGTTTTCGATTTTGCGCTTTGTCTTACCGCCGCGTTTTTCGACGCTCTACTCGTCTTTGCCGCGAACAGGGGACAGCTGCGCATATTCGCGCTGATCATGCAGATCGGCGGCTTTGCGCTTTTGTATCTTCCGCTGCGCCGGTACGTGTACGCGGCGCAGGAGAAACTCATCTCCGGAATATATGACGTCATATTCGCGCCGATCGTCCGTCGGTGCGAAAGAATAAGAAACAAGCGGATGCGGAAAAAGGAAAAGAGAGCGGAGAAGCGTTTTGACAGAAACGCCGACCGCCTGCTGATAAAGAAAATGAAGAACGCCTCCGACGAGATCTTCGGCGACGTTTTCGGAAAACGGTGATCTGAAGGATCAGAAAAAGGAAGGAACCGGATCATGAAAAGCGACACCAATCTCCTTATAAGAGTCGCAGCCGCGCTGTTTATCGTGCTGTGTCTCGTGACGATCATCGAACTTCAGGTGCGCATGAACAATCTCAACGCCGAAAAGGAAAAACTGGAACGGCAGTTGACCGATCTGCGCGAGGACATTGCCGAACTTGAATACAGGATCGCGCTTCCTTACGACGACAATTACGCCGCAAAGGCGGCGAGAGATATCCTCGGATATCATTTTCCGGACGAACTGCTGTTCATCAACGATATGTACGAGGAATGACTGAAAGCGGGAGCCGGGAGCAGATATGCGATTTGTGATCGGAGAGGAATGGGACGGAAAGCCGCTGAAGAAATACCTGTCCGGGGGTCTGAGACTCTCCCGCGCGCAGACGGTAGAACTCAAGAAAGAGGAAAACGGCATACTGCTCGACGGGGCGCCCGTTTACGTATCGGCGATCCTTCACGCCGGTCAGACGCTTGAACTGGCGCTTGAGGACAGGGAGTCGGCGCAGGGGATCGTTCCCACTGAAATGCCGCTGGAGATCCTATTTGAGGACGAGTATCTCGTCGCCGCGGCGAAGCCGCCGTTTATGCCGACACATCCGTCGCTGAATCACTACGCCGATACTCTTGCGAACGCCCTTGCGTATCATTATAAGAGCGAAAACAGACCCTTCGTTTTTCGCGCCGTCAACCGGCTTGACCGCGATACGAGCGGCATCGTGCTCGCGGCAAAGGACAAGCACACCTCATTTCTGATGTCAAAGATGATCGCGCGCCGCCTTGTGGACAAGCGGTATGCGGCGCTGCTCGACGGGATCCTTGAGGACGATCACGGCTTTATTGAGAAAAACGTCGTGCGCGCTTCGGACAGTATCATGCTCAGAAGAACGGACGAGACGCTCGGCGCCTATGCCCTGACCGAATACAGCGTTCTCGGAAGGTCGTGCGGACACACGCTCGTCAGCGCGATCCCGCACACCGGCAGGACGCATCAACTGCGCGTTCATTTTTCCTCGATCGGACATCCGGTCACCGGAGACACGATGTACGGAGAAGCGTCGGCGTTCATCGGCAGACAGGCGCTTCATGCATACCTGTTGATCTTCGATCATCCTGTCAGCGGCGAAAGGACCGTTATTCGCGCGCCCCTTCCGGATGACTTCAAATCTCTGCTAAAGGAGTACGGTTTTGAAAAAGTGGTTTTGTAAACTGAAAAACAAAATAAAGGAATACGTTCCGACGGCGGCGAGGGTACTGTTCTGCATCGCGCTTTTCGCGCTGATCGTTCACGTCTTATGCATTTTTATCCCCCCGTTTGCGGATTTCTTTAATTTCAGGATCGCGGGGGTCGTCCGTCTGGTATTGGCGAAGATCACGGGCGTCGTTCCGTTCTCGATCTCGGAGCTCGTCGTCCTTCTCGTACTTCCGGCGATCGTGTTCATCCTCGTGTTTACCTTCAGGGAATCGAAAAAGGGGAACGACCGCAAACTGATCCGCTTCCTTTCCGGGGCGTTTGCCGTCCTGTCCCTCTTCTATACGCTGTTCGTGTTCACGCTCGGGACGGGGTATCACGGCACTTCTCTTTCCGATAAACTCGACCTTGAAAGAAAGGAACTGACGACAGACGAACTCATCGAGGTGACGGAATGGCTCGTTTCAAAGGTCAACGAATACGTGCCGAAGGTCGATTTTATCCACGATTCCTCCTCCGTCATGCCCTACAGCTTTAAGGAGATGAATGAAAAACTCTGCGAAGCGTACGCCTCCGCGACGAAGGATTATGATTTCATCATGGGCTATTCTTCCGTCATCAAGCCCGTGATGGCGAGCAAGTTCCTGTCAAAAGCGGGACTTCTCGGGATGTACAGTTACTATACGGGCGAATCCAACGTCAACGTCGACTATATGAACTACAACCTTGTTTTCACCTGCGCGCACGAGATGTCTCATCAGCGCGGGATATCGAAGGAGGACGAGGCGAACTTCATGGCGTTTCTGGTCTGTATGGAGAGCGATGATCCCTATATCAACTACTGCGGATACCTCAATATGTTCGAGTATATGCGCAATCCGCTCTATGAGGCGCTGATAAAGGAAAACCGCGCTTCCTACTATACGCGCGTGCGCGACAAACTTGACGAGCGCGCGCGGAACGACGTGAATATCAGCGACAAGAAGACCGTTGACAATCAGGGGACGATCTCCACGATCTATAACGCCATCAACGATACCTTCATCAAAACGCAGTTGGACGAGCGCGGATCGGCGAGTTACGGATTCGTGATCGAACTGACCGCCGCTTACTATTACAAATACGTGAAACCCGCCGCCTGAACGGAGGGAACGCGTAGATTATCCGAAATGAACTACAGAAACGAGGAATGATTATGCGAAAGACGTCTCTGAACAGCGATTACCCGCGCTATCTATTTCACAAAGGCGAGAATTTTACCGCGTACGAATTTATGGGCGCGCACCGGCTCTCGGGCGGGAAAACCGTCTTCCGGGTGTGGGCGCCGTCGGCGCATACGGTATATCTGGTCTGTGATGCCGCGGGATGGGATCAGGGAAAACAGATGAATAAACTCTCCGCCGAAGGGATCTGGGAAACCGTTCTGACCGAAGAGGAAAGCCCGGAGGGGATGTGCTATAAATTCCGCATCGTTTCGGACGCCGGCGTTCGGTACAAGTGCGATCCCTATGCCCGCGCGTCCGAAAAGCCGCCGAGGTCCGCCTCTGTCCTGTACACGAAGAGCGCGGTGAGATTTACCGACAGAACGTGGATGGAGAAGAGAAGAGCGGCGGCGGAGGACGGATCGACGTTCCGGAGCCCGATGAACATCTATGAGGTGCATCTCGCGTCCTTCATGACCAAAGACGGAAAAAGTCATTTTGAGAGCGATTCCTATCTGAACTACAGAGAACTCGCCGTAAAACTTGCAGACCACGTGCTGGACCTCGGATACACGCACGTCGAACTGATGCCGATCACGGAATACCCTTATGACGGCTCGTGGGGATATCAGGTGACGGGATATTACGCGCCTACCGCGCGGTTCGGGACGCCCGACGATTTCAAGTATTTTGTCAATTATCTTCACAGCAAGGGGATCGGTGTGATCTTGGACTGGGTGCCCGCGCATTTCCCGAAGGACGAGCACGGACTATTTGAGTTCGACGGAAAGCCGCTGTACGAATACGCGGACTGGCGTATGGAGCAGCCCTCCTGGGGAACGCGCTGCTTCGACGTCGCGCGCAACGAGGTCCGCTGTTTCCTTGTTTCCAGCGCGTTGTACTGGATCGAGGAATTCCATATTGACGGTCTGCGCATCGACGCGGTCGCCGCGATGCTCTATCTCGATTACGACCGCGGACCCGGCGGCTGGGCGCCGAACAAATACGGCGGAAAAGAGAATCTTGAATCGATCGATTTCCTCAAATGCCTGAACGGCGTGATCCATTACCGCCATCCGGACGTCTGTACGATCGCGGAGGAATCCACCGCCTTCCCGAAGGTGACCGGACGTCCCGAAGACGGCGGACTCGGCTTTACCTACAAATGGAACATGGGATGGGCGAACGATATGTTCCGCTACGTTTCGTGCGATCCCATCGGCAGGGAACACAATCACAGCGCCCTGACGTTCCCTCTTGTGTATGCTTTTTCCGAGAAATTCGTTCTGCCCGTATCGCACGACGAGGTCGTTCACTGCAAGAAGTCGCTGATCGATAAAATGTTCGGGAACTATGAACAGAAATTTTCCGGAATGCGTCTGTTTCTGCTTTTGCAGATGACCTATCCGGGAAAGAAGCTGCTCTTCATGGGATCTGAATTCGGTCAGTTCCGCGAATGGGATTTTATGAATCAGCTCGAATGGTTCCTTCTGGACTATCCCTCTCACCGCGCGCTGATGGATTATACGAGAGCTCTGAACCGGTTTTACCTTGCGCACCGCGAGCTTTACGAGGACGATTTTTCCTGGAACGGTTTCTCATGGATCGACGCGGACAGCGCGGACAAGAACCTTGTCGCGTTTATCCGCAGGGATATTACGGGCAACGAACTGTGCGTCGTTCTGAACTTCTCCGGAGGAGATCACGCCGACTACTGGATGCAGGTGCCTGAGGACTACAGACGCTGCGAGATACTCTTTACCGCGGGCGGCGTGACCTGCAACGACCGTACCGAAAATGAGCGGACGGGAGAAACAAGGAGAGAATTCGGAAAGAATTATCTGAGACTCAACATCGGCCCGCTGTCGGGCGCGGTGATCAGATGCACTGACCATTATAAAGGAGGAAAGAATTAATGTTCAGAAAAAAGGAATGCGTCGCAATGCTGCTGGCGGGCGGACAGGGAAGCAGGCTGTATGCTTTGACCGAAACGACCGCTAAACCCGCCGTTCCGTTCGGCGGAAAATACCGCATTATCGATTTTCCGCTTTCCAATTGCGTGAATTCCGGGATCGATACCGTCGGCGTTCTGACGCAGTACCAACCGCTGGTGTTGAATGAGTACATCGGTAACGGACAGCCCTGGGACCTTGACCGGACTGCCGGCGGCGTGACGGTCCTCCCTCCCTATCAGGCAAAGGACGGTGCGGACTGGTATAAGGGGACCGCAAACGCCATCTATCAGAATCTCAATTTCATCAATCGCTATGAGCCCGATTACGTCCTCATTCTTTCCGGCGACCATATCTACAATATGGATTATTCGAAAATGCTCGACTATCATAAGGAGCACAACGCCGACTGTACAATCGCGGTGATCAACGTCCCGCTTTCCGAGGCCTCCCGCTTCGGGATCATGTACACTGACGAAGAGGAGCGGATCACCGAGTTCGTTGAAAAGCCCAAGGAACCGAAATCAACGAAAGCGTCCATGGGCATCTACATCTTCGGAAGAAAGCTTCTTGAAAAATTTCTTATAATGGATGCGAAGGATCCCTCTTCCGAGAACGACTTCGGAAAGAACATCATTCCCGCGATGCTCGCTTCGGGCGCAAGGATGTTCGCATATAAATTCGAAGGGTACTGGAAGGACGTCGGAACGATCGACAGTCTCTGGGAAGCGAACATGGATCTGCTGGGCGATAATCCCGCCTTCAATCTGCACGACCGGAGATTCAAGGTCTATTCGAGAAACGACGCGCGTCAGCCGCAGTTTATCGGCAAGCAGGCGACCGTTCTGAATTCTCTCATTACCGAAGGCTGTGAGATTTACGGCACCGTCGTGAATTCCGTACTGTTCTCGGGCGTGTACGTTGCGCCCGGCGCAGTCGTCAGGGACAGCGTCATCTTCTCGGACAGCATGATCATGGGCGGCTCGATCGTCGATTATTCGATGCTCGATCATGACGTCGTCGTCGGTACGGGCGCCGTAGTCGGCACGAAGAAGGCGAAGGGCAGGAAGATCACGGTGATCGGCGCGCAGAATTCGATCGATCCGGGCATGGAGATCAAAGAGGGTGCAATGATCTATCCCCCGAACAACATCACGAATGAAGAGGAGGATCAGTAATCATGGTAGAAGGCATTGTTTTTTCGGGTCTGCACGACGATGCGATCCCCGAGCTTACCAGAGAGAGAACGATGGCGTCGCTTCCTTTTGCGTGCCGGTACAGACTCATCGACTTTCCGCTTTCCACTCTCGTCAACGCAGGGATCACAAACGTATACGTGATCGCGCAGCGGAACTATCAGTCTCTGACAGACCACCTCGGCTCCGGAAAAGACTGGGATCTCGCCAGAAGATCGGGCGGACTCAGGATCATGACGCCCTACATCAGCGCTTTTGCGGGAAACGCCATGGCTAAATTCAACTCGCGGCTGGAGGCGCTCAAAACGATTTCCAACGCGGTATTCAGTATGACGGGCGATTACGTTGTGCTGGCTGACTGCGACGGGATCTGCAATATCAATCTGAACGATATGATTGATCAGCACGCCCGCAGCGGCGCCGATATCACGATCGCCGTCAAAAAGGTGAACGTCACCCCCGAGCGCGGGGAACGGTCTGTGATCATTGAATCCGACGAAACGGGAAGGATCACGGGCGCTTTGGTTCGTCCGTCGAGGATCGCCGGGAGCCACGATATCAATCTCAATATCTGGGTCGTCTCGAGAAGATATCTGCAGAGTATGCTTCACGACGCGCTCTCCAAGGGGCTGACGAGCATGAGCCGCGATTTTCTGTGCAGGAACGCCGCCTATGCAAAGTACATGATCTATCGCTACGAGGGCTACTATGCAAGTCTGACGTCGCTGCAGGACTACTACGCAAGCTCCATGGGGCTCCTCTCCTCCAATGAAGACCGCAATTCGATCTTCAACGTCAAAAACCGTCCCATCATCACCAAAGTCCGTAATTCCACGCCGACAAAATACAGCGACGGCGCGGTCGTGAAGAACTCTCTGATCGCCGACGGATGCGTGATCGAGGGGACCGTCGAGAATTCGCTGCTTTTCCGCGGCGTTCACGTCGGCAAGAATACGGTGATCAGAAATTCGATCCTGTTTCAGGATACCTATACGGGCAATTCCGTTTCGCTCGATTGCGTGATCGCCGACAAGAACGTCGTCATCCGCGATTACAGAAAGCTGTCCGGGTATGAAACGCTTCCGTTCTGTATCGGAAAGGGAAAGATGGTATAACAGCGTCTTCATCAACGGCAAAAGAAAGGAATGGTGAATTTGTCAAAAAAGATCTTATTCGCAGCATCGGAAGCCAACCCTTACGCGGGGACGGGCGGTCTGGGAGACGTGATCGGCTCGCTGCCGAAAGCGATCGCAGAACTGGATGATACCGCGGACGTGCGCGTCGTTCTTCCTTTGTACAGTACGATCAAAAGCGAGTACAGACAGAAGATGAAAAAACTCGGCGAGTATACGGTCGATCTGTCATGGAGAAAAAAATACTGCGGATTATTTTCTCTCAAAGAGGGAAAAGTGACTTATTACTTTATAGATAACGAGGATTACTTCAAGCGCAACGCTTTGTACGGGAATTTTGACGACGGTGAACGGTATGCGTTTTTCTGCAAGGCGGTGATGGAAACGGTGAAACGTCTTGACTTTATTCCGGATATCCTTCACTGCAACGACTGGCAGTCGGCGCTTTGCGTGATCTATCAGAAGCACGTATACCGTTTTTACGGTACGAAGACCGTTTATACGATCCATAATATCGAGTATCAGGGGATCTATGATCAGGCGATCCTCGGCGACGTGTTCGATCTTCCGGAGGAAGCGCGCAACGACGTTGTGTACGACGGGTGCATCAATCTGACCAAAGGCGCGATGATGTGCGCCAACCGCGTGACGACCGTTTCGCCGCGCTATGCGCAGGAGATCCGGGGAATACAGTATTCCTCCGGCCTGTCCTATGCGGTCAACGACTGCGCGCATAAACTGTCGGGGATCGTCAACGGTATCGATTATTCGATCTATGATCCGAAAAAGAACAAGGATATCGTCGCAAACTATTCAAAAACCAATCCGAAAAACAAGATGGTCTGCAAGCTGGACGTTCAGCGTCTCTTCGGGCTTCCGGAATCCCCGCACACGCCGATGATCGCGATGATCTCGCGCCTTGCGGCGCACAAAGGATTTGATATCCTCAGGCGCTGTTTTGAGAGACTGATCGACCGCGATCTGCAGTTCGTTCTGCTCGGCACCGGCGAAGCGGAGCTTGAGAATTATTTTGAGAATATGCACAGGCGGTACCCTCATAAATGCGGCGTGATGATCGCGTACAATAAAGCGATCGCAAGCAAGATCTATGCGGGCGCGGATATTTTCCTGATGCCCTCGAAGAGCGAGCCGTGCGGGCTTGCGCAGATGATGGCGTGCCGGTACGGGACCGTACCGGTCGTTCACGCGGTCGGAGGACTTGCGGACACGATCGTTCCGTACAATCCGGTCACCGGAAAAGGAAACGGCGTGAATTTCTGCGATTATGATCCGGAAGAGCTTCTTCGTGCCGTCGACAAAGCGCTTTCGCTCTACGGAGACGCAAAACACTGGAAGAAACTGATGTTCAACGCGATGAGTTCGGACTTCTCCTGGCAGAATTCCGCGCGCGCATATCTCGATCTCTACAACGGGATCTGACCGATTTTCAGAATCAGAAAGGACAAGCAAAGCATATGAATACCAAAGCACCGGAAAAGAACGAAGTGATCACAGGCGAGAAGGAGCTGACCGATGCGATCGCCGGCAAGCTTGCGCGTTACTACAACGTGTCGATGGATGAGGCGGGCAAAGAGCAGTTCTTCGGCGCGCTTCAGCTTGTAGTCAGGGACGTTCTTTCCCAGAAACGCGCGATTTTCAAGCACAATATCAAAAAGGAACAGGCAAAGAGGATCTACTATATCTGCATTGAATTCCTGATCGGAAGACAGTTGAAGAACAACATCATGAATCTCGGGATCGAGAACGACGTGCGGTCCATTCTTGAGAAAAACGGTTTGGATTTTGAAGACGTTTGCGCAATGGAAGCGGATCCCGGACTCGGAAACGGCGGACTCGGCCGTCTTGCGGCGTGCTTCATGGACTCTCTGACGAGTATGAACTACCCTGCGACCGGATGTTCGATCCTTTACGATTACGGTATGTTCAAGCAGAAGATCATCGACGGAGAGCAGGTCGAGCTGCCCGATATCTGGCTGCCCAGCGAGAACGCTTCTCTGATCCCGCGCAACGATAAAGCGGTCACGGTCCGTTTCGGCGGAAAGATCTCGGAGAGCTGGCAGAACGGAAGATGCGAAGTGATCCACACCGATTTTGAGGAAGTGCAGGCGGTCCCTTACGATCTTCTTATTTCCGGATACGATTGCGACGCCGTCAACACGCTTCGCCTCTACCGGGCGAAGGATACGCGCGTTTTCAATATGGGGCTCTTCTCTCAGGGCGAGTATCTCAAGGCGATGCAGGAGTCGTCTAACGCCGAGGTCATCACCAAGGTGCTGTATCCCGCGGATAACCATTATGAAGGAAAGCTTCTGCGTCTCACGCAGCAGTATTTCCTTGTTTCGGCGTCCCTGCAGAACATTATCGCCGATCACCTGCACCGTTACGGAACGCTTTCCAATTTCTGCGAGAAAGTATCGATCCACATCAACGATACGCACCCCGCGCTTGTCGTTCCGGAACTGATGCGCATTCTGCTCGATACCTATTCCTATACCTGGGAGAACGCATGGGACGTCGTCACCAAATCTGTGACCTATACCAACCATACCGTTCTTCCCGAAGCGCTTGAATGCTGGAATGAAGACCTTTTCGCGCTGCGTCTTCCGAGGATCCACATGATCGTTTGCGAGATCAACAGAAGATTCTGCGCGGATCTCTGGAACGCTTATCCCGGCGACTGGGACAGGATCTCGAGAATGTCGATCATCTGCAATCACTCCGTCCGTATGGCGAATATGTCGGTACTCGCTTCCCATACCGTCAACGGCGTGTCCGCTCTGCACACCGAGATCCTCAAAAAGACGGTCTTCAGAGATTTCTACAACTATACGCCCGACAAGTTCGTCAACGTCACCAACGGTATTGCCCACAGGCGGTGGCTCTGTTTTGCCAATCCCGGACTTGCCGCGCTGCTGGACGAGACGATCGGAACGGATTATCGCAAACAGCCCGAAAAACTCAAGGATTTTGCCGCTTTTGCGGATGACGGTCAGGTTCTCGCAAGACTGGCGGAGATCAAGAGAGAGAACAAGGCGCGCTTCTCCGATTACTGCGCATCAAAGACGGGGATCATGCCCGATCCGGATTCTCTGTTTGACGTTCAGATCAAACGTATGCACGAGTACAAGCGCCAGCTGCTCAACTGTCTGCGCATCATTGCGATCTATGATATGCTCCGCGAGGATCCCTCGCTTGATATCCAGCCGCAGACCTTTATCTTCGGCGCCAAAGCCGCGCCGGGATACTATATGGCGAAGCAGATCATCAAGCTGATCTGGAACCTCAGCCGCGAGATCGAGAAATCGCCCGAGATCTCAAAGAAGCTCCGCGTGATCTTCATGGAGGACTACAACGTGTCTCTTGCGGAGATCCTTATTCCCGCGTCGGAGCTGAGCGAACAGATCTCTCTTGCGGGTAAGGAAGCAAGCGGTACCGGCAATATGAAACAGATGATCAACGGCGCCCTGACGATCGGAACTTATGACGGCGCGAACGTAGAGATGACGAAAGCCGTCGGTAACGGGAACATCTATATATTCGGCCTGAGGAACAATGAAGTCGACGAGCTTTGGCAGAAGGGGTACCGCGCCGCGGATTATTTCAACGCAAGCCCCGTGCTTCGCAGGGCGATCAACCGGTTGGGGATCGGATTCAACGGCGTTTCCTTCAAGGAAATGGTCACGTACCTTCTGATGACCACCGGCGTGGCGGATCCCTATATGTGCCTCGCAGATTTCGATTCCTACTGCTTTACCCACGAGAAAGCGCTGCGCGATTATAAGGACGTCACGGTATGGAATAAGAAATCCCTGTACAATATCGCCGCGGCCGGCTTCTTCGCCGCTGACAGAAGTATAAAGGAGTATGCGGACAGGATCTGGCATATCCTGCCGGTGAAGGAGTAATCTTATCAGTTCACATCCTGAAAGGAACGCACGGGCATCATGGCAAGGTTCGTAAAAGAGGGACAGGAGTATTCCGTCGTCCTGCGATCCAAGGATCTGCGGCACGCGGAACTCTTCTCGTCATTTGAATACGGAACGGTTCTCGAATATACCGTTCGTTCGGTAACGGGAGATCTTCCGATTGACAGTTTTATGATCCTGACGCGGGACGCAGACGGTGAAAAGTATGTGATCCCCGGTTTCAGGACCGGATGCGGCAGTCTTTTCACCGTCCATACAGACGAGATCTGCAAAAAGAACGATCCCTGCGGTCTGTTCTTCTGCGTTTTCGACCTCGGCGGCGTCTGTATCTCTCCGTCGGAATACGGGGAGGGTTACTATATCGGCTCATACGGCGATCCCGCCGTATGCTTTCAGCTGACGGTATACCGCCCGCAGACCAACCGTGCGACAGGATATGAGGGAGGGATCATGTATCAGATCTTTCCCGACAGATTCTGCCGCGCCGGGGGACCGTTCCGGAAAGAAAACGCCGTGACGGAGGAGGACTGGTACGCGCTTGTCAGCGAATACGCCGCATATCCTGGCGCCCCGCTGAAGAATAATCATTTCTTCGGCGGAACGCTTTACGGGATCGCGGAGAAGCTTTTCCGTCTCAAGGAACTCGGGGTGACGCTGCTCTATCTCAATCCGATCTTCAAGGCGGCTTCCAACCACCGGTATGATACGGGCGATTACGAGCACGTCGACGAATTGCTGGGCGGCGATCCCGCGCTTGAATATCTGATCGGCGAATGCCGGAAGTGCGGGATCTCCGTGATCCTTGACGGCGTGTTCAATCACACCGGTTCCGACAGCAGGTACTTCAATAAATACGGCCATTATCCGGAAACGGGCGCGTATCAGAGCAAGGACTCTCCGTATTTCGAATGGTACTGTTTTACCGATTATCCCGACAGATACGAGAGTTGGTGGGGGATCGATATCCTGCCGAAGGTCCGCTCGGGCGACAGTTCGTTTCGGGACTATATCGCCGGACCCGGCGGCATACTCGAGCGCTATCTGTCTCTCGGGATCGCGGGATGGCGTCTTGACGTGGCGGACGAACTGCCGGACAGGATGCTTGACGCGATCTCCGGACGGGTCAAAGCCTGCGACCGGAACGGCGTGATCATCGGCGAGGTCTGGGAAGACGCGTCCAACAAGATCGCATATTCCGTAAGAAAACGCTACTTCATGAACGGTCAGCTGACTTCGGTCATGAACTATCCGCTGAAGAACGCGATCATTTCATTTATGCTGACGCGCAATGCGGACGATCTCTACTATACCGAAAGGATGCTGTACAGGCATTATCCGAAATGCGCCTCCGATATGCTGATGAATATCCTCTCTTCACACGATACGCCGCGCATTCTGAATATGCTGGCGGGTCCCGTGCACGAAGGGATGTCCATGGACGAAATGGCGACCGCGCGTTTAACGGAGAATGAGCGCGCGGCGGCGGTTTCCCGCCTCAGACACGCAGTTCTTCTTCAGATGCTTCTTCCGGGGATCCCCTGCATTTATTACGGAGATGAGGCGGGTATGGAGGGCGACCGTGATCCGTTCAACAGACAGACCTATAAGTGGGGACGTGAGGACAGGGAAGTAATGGATATGTATTCGCGCATGACCGCGCTCAGGACGTCCCTTCCGATGCTTGCAGACGCCTATTACCGCGGGCTCGAGCACAAAAACGGCGTTTATGCGTTTGAACGCTTTAACGACCGGCAGCGGCTGTACGTCGCCGTGAACCTTTCGGAAGATCGTTATGCAACGCCCGATTCCTGTAAAGGAAGGGTGCTGTATCCCGTCGAAGGGGAAGTGTCCGGCAGCTATTTACTGGAGCCGGACGGCGCGTGCGTGATCATTTACGAAGAGGAGTAAGACTTTGGAGAAAAATGACAACAGCAGAGCGCTCACGCTGCTCTGTAAGATCATAAGGATCTTAACGGCGCCGGCGATCCTCGCCGTGATGCTCTCTCTGATCCTGATGTTTACATACGGTGAAACGCCCCGATCACGGTTCATTCTGCTTGCGCTCTTTACAGGCGTGATCCCCGTTCTTTCCTACCCCGTCTGCTTCGTCGTTCCGGCACTCAGGCGCAAGGGAAGAGACTTTGAAAGAAAGGCGGCGTTCGTATCCTCAACGGTCGGTTATACGGGCGGCGTGATCTGGGCGGCGGTTTCCGGCGCGCCGAAGACCGTCAAAATCGTTTGTCTGACCTATTTTTTGTCGGTCCTCTTTCTGATCCTGTTCAATAAAGTGCTGAAGATCAAAGCGAGCGGTCATGCCTGCGGCATATTCGGGCCGCTTCTGACGGCCGTAATGTACGCCGGATACGTGTGGATCCTTCCGTGCGCGGCGATCCTTCTTCTCGTTTGCTTTTCGTCGCTTTATCTGAAAAGGCATACGCTCCCGCAGCTTCTGTTCGGAATGCTGTGTTCGGGGACGGCGCTTTTCCTGTCCGTGGGGATCGTGCAGCTTATACCGTCGTTTTCGGCATAAAAAAAGAACTCCGCTTTCGCAGGTCGGGCGGAGTCCTTTTTTACATTATTTTATCTTCTCATTTCCTTGATCACGGTATTCTGACTGCAATAGTATTTGAACGCTTTGAGCGTTTTGTTGCTGCCCTCAAGGAATACGACGCCTTTTCCGCCGCTTTCGGTCTTATAGACGACGGCGTACGCCTGATCCGTCGCAGGCGTGGACCGCAGTTCGATCGTCGTTTCGTAGGTATCCGAATCGATCTGCGCTTTGTATTCGCCCTCATAGGGAACGACGCGCTCGACCGACGACATTCTGGTGCGCAGAAGCAGTTTGTCCGATTTGTTGCCGTAGATCTCCGTGCAGATCAGTTCAGAGTTTTCAATAGCGTAGGAGTATTCGATCTGTAAATAGCGGTACAGGAAGAAATAGAGCATCCAGCCGCCCATTCCCGCGAACGCGAATCCGACGATGATCGCTACGTACTGTATAAACTGGTAGAGCAGTACGATCAGACCGATGAATACCGCCGCCATGATCACGAAAAAGAGGACGCGCATCAACTGATACTTTCCTTCCTTTTTCTTTTCAACGGTATACTCGGCGATATTGACCTGTTTGAAAGTATCATCGTTTCCCGTGACCGTGGAATTCGAGAACTTTCCGAGTGCGCTGACGATTCTTTTAGCCATTGTTCTGTATCCTTTCCGAACGATTTTCTATATTATACTCCCGAAATCCGGAAAATTCAAGTCTTTCCCGCCGATTTTTTACTTCTTTCCTGCCGCTTTTTATTCCTTTTGACGATTTGTTTTGTGATGAGAACCGCGGCGCTGCCGGCGGCAAGCGCTGCGATGATGCCGATAAAGGAGAAAGTGTCCGAAGCAAAGAAGGACGTGTCGATCCCGAGTCTGACCGCGTATGCGTGCGCATAACTGTCGTCCGGCGCGTACAGGATCAGTTTTTCGCAGTTTTTGAAGGCGTCTGTTCCGATATGCATCAGCGATCCGTTGTCCTTCAGACTGCGCAGCGCCGTGCAGTTCGCAAACGCGCGGGTCTCGACGGAATACACGGCAGAACAGTCAATTTTTCTCAGCGACGTGCAGTTTTCGAAGGCACTTTCGCCGATCCTGCAGGAGCCGCCGTCCGAAAACCGGACTTCGCTCAGATTGGAACAGTCAGCAAAAGCGTATGCGCCGACCGACCGGACGGTGTCGGGGATCTCGACGCATATCAGCCGCAGATCTTTGTAAAACGCGCTTTCCGCGATCGCCGTGACCTCTTTTCCGTTGTGTTCACGCGGGATCTTTACATATTTGGAAGGATCCTTTACGGAAACGACCGCGTATCCGTTTTCCGTTTCGGCGAACGTCAGCGCGGCGCTCCCGTCGCCCGAACAGGAGGAAAGAACAGACGGCGCCGCAAGGAGGCACAGTATCAGCGATACCGTAATGATCAGTTGTTTCATTTTACTCCGTACCACCGGTTTATCGTTGTTTTACTTATTATAACACTTTTATCAGACTTTGTAAAGACTAACGCGCGCTTTTCGGGGAATTCTGTTTCTCGAAAGGAAAAGTGCGATGAATAACAGTTATGTTTGCGAAATCGATCAAAGGATGCACGTCGATCGTAATTTCGATACCGTGAGAAAAGAACTGCGCTACGGAAGCAGACTGAGCGCGCTTGTTTACTATTACGCCGGTCTGACAAACGGGGAATTGCTCTCGAAGTTGATGAGATATATGATCTGCGACGCGCACGGCGCCGATCTACTTGCGGCGGGAGACGTGAAGGGCTTCCTTGAGGGTATTCCGCTCGCCGAGTGTACGCTTGAAACCTGCGTGAACGACGCGCTCGTCTCCGTTTGTTCCGGCTGTGCGCTCTTTCTGATCGACGGTGTGGACGGCTGCCTGCTTCTTGACGTCAAGAAATATCCGGCGAGAAGCATTGAAGAACCGCAGAAAGACAAGGTCCTTCGCGGTTCGCGCGACGGTTTCGCTGAAACGCTGATGCCGAACGGCGCGCTGATCCGCAGACGCATCAGGGATCCGCGCCTCGTATTTCAGCGTATGAAGGTCGGTTCTTCCACGTCAACGGACCTCCTTGTCTGTTATATGGAGGGGATCGCGGACCGTCAGTACGTCGGAAAAATCACGGCGGAGATCGGAAAGATCAAAACGATGGGTCTCAATCTCGGGCTTGAAACGCTCACCGAACTGATGATCGGACGGACTGTTTACAATCCCTTCCCGAAAGTGCGCTACACGGAGCGTCCCGACGCCGCGGCAGCGATGCTGCTCGAAGGAAAGATCATCGTGATCTGCGACAACTATCCCGCCGCGATGATCCTGCCGACGTCGCTGTTCGACTTTTTGCAGGACACGGACGATTTCTATTTTTCTCCTGTGATCGGCGGATATATGAAGTTCGTGCGCAACGCCGTTTATATGGCGTCCCTGCTGCTGACGCCGCTCTGGTATACGCTTCAGCAGATTCCCTGGGTCCTTCCGGAATCCCTTGATTTCCTGATTTACAAAGGGGGAGACAGTTTTCTGCCGCTCATATTGCAGCTTCTTCTCGTCGAGATCTCGATAGACGGTCTGAAACTCGCTTCGCTCAACACGCCGGATACACTCTCCAATTCGCTGAGTGTGATCAGCGGCCTGATCCTGGGGGATCTGGCGGTGAGCGTCGGCTGGCTCTCGGAACAGGTCATCCTCTATATGGCTTTCGTCGCGATCGCAAATTTCACGCAGCCGAGTTTTGAATTGGGTTATGCTTTCAAGTTTATGCGGATCATCACGATCTCTCTGATTGCCGTGCTGTCCTTCTACGGTCTTGCCGTCGGTTTTTTCGTCGTCCTTCTGTTCATTCTGTCGAACCGCACGCTCTTCTCCGGGAAGGGCTATCTGTACCCGCTGATCCCCTTTGACAGAAGAGCTCTTCGAAAGCTGTTTTTCCGCAGTAAAGCGTCGGGCGAACCGATCAGCTAAAAGAAGAATTGACAAAAAGAATTTAACATGCTATAATGAACGTATAAAGATCTTACAGTGAATCCGAACAGGTGGTTTCAATGAAAAAGCTGATCATATATATTCTGATACTGGCGACGGCGGCAGCGCTGCTCGCCTCCTGCTCGACGCCGAACAACGAAGCGGCGATGGAGCGGCTCAACGAAGCGCTCGGTACGCTGCTGCCCGCCGACAGATACACCTCCGCGTCGTATAAAGCGTATAAGGAAGCTTATGATGAAGCGCAGTCGCTTGCCTCCGCTAAGGGCGTTACGGCGCTGACGGTCGACCGTGCCGTCGATAAACTGAATACCGCAAAAAAAGCGCTTGTGGTAAAGAACGATTTCACGGAATTGCGCCGTCAGGTCGAATTCTTTCAGACGATAAACGAATCCGAATACTCCAAAGACAGTTACGAGAGTTATAAGAACGCATACACCGCTGCGCTCGAGGTCCTGAAAAACGACGCGGCGAAACAGAGCGAGATCAACTCCGCCGCAACGCGCATGAACAACGCGAAACTTGCGCTGATGAAGATACCGGATACTTCGTATCTGCGCCTTCTCGTGAACGCCGACGTCGACCCTTCCGCCTACACGGGCGAGAGCTACGCCGAATATCAGAAAGCCGTTGAAAAAGGGATCGCCGTGCTGAAGAAGGAATGCCCGACGCTCGAGGAACTGCGCATTGCGGAGAATATGCTCGTCGAGGCGTACGCATCGTTGATGCTGCGCGGCAATACGGACAGTCTGACCGGCTATATCAAGGAAGTGAAAACGAAGATCCTTGTGCCGGACAGCAAAGGCAGGAAGGCGGAGGATCATTTCGCCGCTTTCGGCTTCAACGCGGTCACGAACGCCGTCGCGGAAGCGGAAGCCTGCGTGAAAAAGGGCGACGCTTCAGAGAACGAACTGAACGACGCCGAGAGGAAACTGCACGAAGCGGTCGCGTCGCTTGTGGATATCTCGCCGCTGCTCGACGCTTACGATCTGGCGGGAGACTATTCCTCGACGATCGACCGAAAGGAATATACGGAGGACAGTTACAAGAAACTGTCTTCGGCTATGGCGATCTGTTACAGATTGATGAATGATCCGCAGGTCTCGCAAGAGGAAGTGAAGAAGGCGGCTGCGGATCTCAACGCCGTGATCGCGGCAATGGAACGGGTCAAAGTGGTTCCGGACGGCGCCAAGGATAAACCGATCGGCGATATCCTTGTCACTGTCGGGCGTTCCTCGATACAGATCAGGGATTACATGAACGATTATACCCGATTTTTCAGCGCCGTTTTCAGTGAAAACCCCGACTTTACCTACAATACGAGCGGCGGATCGGCGGTTTTCAGCCGCGGAAAAGTCAGGGTGATCCTTTCCGAAGAGCGCCTGATCCTGCAGTATAACGGTCCCGCCGCCGTCGCTTCAAACGACCTTGACGCTTTCAGCGCGGGGAAGGCGCGCATCGATGATACCGATACGTCCCTGACGTCAGCCGATCTCTTCGGCGTTCCCACCGCATATTCCGAGGAAACGAAGAACGTCAACGGAAGATCCTGCAGCGTTGCCTCGATCGTTTACGAGAATGAAGACGAGCGATTCACGTTCACGGTGGAGTATAATATCACGGACAAGTACGTACTGTCGTATACGTTTACCTTCACGCCCGCCGATTTACCGAACCCGCCCGCAGAAGGGTGACAGAACAGAGGGGGCGAAAAACTTCCGCGCAAAAGCGACGCTGCTCAAATAAAAAGGGGGTGTTTCATTTGGCGCAAATACGCCAAATGAAACACCCCCTATATATGCCGTTAAGAACATTCAGAACTGTAAATAATGAACATTCATTGCGGCGTTTCGCCGCTTAAGAGCGCGTCAAGATAGGGATGAACGCCCAGAAAACCGATCGCTTCCTTATAAGCGTTGAGCGCCGCCGCCTTTTTTTCTTCGGACATGGGGGTCCTGATCGCTTTGATAAGGATGTTTTTCGGCGTTTCCTCGGGATCGATGAGTTCAAGCGCCGTGACTTTATAGCCGTAGGATTCGATCCTTTTGCAGCGCAGCGCGTCGGTCAGCGCGTCGCACAGCTTCTGCCGGTACATGGAATGCTCCGACACGAACGCGAGGGGCGCGCAGGACAACTGCTTCATCATCTCGTGATGACAGCAGGGGGTCAGCAGCGCGACGTCGACGTCGAGACGAAGCGCGTTATAAATGACCACGTCCGTCGCGACGTCGCAGGCGTGCAGCGAGACCACGAGCGACGGCTTTGTCTGCGGATGAAAATCCGAAACGTTCATGCAGTAGAAGTGCATACCGTCAAAGTGAAGTTCTTCTGCCGTTTTCTGACAAAACGCGATGACGTCGCTCTTGAGGTCAACGCCGTACATTTCCACCGAGCGGCCCTTCATGGCGGTCAGGTAGTAGTACACGGCGAAGGTCAGATAACTCTTACCGCAGCAGAGGTCGCATACGGTGATCGTTTTGCTGTCCGGAAGATATCTGTATACGTCGTCCAGGATCTCTACAAATCGGTTGATCTGTCTGTATTTCGAACGCTTTTTGTCATAGATCCTTCCGCTTTCATCACATACGCCGAGTTTATGCAAAAAAGGAGCCGCCTTTTCGGGATCGAGAATGAAACGGTGTTCTCTGTCGTTCTTCTCCAAAGGAACGGGAAGCGGTTTTCCTTTGATTCCGTTCTTGATATGACATGATCCGCTCTTTGAGATGAGCGCTTCGCAGGTGCCGCTTCCCGTGATCAGATCGATCTGTCTGAACCGGCTTGCCTGGCGCATGATTTCCTCCGTGCAATCCTCTTCCGGGACGTTCTTTTGCAGCGCTTTACCGTCGCAAAGAAAGGTCTCGAACTGCATATACCGACTGTTCTTCAACTCGATGATCCTTGAAGTCATCCGTACGACGCTCTTGTCTCTCGGACGGCTGAACACCGCTTTGATCAGTCCTCCCGACCGGACGATCTCTCTTACCAGCATTTCGAGTTCTTTCATGGTTCCACCCGCTTCATTTCTGTTTTGATCATTATAGCAGGATCGGGCGTTTTTTTCAACACTTTTTGAAGAAATCGTCATTATGACTTGATTTTGAAATGCGTTTCCGTTATAATAAAGTCAGAAAACTGTCGGGAGGAACCGGTGAGCAAAGAACTTGAAGCGAGAGTGACCGCGTGTGAGGGCGGGTTATACAGCGTATATCTTCAAAACGGACGTTTCGTCAGCTGCAAGCCCAGAGGGAGATTCAGGCACGAGCGTATGAAGATCCTCGTCGGCGACAGCGTGACGCTTTCCGAAGACGAGAAAGGGAACCGCTGTATTGACGCCGTGTCCGAACGGCACGGTACGCTGATGCGGCCGCCGATCGCGAACGTAGACCGTCTGTTCGTGACCGTGTCCGCCGCACGTCCGGAGCCGTTGACGCTGAATATCGACAAACTGACGTGTATCGCCGTACACAACGGGATAAAACCCGTGATCGTGATCACGAAGTGCGAACTGTCAAGAGAAAACGCGGAGTTCCTGAGACAAGTATATACGCGCGCGGGCTTCGACTGCTTTTTAACGTCAAGCGCGGAAAATGAGGGGATCGATGCGCTCAGAGCTTATCTGACAAACGCCCCTTCCTGCTGTCTCGACGTCTTCGCAGGCGCGTCGGGCGTCGGAAAATCGACGCTGCTCAACACCTTGTTTCCGTCGCTTTCCCTCAAGACGCAGGAGATCAGCGCGAAAATCGCCCGCGGCAGGCACACGACGCGGAGCGTCGTACTTTTTCCGGTGGAGATCCTGACCGGAAGCGGGCGCGGGTATATTGCGGATACGCCCGGGTTTTCGCTTCTGGACTTTGAGAGTTTCGACTTTTTTTCAAAAGAGGATCTGCCCTATACCTTTCCGGAGTTTGAGCCGTTTCTCGGCACCTGCCGTTATACGAAGTGTTCGCATACCAAGGAGGAAGGATGCCGGATCATCGCCGAAACGTCGGGAGGCGCGGTTCCGCCGTCAAGGCATGAGAGTTATAAAGCGCTTTACGGGCAGTTGAAGAACAAGCATTTTTACGATTGAGGCACATTTTTGACCGTCAGAGCATAGAATGATCGTAAGACCGCTAAGTGAGGTGTACTTATGAAAGTCATGCTTGTCAGAGTGCCAAAGATCATCAGACCGATCTTCAGACAGATATTGAAGATCAGAAAAGACGAAAAAGACAAGGATGGAGCCGGTCGCTGATCGCGCGGTCGGTCAAAACGGTGTATGCGCTGTCTGCATGCACCGTTTTTTTATCCCGCCATAAACTGAAAAAAAGAGAAAGGAGGCGTGGATATGGATCGATATACGCAAAGTCAGAACAAAGTGCCGATCAATCCGCAGCAGCAGCCGGCAGGGCAGACTGCCGTACTGAAAGTCAGGGTCAGTTCGGGCTACGGGATCTTCCCGATCGAAGGCGCGCTTGTGACGGTGTTCGGGGAAGAGGAAAGCGCGCAGAACGTCGTCGCGCAAAGTTTTACCGGGCGCGACGGAGCGACGCCCGATATGGTGATCACGCTGACGAACAGAAGCAGCGAAGGAGCGCTTACGCCCGTCAGAAACGCCTATACCGTCGAGACCTCCAAGGAAGGGTATCAGACGTCGGTGGTGCAGAACGTCCTGCTGTACGCTTCTGTTGAAACGGTACTGGCGGTCAATCTTGCATCGCTGCCGGACAGACCGGGCGCGGCGCTGTCAAAATACGATCGGGAGATCATTTCCGGAGGTGACGGGGAGAAATGAACGCGCATACGCAGCTGCTTCTGCCGACAATCCCCGAAAAGATCGTCGTGCATCTCGGGGAACCGGGGGTGGACGCGCCAAACGTGGAGGTCGGCTTTATCGACTACATCGCCAACGTTGCGTCAAGGGAAGTTTATCCCACGTGGCCGGAAAACGCGCTGATCGCGAACGTTATTGCCGAAACGACCTTTGCCCTGAACCGGCTTTATACCGAGTTCTACAGGAGCAAAGGATACGATTTCGACATCACGTCCAGTACGCGCTTCGATCAGGCGTTCGATCCCGGAAAGGCGGTTTACGACAATATCGCGATGATCGCCGATATGTATTTTAACGGTTATATCCGCAGAAACGGGAACGTGGAGCCGTTGTTCGCCCTGTATTGCGACGGTATCGTAACGACCTGCGGCGGACTGTCACAGACGGGCTCGGTGGAACTCGCGAACCGCGGATTGACGCCCATAGAGATCCTCAGATACTACTACGGCGAGGATATCGAGTTCGTGGAAAACGTGGACATATCGACGAAAACGGATACGTCTCCCAAGATCCCTCTTCGTCTCGGCTCGCTGGGAAATGAGGTAGAGATCCTGCAGACACGGCTCAACAGGATCTCTGCGAACTATCCTTCGATCCCGAAGATCCCGCTCGCCGACGGTATATTCGGCACCGAGACCGAAAGCGCGGTGCGCGCTTTTCAGGAGGTGTTCGGACTTGAAACGGACGGTATTGTGGGACCGGCAACGTGGTATGAGATCAGACAGAAGTACAACGCCGTGAAAAAGCTCAATGAATTACTGTCCGAAGGGATCAATTACGACGAGGTCTCTCTGCAGCTGCCGGAAGACCTTCGTCCGGGCATGCGCGGACTTTACGTCAGCGGACTGCAGTACTTTCTTAATTTTGTAAGCGCGTTCACGACGGATTTTACGGATATCCCCATTACCGGTGAATATGACGCGCCGACCGAACAACTCGTCGCGGATTTTCAGAACTATGCCGGTCTTGTGCCGACGGGCATCGCCGACCAGTTGACATGGAGCGCGCTGTTTGACGCATACAGAGGCATCATCACAGATTTTCCGCCGTCAGCGTTCGAGGGGATCGCGCGTCCGTTCCCGGGGATCGTGCTCCGTTTAGGCAGCCGGGGAGAGGACGTGCGGGAGCTTCAGTCGTATATCAACGTGCTGTCCGGGAAATACGCGGCGGTCCCGACGCTCGCGGTCGACGGGATCTACGGTACGCAGACGAGAGACGCGATATATGCGATACAGTCGCTGCTCGGATTGACGGTGGACGGAACCGTCGACCCGTTGACATGGGCGGCGATCGCCGACACGTACAACGATATCGTCGCGGGTACTTACAGAGGTCCCGGTCAGTTCCCCGGAACTCTTGAAAGGGAGGATGACAGATGAGAAAGATGAATGATCGGCGGAAAGCGGTATATACGGTACAGGAATGGCTGTTGACGCTGAAAAACGCAGGAATGCCCCTTCCTTCGATCGTCCCCGACGGGATCTTCGACAAAACGACGGAAGAAGCCGTGCGCGTGTTTCAGGGCTTGAGCGGGATCCCGCAAACCGGAGCGGTCGATGAGAGAACCTGGAACGAACTGCGTATTGCCGCGCTTGAAGCAAAGAAAGCCGTGGAAGGAAGCGTTCCGATCTATCCGTTTGATTGCATGAAAGCGGGGATGGAGATCACGCAGGGAGAACACTGTGATCTCATGTATATCGTTCAGGCAATGCTGCGGACGCTTGAAGGGCATTATAAGGGGCTTGAAGAACAGGATATGAACGGTACCTGCGATGAAGTCACAAGCGGCAATATCCGATGCCTGCAGAAGCTGTGGGGGCTTCGGGAATCCGGAAATATCGATGTGAATACATGGAATATGCTCGCCTGCGCTTACAATGAATTTATGAACAGAGAGTAGCGCGAAGACGAAACGGCCGGCTTGCGGAAACGCTTGACCGGCCCGCTTTTTTGCGTTGACCGCACGCTCGGAAAGGTCTTGGAGATATTATGAAAAAAAGGTTGATTTATCGCGAATAACATGATATAATATAAAAGTAAAAGAATGCGTTCTGATAAAGGAAGGAGATAGTGATGTATCCGAAAATACTGACGGTGGGAAGCGCATACTACTGTATGGACGTCGACATTCCCTCGGTTCCGTCAAACGGCGGCACGGCTTCGGTCAAGGAGCTTGTCAAGTATCCCGGCGGGACAGGCGTCAATACGGCGGTCGCTTTGCAAAAACTTGACGCGGACTGCGTTCCCGTTCTGTCGCTGGGCAGCGATTCGAACGGCACTCTCATCAAGGACTATTTATCGTCCATGATCGGCAGTATGATGACGGTCCATATAGAAAAAGGCGCGTCGGTCGGCACGACGATCAAATTGACCGACGTGGACGGCGGCGTCCGTCTTCTTGAGTATGACGGCGCCAACTCGTTCCTGTCCGTCGGCATGGTCGAGGACGCGTTTTCCTCGTGTCCGGACGGCGTGATCGTTAACGGCGACATGCCGCAGGAGATCGTCAACACCGCGATTCTCGCCGCCAACACCCACAAGATCCCTTCGCTCGTCAATCTGCGCGGCAGGCAGGCGGGACGTCTTCCGATCGATCAGTTCAGAGACGGCACGATACTGGTCATGGATCAGGATAACGTACAGCGCTACTGCGGGATGCGCGTTCAGAGCGTGGACGACTGTCTGAAGGCGTGCATTTCCTTGCAGGGAAAAGTGCGATCAAAGTGCTTTGTGATCCGTCTGGCGGGCAAAGGCGCGTTTGCCTACAACGGAAAATTCTATTATTTCGTTCCGAATTACGATTTCGTGCCCGAGAACCGCCGCGGGGCAGAGGAGTATTACAACGTGGCGCTCTTCTTAAGGTATCTGTTTGAAGACGATATCCGGATCGCCTGCGAATTCGCCGCGGTCGCGGAAACCGTGGTGATGCTCCGCAAGGGCGGCGCGCTGCGCGTTCCGGATTACGAGGACATCCGCAGGTTCGTTATCGAGAATGAACTGGACCCCAAACTGCTGATCGGCTGAAACAATTTTAGAAGAAAGGTGCAAACAAATGAAATTCGAAGAAAAGACTTTTGTCTCGACCGACGGTTCCACACAGATCACGTATCGCGAATACACGCCCGACGTTCCCCCGCGCGCGGTCCTTCAGATCTGTCACGGCATGGCGGAGCATATCGGGCGGTATGACGATTTCGCCCGTTTTGCAGCGTCGAACGGCATGATCGTCTGCGGATGCGACCACAAGGGACACGGTAAAAGCAAAGGGGATGCGTACGGATACTTCGGCAAGGGCAAAGCGCTTGACGTGCTTGTCGGCGATCAGGCGAAACTCGCCGGCATGATGCGTGACGCGTATCCCGGTCTGCCTTATATTCTTCTCGGACACAGTATGGGCTCCTTTGTTGCGCGCAGATTCATCGTCGAGCACAGGGACTTGATCGACGGTGCGATCATTTGCGGAACGGCGGGACCCGGAATGCCGGTCGGCGCTGGGATCGCGCTCGCCAGATTCATCGGCGTCTTCACGCCGGATACCGCGCAGCGTCCCTTCTTGGGCAGGATCGCGTTTGCCGGATACAATAAGCGTACGGGATCGGATGACCCGAGCGCCTGGCTTTCAAGGGATGAAAGCACCGTGAAGAAGTATAATGACGACCCGCTGTGCGGTTTCGCGTTCACGCCCGGCGCTTATGCGCAGATGTTTGAATGCATCAAGACCGTCAACGCCGAAGAATGGTTCAAAAAGGTCGATAAGGACCTGCCGGTCCTCGTTACCGCCGGTAAGGAGGATCCCGTCGGGAACTACGGCGACGGACCGACGAAGGTCTATAACGCGCTCGCTGCAAACGGACTGATGGACGTGCGGTTGAAGCTCTATGACGAAGACCGTCACGAGATCCTGAACGAGCTTGACAAAGAAACCGTTTACAGGGATTTCGTCGATTTCATTCTGCACGCCGCGCGGAAAGCTTCAAAAAAAGAAAGCGGATAAGAGAATGTCAAGGATCATGGGCATCGATCTCGGAGACGTGCGCACAGGCGTCGCTCTCTCGGATCCTTCCGGCAGAATGGCTTTCGGCGTATGTACGCTGACAGAGCACGTGGAAGAAAAACTCTTGGCGCGGCTTGTATCTTTGGCGAAGGAAAAAGAAGCCGAAACCGTTGTTTTCGGACTTCCCGTGAATATGGACGGCAGTAAGGGCGAGCGTGCAAGGAAGGTGGAGGCTTTTGCCGGACGTTTCAACGAGCTTTCAGGATGTCCGGTCGCGTTTGCCGACGAACGCTTATCAACCGTGCTTGCGCACAAGATCCTCAACGAAACAAATACGCGCGGCAAAAAGAGAAAAAACGTCGTGGATACCCTCTCTGCCGAAATCATTCTGCAGGGCTATCTTGACAAAACCGCGAACTGAACGCACCGGACGGCGGTCATCCATTCTTTTTTGCCGTAATTATTGACAAAACAGTTATTCGGAGTTATAATACGTAATGACCGAGTCGTGCATTCGCGTAGTGTCACGCCGAAAGGTATCACTATGAGGAAAGTCCGGGCTTCACAGGGCAGGATAACGGATAACGTCCGCCGAAGGCGACTTCAGGGAAAGTGCAACAGAAATAAACCGCCCGCGCGAAAGCACGGGTAAGGATGGAAAGGCGAGGTAAGAGCTCACCGGCATTACGGTAACGTAATTGCAAATGTAAACCCTATCCGAAGCAACACCGTATGCGGGTGCCGAAAGGCAGGCTTGCCCGGCCGATGCCCGCGGGTGGCACATGGTAACCAATCCATGGAGCGCCGCGGTAACGCGGCGTCACAGACAGATGAATGCATCTTGATGATCAAGAACAGAACCCGGCTTACAGACTCGGTCGCACTTTACGTATTCCGGCTTTGCCGACATGAACAATATGAACAGCAGACAAATCGACCTGAAAGACAAGATCGTTCTCGCGCCTATGGCGGGGATCACCGACCGGTGTTTCAGAACGCTGTGCATCGAACAGGGCGCTGATTATTCCGTGACCGAAATGGTCTCGGCGAAGGCGCTCTGTTATGCTGACAGAAAGACGGCGGTGCTTGCGGCGGTCACGAAGAAAGAGATGCCGCTTGCGATACAGATTTTCGGCAGCGAGCCCGGGATCATGGCAAGAGCAGCCAAAATGCTTTCAACCGGCGAATATGAAGGGTGTCTTTCCGAGTGCCCGCCCGCGGCGATCGACATCAATATGGGATGCCCCGTGAGAAAGATCGTATCGAACGGGGAGGGCAGCGCGCTTTTGCGCGACGAGCAAAGGATCTATGAGATCGTATCCGCCGTCAGGGAAGCGAGCGCCGTTCCCGTCACCGTCAAGATCCGGACCGGGTTCGACGAGGCGCACAAAAACGCCGTTTCCGTTGCTTTGACCGCAGAGCGCGCGGGAGCGGACGCGATCTGCGTTCACGGAAGGACCAGAGAGAGAATGTACAGTCCCGGCGTCGATCTCGACATGATCAAACGCGTAAAGGACGCCGTATCGATCCCCGTGATCGGCAACGGAGATATCTATTCGCCGGAGGACGCCCTGCGCATGAAGGAGTATACGGGATGCGACGCCGTGATGATCGCGCGCGGCGCGCTCGGCAACCCCTTCCTCTTCCGCGCGGTAAAATGCGCGCTGAACGGTGAGCCGTATATTGAGCCGTCGACAGAAGAAAGAATACGAACGGCGATAAGACATCTGAAGATGATGACCGACGCGTACGGCGAAGAGCGCGGCGTCCGGGAGGCGCGCAAACACATTTCCTGGTACGTCAAAGGCGTGCGCGGCGCGCCCGCGCTGCGCGACCGCATCAACCGCGCCGAATCGTCTGCCGAAATCTCCGCATTGCTGAATGATCTGATCAACGATTGATCATACGAAATATGAACAAGAAAGGATTCTGAACATGAAAAAGATTATTGCGCTGCTTCTGGCGGTCGTTCTGACCGTACCGTTTTTGGCGTCCTGCACCGATACGCAGCCCGTTCCGACTGCTGAGACGGCTTCAGAGAGCGCCAAAGCGACCGAAACCACTCCCGAAGCGCAGCCTTCGCCGTCAACCGACACGCCTTTGACGCCGACGCCTTCGGAAACGGAAGACGTGCCGTCCGAGACGACCGTTGACGACGGTTACAAGTTCATTGACGACGATGACCGCTCGGACATTCCGGTCGTGAAAGAGCATCAGATGCGCGACTATCTCCCGTCCTCCTATACGCTCGTCGGAACGAAGCATCTTCCTCCGATCGACAATCAGGGCGGTATCGGTTCCTGCGCTTCCGAAGGGATCACGTATATGCAGTTCACAAACGCCGTCTCGCGCTATATCGACAGTATCGGCATCGATCCGAAATGGAATCCCGCAAGCGGCAACGAGGCTTATATTTTCGCACCGAAATTCACTTATAATTTTGCGGGCGCCGGTACGGCGTGGGTCTACGACATCCTCAGAGATCACGGCGCGATGCTGCTCAAGGACTGGCATTTCTATACGACGCCCTCCGGATACAAACTCGGCACCGACAAGAACAACCGCAATCCCAAGAGCCTTGACTGGCCGGTCAAGGACGGACAGCTGGAGGGCGCGCTCAACTACAGGATCTCCGATTATGAGCAGATCTGGTCCCGTACGTACGGCGATCAGCTGACCGACTCCGAAGCCGGTCAGGCGCTGATCAAAAAGATCAAGGACGCCGTCGTTCAGGGGAACGTCGTCGTGACCGGCGGCTTTTCCTCTAACTGGCAGTACGCGTACGTGACCGCCGAGGACGCCGAAGCTGGTACCGGCAAGATCGGCGAAGCCGCCTGCGTCTGGTGCAACGGTACGAAGGGCGGACATCAGGTGTCGATCGTCGGCTACGACGACGACTTTGTCTGCACTCTGAACGGCGTTCAGCTGAAGGGCGCTTTCCAGGTCGCCAACTCCTGGGGCGAGACCTGGATGAACGACGGTTTCTTCTGGGTGATGTACGATTCGATCAACAAGGTTTCTGAGCATCCCGAACTCAACGACAAGGAAAAGTATGAGGGACGGGTCAATTCGATGGACCAGTTCTGCTTCATTTACTGGGACAAGGATATCGAGATCGGGCTCCCCGAAGCATACGTGTCCGTTGAAATGACGATCACCGACAGAGAGGGCTTCTACGTTGAACTGACCAAGACCGACGCTTCCGACGTGAGTTCCGTTTTCATGCCTTCGGTATTCCTTTACGGTATGAATTTCAATAATACCCGCGGAAGCAGGGACACGCTTGACGAAGACGACAAATACGTCACCTTCTCCGGAAAGATCGACAGACCCGCCGAAACCGGAATACTGACGTTCGGCTTCCAGGGACTGACCGGGCAGTATGATTCTTTCGAAGATTTCCTCTGGGGGATCAATATTATTTCGACTTCCGTGCCGCTGACGATCAAAAAAGTCAGTTTGTATGATAAGACCGGCACGCAGCGCGCGTCCGTGACCTTCCCGGAGGACGTCGGAACGCTCCAGACCGGTGAATCGCGCTCGATCGTATTCGACGAGGGAAAACAGCCGAAGCAGAATCATTACATCGGTTCGTACTTCTTGAAGAACGTTAACAGCGGGAAGTTCGTCACCTTGAAAGGTCTTCTTCTGATCCCCGCGACGAAGAACGACGATCCGCAGCAGTTTGACGTGACCTTTGACTATTTCGAACGCTATCACGTCATTATGAAAGAGAATTACGTTCTCGATATCAGAGGAACGTACGCCGAAGACGGAAAGCCCGTGCAGTTCAACGCCGTTTCCAAGAAACGCGACACGCAGTCATGGAGAGTCGTCGATAACAAAGACGGAACGTTCACGGTCAGACTGGGCGTCAACACCGATTACGCAGTCGGTATGAAGGACGACAAGGTCGTTCTGGTCTCCGGCAAAGACATCTTCGATTACGGCCGCTGGTACTTTGAAAACGCTTCAAACGGCGCAATATCCCTGACCGTCCGTTATAACGATCAGGACGAACTGACGGTCCAGGGAAAATTGCCGTCCCGCATCAAGGCCGATTCCGTCGCGGTTTCGGTATACGGCGAAGACGGAACGTTTGTGCAAACCGTGGACGCGGAAGTGAAGGAAGGCGTCGTTTCGCAGGCGGTCACGGGACTTGCGAAAGGCAATTACCTCTTCGTGTTCAGAAATGCGAAGGGACAGTATATTTCATCGTGCTATTACGCAAGCGCAAAATGAACTGACGGTACGACGCGTGTTAACGGCGGCTCTTCCGGTATATCCGGAGGAACCGCCGTTTTTCTTGCGCGCGTTTTTTTTGATTTCTCAAAAGAACGTGATATAACGCTTGCATTTATTCCGAAATTGTGTTAAAATATAATAAGAGAAGTATGGATATGAGAGGCGCGGAACAATGAACGAACGTGAACGGATCCTCTATTTGAGGGAACAGATCGAGTATCACCGTAAAAAGTATTATTTAGAAGACGCGCCGGAGATCTCTGACGCGGAATTTGACAGGATGTACCGTGAACTCGAAGTGCTCGAAAAAGAGCATCCCGAGATGCACGACGATAATTCCCCGATCTATCGCGTCGGCGGCGCTGTGCTCGAAAAATTTGAGAAGCATACGCATTCCGTTCCGTTAAAGAGTCTGACGGACGTGTTTTCCTATGAGGAGCTCGCCGATTTCATTTCCAAAACTTCCGACTGCGGCGGATATACGGTGGAGAAAAAGATCGACGGTCTTTCCGTCGCGCTCATCTATAACGGCGGAAGATTCATTTCCGGCGCAACAAGAGGCGACGGTACGGTGGGAGAGGACGTCACCTCCAATCTGAGGACGGTCAATTCCATTCCGATGACGATCCCTTACAAGGGGTATCTGGAGGTGCGCGGCGAGATCTTTATGCCGAGATCCTCTTTTGAGAAGCTCAACGCCGAACGCGAGACGACCGGCGAGCCGCTCTTTGCCAACCCGAGAAACGCCGCCGCCGGCTCACTGCGCCAGTTGGACTCCTCGATCACGGCAAAGAGGAACCTCGACATCTTTGTTTTCAATCTTCAGAAGTGCGACAAACAGTTCGAAACGCACGCGCAAACGCTTGATTTCATCCGGTCAAACGGCTTTCACGTGCTTGAATACCGCCTTGCATCAACGCTCGACGCGGTGATCTCGCGCATAGAGGAGATCGGTGCGGCAAGAGCCGGGCTTCCTTACGATATCGACGGCGTGGTGATCAAGGTCAACGACCTGAGGGAGCGCGTCAGACTCGGCGAAGGAACGAACGTTCCGAAATGGGCTGTCGCCTATAAATTCCCGCCCGAGCAGAAGAGGACGACGCTGCTGGATATCTTCGTACAGGTCGGCAGAACGGGCGTTCTAACACCGAACGCACTGCTCAGTCCTATACGGCTTGCCGGCTCTACGGTCAGCAAAGCGACGCTGCACAATATCGATAATATCAGGATGAAGGATATCAGACCCGGCGACACCGTGATCGTGCAGAAAGCGGGGGATATCATTCCCGAAGTCGTGGATTCCGTGAAAGATGAACGCCATTATACGCTGCCGGAATACGCCATGCCCGCGCGCTGTCCCTCCTGCGGCGAGGAAGTGATCAGGATCGAGGGCGAGGCGAAGACCGTTTGCACGAACGCGGCGTGTCCCGCTCAGCGGCAGCGTTCCATTGAGCATTTTGCCTCCAAGGACGCTATGAATATCGACGGAATGGGACCGGCCGCTGTTAAAAGTCTGCTGGACGCCGGTCTGATCTCGGGCATCGCGGATCTCTATTCTCTTGACGCCGAGGAACTGGAAAAACTTGATCGGATGGGGAAAAAATCCGCAGATAATCTTCTCTTATCCGTCGAACGCTCGAAAAGCGCCGGACTTGCGCGGCTGATCTATGCCCTCGGCATACAGAACGTTGGAGAGAAAGCGGGCAAGGCGCTTGCAAGACGGTACGGCGATATCGAAAAACTCTTCGGGGCGAGCGTTGAAGAAATTGCTTCCATTCCTGATTTCGGTATGATCACCGCGGAGTGCGTCGTCAGTTTCTTTTCACATCCGCAGACCCGCGTTCTGATCGACCGGCTGAAAGACGCGGGCGTTGTGACGACGTCGGAAACTGAAATCCCCGGCGACGGCGTATTTTCCGGCAAGACCTTCGTTCTGACGGGCACGCTTCCGTCGCTCAAACGCTCCGAGGCGGCGGCGATCATCGAGGAAAGGGGCGGAAAGACATCCTCGTCCGTCTCAAAAAATACGGACTATGTGCTTGCCGGCGAAGACGCGGGAAGCAAACTGACGAAAGCGCAGACGCTGGGCGTTCCGATCATCGACGAAGAAACGTTTTTGAAAATGGCGGGGACCACGCCGGAATAAGAGAAAGGCAGAAGATTTATGCTGATCGATCAGGTCAAGATCTACGTGCGCAGCGGAGACGGCGGCAACGGCAGCGTTTCCTTTCACAGGGAAAAATACGTTGCGCAGGGCGGTCCGGACGGCGGCGACGGCGGAAACGGCGGCAGCGTCGTTTTCTACGTCGATCCCGGCGACAATACGCTGCTGAAGTACAAGTATAAAAGAAAATTCGTCGCTGAAAACGGCGGAAACGGAAAGGGCGACAAATTTCACGGCGCACGCGGCAAGGATCTCCGTCTGCCCGTACCGCCGGGAACCGTGATCAAGGACGCGGAAAGCGGAAAAGTGATCAAGGATCTGTCCGAAATCGGCGAAGAGTTCGTTCTGCTGAAAGGCGGAAAGGGCGGATGGGGCAACAGGCATTTCGCAACTTCTACGAGGCAGGTCCCGCGCTTTGCCAAGAACGGGACGCGCGGGAAGGAAGCGGAAGTGATCCTGGAACTCAAAATGATCGCCGACGTGGGGCTGATCGGGTTGCCGAACGTCGGAAAATCGTCGATCCTCGCGGCGATCAGCGACGCGAGGCCGAGGATCGCCAATTATCATTTCACAACGCTTTCCCCGAATCTCGGCGTGGTGAGGATCGGCGACGGCTGCGGCTTTGTCGCCGCGGATATTCCGGGGCTGATCGAAGGCGCTTCGGAAGGCGCGGGGCTCGGACATGATTTCCTGCGCCACGTAGACAGATGCAGACTGCTCATCCACGTCGTCGACGTATCGATGTGCGAAGGCAGGGACCCCGTGGAAGATATCAAAACGATCAATGAGGAATTGCGCGCATACAGCAAAGAACTGTCGTCCAGACCGCAGATCATCGCCGCGAACAAGTGCGACTGCATCGATGAAACGCTCTTTGACAGAGCCGCTTTTGAAGAATTCGCGTCAAAGAATTCCGTGAAACTCGTTTACGTTTCCGCGATGACCGGCGAAAACCTCGACGGACTCGTTCACGCCGCGGCGGAGCTTCTGAAGGATCTGCCGGAGATCACGCGCTATGAAAGCGAAATGGATCTGAACGGCGATACGCTGCCGGACGACAGAAGCGTTGAGATCAGAAACGTAAACGGCGTATATTACGTTGAGGCGGAATGGCTGTATAATCTGATGGGCGGGATCAATTTCGACGACAGGGAATCGCTCATGTATTTTCAGCGCGTACTGCGCTCTTCCGGCGTGATCGCCGCGCTCGTTGAAAAAGGGTGCAAAGACGGCGATACCGTGAATATGTACGATTTTGAATTTGATTTCATGGATTGACAAACCGCCCGCGGATATGGTAATATACGGTAAATGACGGTACGGTATCAAACGGAGAATCCTATGGATAAAAAAGCGCTCTTAATCATAAACCCGCGCGCCGGGAAGATGAGCTTCAGAAACAGTTTTTACAGTGTTGTAAAAACTCTTTCCGACGCGGATTATGCGATCGAGGTCTATATCACCAAGGGAAAAGGCGACGCCGAGCGGCTTGCTTTCGAGCGCGGCGGAGGCGACGAACTGATCATTGCCTGCGGCGGCGACGGAACGCTCAACGAGACGCTGTCCGGGCTGTCAAGGGCGAAGCCCGGCGCAAAGGTCGGCTATATACCCTGCGGATCGACCAATGATTTCGCCTCCTCCATCGGCATTCCCGGAAAACCCGTGTTTGCAGTAAAACAGATCGTTGAAGACTCGTTCGTTTCACTTGATCTCGGAAAATTCAATGACCGCTATTTTACCTATACCGCGTCCTTCGGCGCTTTTACGGCGGCGTCCTACGATACGCCGCAGAATCTGAAAAACACGCTCGGACACTTTGCGTATATCCTGAGCGCGGCAAAACAGTTGTCCGGCACGCGCCCCGTCAAAGTGAAGGTGACCGCAGACGATTATACGGAAGAGGGCGAATTCATCTACGGCGGCGTTTCCAATACGATCTCGATCGGGGGCGTCTATACGCTCGCCGAGGAGGACGTCGTCATGAACGACGGGACTTTTGAATTGATCATGATGCGCCGCCCGTCGTCTCCCGCGGGTTACGTCAATACGCTTCTGAACATCGCCGCGCGCAAATATGACGATCCGAATCTTTTGTTCAGACACGTAAAGCACGCCGTATTCGAATGCGAAGAAGAGATCCCCTACACACTGGACGGCGAATTCGGCGGTAATCACCGGCGTGCGGAGATCCGCTGCATGAACAACGCTTACCGGATCAACGGAAAACCGTAAACCGGTATGCTGATAATCAGATCAAAAAGGAGGACGGCATGGAATATCTTGACGTATATGATGAAAATGCGCAGAAGACCGGAAAAGTCATAGTGCGCGGAACGCCGCTTGCGCAGGGTGAGTATTCCATGGCAGTCCATTTGTACATCTATGATGAGAACGGCTGTTTCCTGATACAGAAGCGCTCGAAGAACAAGAAGTCTCTTCCCGGGATCTGGAGCGTGACCTGCGGAGCGGTTTCTTCCGGTGAGGACAGTTTACATGCGGGCATCCGGGAAGCGCGGGAAGAGATCGGTTTGCCGCTGAAAGAGCGTCAGCTGGTATTCGTCTCGAGGATCAAAAGGCGCAGAAGTTTCATTGACGTCTATTTCGTCCGGGATGACTTCCATATCGAGGACTGCGTTCTTCAGAAGGAAGAGGTAGACGAAGTGCGCCTGACCTCCGCCTCCGCGCTTCTTGACATGATCAAAGCGTCGGAAAAGGCGAACAGCACCTATACTTTTACAGTGGAAAAGGCGATGAGGGATCGGAAACTGATCTGACCCGCACCCGGCGGGACCGGGCGCACGCCGGTTTTTGACCGTCACCTGCCGGAAAAACAGTCTGTCGAAAGGTTATTGATATGATCGTTCTATCGGTCAACTCCGTTTCATTTTCTGTCGGCGCCGACGATATTCTGACCGACGTTTCCTTCTCGGTAAAGGAAGGGGACCGGCTCGGGATCGTCGGCGTTAACGGTGCGGGGAAGTCCACGCTCTTAAAGATCATAACGGGAAGAACAGAGCCGACCTCCGGCTCCGTGTTTTTGAAAAAAGACGCCTCCGTCGCAATGCTCGACCAAAACGAAGGCGTTTCGGGCGAGAAAACGCCCTATGAGGAACTGCAAACGGCGTTCGGAGATCTGACGAATATCGAGAACCGTCTGGACGTTCTGTCGGAAGAAATGCGCGGCGGAAGCGTTACTGCGGAAAAGGAATATCACGACCTTGAGGAAAGGTTTTCCGCGCGCGGCGGATACGCGTATAAAAGCAGGATCAGAGGAGTCCTGCGGTCGCTCGGATTCGACGCCGACAGCGCCGCGCCCTGCAGCCGTCTGTCAGGCGGTCAGAAGACGCGCCTTGCTTTAGCAAAGGTTTTGCTGCGCGATCCGGACGTCATGATCCTCGACGAACCTACGAACCACCTCGATACCGCGACGCTCAAATGGCTTGAGGACTATCTTGCGCAGTTCAGAAAGACCCTTATCGTCGTTTCGCACGACCGTTATTTTCTGGACAGACTGACGACGCATACGCTCGATATCGAGCGCGGGAAAGCAAAGCTCTACAGCGGAGGCTATACCGAATTCGTCAAAAAGAAAAAGACCGACCGTGAGATCGCGGAGCGTCATTATATCAATCAGCAGCGCGAGATCAAACGTATCGAGGAGTATATCGCGCTGCAGAGAAAATGGAACAGGGAACGCAACATCATCGCGGCGGAGAGCAGGCAGAAAATGCTTGACCGAATGGTCAGGCTGGACAAGCCGCAGGGCGAACTGAAGACTATTGCAATGAGATTTGAATCGGGCATCCCGAGCGGTGAAGACGTACTGACCGTGAAGGATCTCTCGAAGTCCTACGGATCACACGTTCTGTTCTCCGGGCTGTCTTTTGAAGTGAAGCGCGGCGACCGACTGTTTATCATCGGTCATAACGGTTGCGGTAAATCCACGCTCATGAAGATCCTGATGCAGCGGATCCCTTCCGACGCGGGCGTATGTGCGTACGGATATAATCTGACGATCGGTTATTTTGATCAGGAGAATCAGAATCTTGATCCGCAGAACACGGTTCTTGACGAACTGTGGAACACCGATGTGCAGATGACGCAGACGAAGGTGCGCAGCGCGCTCGCTCTGTTCCGCTTTACGGGCGATGACGTCGGCAAGCGGGTATCCGTGCTCTCGGGCGGCGAGCGGGCGAGACTGACGTTTTCCAAACTGATTTTGAAAGAGCATAATTTGCTCCTACTCGACGAGCCGTCCAATCACCTCGATCTCTCGTCCAAAGAGGTTTTGGAGGAAGCGCTCTCGGATTACGACGGAACGCTCGTCTGCGTGTCGCACGACCGCTATTTCATCGATAAACTCTCGACGAAGATCCTTGATTTTGACGGTCCGGACGGCGCGCCGTTCCTTTTTGACGGAACGTACGCCCAGTATCTTCGCTTCAGAGAGAACGCGCGGTCAAACGTGAAAGCGCAAGCCGAAGCAGCCCCTCCGGCGGAAGGGAAACAGGCGTATCTCGACGCGAAGCGCAGTCAGGCGGAAAAAAGAAAGAATAAGGCGCGCTATGAGAAGGCGCTTTCCCGCGCCCGGGAGATCGAAGAGCGGCTGTCCTCGATCGAAGAGGACGAGAAGGCGCACGAGAGCAATTACGTCCGGTTGTCCGAACTTCACGGGGAGAAAGAGGCGCTTGAAGAGACGCTTCTCGCTCTTTACGAAGAAATCGAAGAATATGAAAAGAACGGTCCCGCGTGAATGGCGAGACCGTTCTTTTTGGCGCATTTATTGCTGATTGTTCTTTATCATTTTGCGCTTCCGCTTGTTGCGGTACATCGCGTCGTCCGCCAGTTTTTCAAGCAGCCGGTAATCGTTGTAGCCGCGTGAATACGCGTATCCGAACGAGAAGCCGAGCGGGATCTCCTCGCCGTTCTTCAGACGGACCGTCACGTTGTCCTGATACTGCGCAAGCTTGCCGATGATCTCCTCGAGTTCCTCCTTGCTTCGTCTGTTGAAGAGGAAGAGGATGAATTCATCTCCGCCGATCCTTCCGCAGATCCCGTCTTCATTCTCGTATTCGCGCAGAACCGACGCGAGTCCGCAGAGATAGGCGTCGCCGTTTTCGTGCCCGTACTTGTCGTTGACTTTCTTTAATCCGTCGGCGTCGAGCAGGATCATCAGACCGTGATCGAGTTCCTTGTAGGAATCAAAGAGACGGTCGAGTTTCCGTTCGACGGCGCGCCGGTTATAAAGTCCCGTCAGGATATCGATATCGCGCTCTGCTTCGATCTTCCTTCTCTTGTTGATCTCCTCGGTGACGTCCGCGACGATGCCGAGCACACCGTTGTTGTGTTCGGTCTCCTTGATCCTGATGTAAACGTCTTCCTTGCCGCTGAGATGAAAGATCCCGTTCTCATTCTCGACGACGTTCTTGAAAAGTCCGCTCATGAACGCCTTGAAAAGCGCGACGTCGCTGGAAATCTGCCTCATCTGCGCTTCGTCGATCTGAAGGATCGAGGGAAGGTTCTCGGTAAAGCGCACGCGCTTCATATATTCGTTATATTCATACACGCCCACGTGCATTTCCGACTGGTTCAGAACAAAGGAGATCTTGTCGGTACTGGTCAGAAGACTGCTGACCATGGCGTTGATATGGTCGCTCAACTCCGAGAATTCCAGGCTGTCTCTGATATTGATGCTTTCTTCGAGATTGCCGAGCGTGATCCGTCTCAGACTGGTATTGACGTTCTCGATGTTCCTGATCACGAACTTGTTGATGTGAATCAGGATCGACACGAACAGGAAGACCACGATCAGCAGGATGCTGCCCATGAGCGTCAGTTCGTTCGAAATGATCGTTCGGTTGACTTCACGCGTATCGACGATACGGAGGAGGTAATAGCCGTCGTGCATCCGTGATACGCAGAAATACTCGACGTCTCCGTCCTTGACGTTGAAGCCCGTTCCGTCGTCATTCTGCATCATTTCCAAAGTGACGCCGAAGTCCGCGCACGTGACCGCTTCGTTATCGACGTTCGTCGACGCGAGGATTACGCCGTTTGCGGCGTCGACCGCGTACAAAAGGTCGTTGCCTTTTTTGAACATGAAGAAGACGTAGGACAACTCGTACTGCTTCATCGAGTGTTCGATCGTAGACAGCTTCGTGCCGATCTCTATAAGGAATTCCTTCTTATTCGAACTCCAGACCATCGAGTACTGCATCGGATCGGATTTCGCCGTATTCGGCATAACTTCCTGATAGAGACGCGATACGCCGTTCTCGTTTACCATTTGCTTGAAGAACGCCATTTGTGCGCCGTCGTTCAGATCATAACCGTAATAATCGGTGACCGTTCCGAAGATGATCGTTGCGTTGCCGCCGGGGGCGTCGAAATCCGGGGTCAGGATATTGATCTCGTCGACCTCGGCGAGTGTCGCGATCTTATTCAGTTCCTTATACGCCGTATACTCCTCGCTCGTCAACTGGTAATTGTTCTTTTCCTTGATCAATTGAAATTCTTTCTTCGACATATGCTCAAGCGTCTTCAAAAGGGAGGGCGACTGGCTGATCATGTAGGAGACGCAGTCCGCTTTGTTAAAGCTTTTCGCCTTATACTCCGACTGCATATCAGACAACGCGCTGTCATTTGCTTCCAGCACGTCGGTGATATCCTCGAAGATATCCGAGGATTCGTCGATCAGTCTCTTTTTTGACGCCGCGAACTGAATGATGAACGAGGCGATGAGTATCACCGCGGTCATGACGATCGCGATCAAAAAGACGTATCGGACGATCTTTTCTCTCAATCTCAGCATTATGTCCTGCTCCCAATAAAAAAACTGCTCACAGCTATAGCCATGGCAGAACAAAAAAAGAGTGCAACTGGCTGCCATTTGAGGCCCTATAGCTTTGCGTCGCCGGATTTCTCCGGTTTTGCCGATATTCAGTTCAAAACTAATTTATATTAGCATAGAATGTCGCGTTTGTCAACAGTAATTTGAAAAATTTTCAACATATAATTATATCTTTTTATAATTATTCACTATTGACGGTAAAACTGAATTATGATATATTTATTATTGAAAGACGGTCGATCGGACCGGTATGCGCCGAAAGGCAGATCGGAGAGAACCCATGAAGAGAGCACTTTCGTTCATTTTAAGCGTTTTGATGATCGTTTCCCTGGCTGTTCCGTACTCCCTGCTCGTTCATTCGACGCCGGTTCAGAGCGGAGAAGCGTCTTCGGACGAACTATTTGAAAAAGCGGTCGTCTCGGTAGGAAAGCCGGTGACGATCGGCGCCAAAAAAACGTCTGTACCGAAGGTGACGGACGGGATCACGAATACCAACAACAACTATACCGACTCCACGAATTACGGTACCGTTGCGCCCCGTTCACAAGCGGCGGTGAGCACATGTTACGTGGAAATCGATCTCGGAAAAGAGTATCCCGTTTCGGCGATCAACACCGTGACGTACGTAAAAGGCAGCCGTGTGTATAAATGGGACGCGTATCTCTCGACGGATAACAGCCGTCCGATCGACGAGTGGACGCTTGCCGGAGGAAAAACCACGGACGAGGTCTCGACCTACGACGGGTATACGCTGACCTTCAATCCCGTGAACGCACGCTACGTCCGCGTTTACGGTACGGCGAACAGCGATAACACCTCTTTTCACTGGCTTGAAGTCCTGGTCTACGCGGAGCTGTGCAGCGTTTCCGCGGGCAAGACGGCTGCGGCGGGCAGCGGCGCCGACGCGGCGGTCGTGACTGACAAAGAGAAAACAAACGACGGATGTATCGATATCCCCTGGGGCTCTTCGTCGGGAAACGCGTCCTCCGCGTACGGCGTCTCGGGAAACTGTTATGTGGAGATCGATCTGGAGGAAGTCCGGCTTCTGTCCGAGATCAACGTCGTGAACTACCTCAATACCGGCAGGTATTATCAGTGGGAGGCGTACGGTTCCTGCGACCGCAACGCGCCGGTGTCCTCCTGGAGGAAACTGTGTGAGAACAAGTCGAAATGCGTGTCTACGGCGCACGGCGTTACGGTTTCCTTTGAACCCGCGCCCGTCAGATACCTGAGGATCTACGGTACCTACAACTCCGCCAATACCGGTTATCATTTCGTAGAGGTGACCGCGTATTCGGGAAACAAAGTGAAGGCAAACGCCGCCGGCGGGAAAACCGCGTTTTTGTCTGACGGCAGTATGAGCGGATCTCTTACGGACAGCGCGCTCGACGTGCCGGTGTCGTTCGGCGCATGGGGAAGCGATCCGGGAGACGAAGCAAGCTCCTTCGGCATTTCCGGCGGCTGTTACGCGGAGATCGATCTCGGAAGTGCAACGGATATCTTCGCAATATTCGTTCAGAATCCGGATAAGAATTATAAATGGGCGGCTTATTCTGCGCCTGACCGCACGCTGCCGATCGCGCAGTGGAATAAACTGGGCGGAAAGGAAGAGCTCGCGGCAAATGCCGCGCACGAGATCGGTTTTGACGTTCACAGCGCGCGCTACGTCCGGATCTACGGACTGTACAACGCCAGAGGCGGGCAGTTCCATGCAAACGAAATTGCCGTGTACGCCGCAAGTAAACAGAAAACATCCGTCTTCGGTATTGAACCGGTAGGCGACGGATTTGTGAATCTGAAATCCAAAGACGCAACAAACGGTTTTGCGCTGCAGACCGTGGTAAAGATCCTTGACGGAGACGTTTCGGCAGAAGAACTGAAAGAAAAACTGACAAACGGCTCTTATTCTGCGCATCTTGTGTTCACGGATCCCTACGGTTCACCCTATGAGATCTCAGCGGATCCGCACCGTTACGACGGCGACGACGTGTGGTATTTCGAGCCCGTTTTGAAGGGATTTGTGCCGGTGAAAGGGCAGTACTACACCCTGCGCATCGATATCTATAACAGACAGGGCGACCTTTGCTATACTGCGAGCGGCGAGCCCTTCGTCTGCCTGTTCAATCCCGTTTACGTCTACGACGAAGGTCTGCCCGGCGCCTATACAGCGCCTGTTTCCATTCTTTCATATCCAAGCGGCACGCCCGCGGTACTGTCAAACGGTGCGCCCGTCCTTAGAGTTTCGGGACTTCACGATCGCTATTTCGCCGAAAGCGATCCGGAAGCGGACGGCTTTGATCTCTCAAGAAGCGTCAGATTTTTCGTCGACGGCGTGGAATACCTTGATCCGCACTTCGTACCCGTCGGAGGGAAATCATATTCCGACCGTACGGCGGAAGCGGATATGAGAACGCTCGGCTTCGCGCCGTCCGCAGGGATCTCCCATCATATCGAGATCAGCGTGTACTCGCCTTCCTATCCCTCTGGCGCGACCGTAACGGAGGAACGCGGCTTCCTTCCCGCCGCCTCCTTTTCAAGCGAGGTGACCGGCGAGATCGGATACTCCTATGAGATCTACGAGTCGGAAGGGGACGTCACCGTCAGTTTCATTAACGGCAGTTATCTTCTGACGGCGACAGGCGCGCACAAGCCCGGATACACCTTCAAGGGATGGTATTCGGACGGTCTGCTCATTTCGACCGAACAGACCTATACGTTCCCTGCGGCGTCCGGGGAAAACCGGCTGATCGTCGGTATGTACGTACCTTCGTCCGGTGAACAGACGGGTGTACAGGACCCGCCCGACGATCACGGCGCCGAGATCTCGAACGGCGCGCTTCCGGGGCTGACGTACAGTTTCAATAACGACCTGAAGGGATCCGCGGCAGGCACGGTCACATTCGAAGCGACAGCTTCCGGAACCTATTCCTTCTTCTGGCTTGACGCCATGGATCGCAAACTTTCCGCGTCCATGAACGGCAAGATCATTCCGTATTCTTCGATCAGGACCGCGCAGGTTTCCGCCGGAGGGTCCCTCTCCTTTGACCTTCAGCCCTATACGGCGATCCCGTACGGCGCAAAGAAGATCGCTGTGTATAAGGGCTCGGCGATGACCGTTTCGCTTGCGCTTCCGGAGGAGAAACTGTTAGCGGAAGAATACCGGTACGCCTACGGTCTGATGTCCGACCTGCACTACAATACCTTCCCGAAATACGTGGAGGGCGGCGGCGAAACGGACTATGCGATCGATTCCGTGAACAACGCCTACCGCTTCTTCAGAGAAGCCGGCGTTACGACCGTTTTCCAGACCGGAGACTACAGCTGCTATCAGGACGAGGTCGCCTATCAGCGTTACGCCGAGGGCGTCGCCGCTTCGGGACTGACCGTTCTGGCGGCAGGCGGCAATCACGAGGTCAACGGCACCTTTGAAAAGATGTTCGGCGAAAACGGGCTTTGGTTCAGATACGTCAATCTCGGCGTGTATAACGGACAGAATGAAAACGTTATCGAGATCGCACCGGACGGTTTTAACTTTGTTTACCGGTATCCCGCGGCAGACGACGTCTTCGTGTTCGTTTCACAGGAGAAATGGGACGGAAGGAAGGAGACTCAGGGGTATCTGATCTCGCCCGGGGCGGTGTCGTGGCTCGAGGGCGTTCTCGAGCGGTACCGGGACAAGACCGTGCATCTGATGCTGCACACCTTCTTTGCCGACGACGACGGTGAAAACGTCGACGGCGAGGGCGATTTCACGAACAGCGTCGGCTACGGTTACCACTACAATTACAACGTACATACCGAGGATTACAGAGCGCTTCGGGCGCTGCTTGCAAAATACAGAAACGTGATCTGGTTCAACGGGCATTCGCACTGGACGTACGCCATGCAGCAGCTGAACGTGAATCTCAACGTTTTCGACTACAACGGTACCTTTGCGACCTGCGTGCACGTTCCTTCCGTCACCGCGCCGAGAACGGTCGGCGATACCGGGACCGCGTACTCGTCGAACGCGGGCTCAAAATCCGAAGGAACGCTGGCTTTCCGCGGCGACGGATATGAGATCATCGCCGGCGTCGACTTCATGTCGGGAGAACTGCTCTCCTACGGGTGCTATATCGTTTACGATCAAAGCGACGGCAGCGCAAGGGTCGAAGGAGAACTCGGCAACGGGACAAATTACGTCTTCGACCGGCAGACCTCGGTGCTCTCGATCACCGGAAACGGCGATATGCCCGACTTTACCGCTCCCGAAAACGCGCCGTACGCGGCATTTGCCGACGAGGTGAAAAAGGTCTATATTTCAAACGGCGTCACGTCTGTCGGAAGAAACGCGTTTGGCGGCTTTTCTTCACTTGAAACGGCGGAACTCAAAGGCAGCGTGCTCACCGTCGGCGAAAACGCTTTTGGGGGCGATCACGCGCTTGCAAGTCTGTCCTTTACGGACAGCGTGAAGCGCGTCGGATCAAACGCTTTTTCGGGCGTCGGTCCCTCTCTTGCAGTACGCTATGACGGCGCGCTTGAACGCTTTGAAGAAATTGAGATATCCGGCGGAAACGACGCGCTTCAAACTGCGACTAAAACGTTTACGAAATACGTGATCACGTTCGTTTTCGGCGATATACGCGATACCCGCGACGTCAGAGCGGGCGAGATCCCCGTATACGACGGAACGGTCTTCAAGGCGCACGACGATCCCGGAAAATCCTATCTGTTTGCAGGGTGGACGGACGGACTGATCTGCTATTCCGACGATCTTCCCGAAGTTTCATCCAACGCGGTTTACTATGCGCTGTTCAACGAAATGGAAGGCGGCACGGCGGAAGGAGACGACCGGTATATCCACTGGTTCCTTGACAAGGCCTCAGGTCTTCTGACGATCACCGGATACGGTCCGATGACAGACTATGCGGAAGGCGCCGCTCCGTGGTATCCGTACCGCGATTACATCAGGAATATCGTTGTGAAAAAGGGCGTGCTGTCTCTTTCCGAAAATGCCTTCAGGGATCTGACGGCGGTTGTTACGGTAACGCTTGAAACGAAACTGATCTCGATCGGCGGCTGCGCGATGATGGGGATGACTTCGCTTAAGAGTCTCTATCTGCCCTCCACGTTCGCGTTCGGCGCGAAGCGCATGACCTATCAGTCGTCTTCCCTTGAGCATATCTACTTTGACGGAAGCGCGGAAGAATACGCGGAAACCGGCTCCGTCGTGCGCCTCTGGGGCAACAACGAGGATTTCGCTCCCGACGGCGGCAAAATGATCTATCATACCGGCGTTACGCACGAAGAGACCTTCACGGCGATCTTCAGAAACGATGACGGCACGGTGCTCGCCGTTTACGATAACGTTGCGTGGGGCACGGGCGTCACGCCTCCCGAAATGCACGACAGGGAGAACGAATACTTCTTGGGGTGGAACGGGAATTACAGATACGTGACGGACGATCTTGTGTTGACCGCGGTGTTCTCGACCGAGAAGGATCCCGATCTTGACGTTGAGATCGAGCCGAAGTCCCTTGCCGTGAAACCCTATTACGGCAAGATCGAAAACTACGGCGGCGCGACGTATTTCATCACCGGTATCACCGCCGACAGCAACGAAACCCTCTTTTCCCGTCTGAAGAGCGGCGCTATGAAGCTGCGCGCGACCTTAAAGGACGAGAATACCAAAAGAAGTTATATCGTTGAGGAGTATCATTTTGATACGCCCTCCTACGAGTTTTACGGCACAAGTTTCCTGCGTCTGAATTTCTGCTCTTACGGCGTCGTGCCCGATCCCGCTCACGCGTATACGGTCGCGCTCGACGTATATTCCGGGAAGAATACGATCTACAGCGGCATATCGGAGGAAGGCGCGTTTTTGACGACGAACGAGGCGTTTGCGGAAAACGGTGCGATCGTTCCTTCCGCGCCGCCGTACACCTGCACGGTGATCTGTACGACGCACGAGCGCGCGTCCGGCGACTGCACGACCGAGGGCGAATGCAGATACTGCGGGCAAACGCTTCCCGCGGGCGAACACACGGTCGTGACAGATCCGCGCGTTGCACCGACGGCGACGAAGACCGGTTTGACGGAAGGCGCGCACTGCGCGGTCTGCGGAAAGATCATCATCCCGCAGGAGATCATTCCCGCAACGGGCGTTGAAGGCGTGAACGTCGCGCTCTATAAGAAGGTGCTGGGCGTCGGAGCGGGGAAGACCTCGATCACCGACGGTGACACTTCTATTTCCAACTTCTGGGACGGCGGCGTCTATCCCTCCGGCGCGATCATCGACCTTGACGGGTACTATGATCTGTCGGATATCAACGTAGTGACCTATCACGGAGACGGAAGGTATTACTGTTTCACCGTGGAAACGAGCACAGACGGCAGGAACTGGACGCAGGTCGGCGCTAAGACAGACAATGAAGCCGCTGATGAGAACGGGACGGACATACCCGTTCAGATCACGGCGCGGTACGTAAAGATCACGATCACAAAAAATTCCGCGAACACCTCCGCGCATCTGGTCGAGGTGTCGGTATACGGCGTTGTCTGTCCTGACTTTACGCCCGCCGAAGCCGTGACCGTCGACGCTGCGGATCCCGGCAACGTCGCATTCGCCAAACCGACGAGAAGCAACAGCTACGGCAGTATTTCCGATTACGTCAACGACGGCAGCGACGCCACCGTATGGGGCGCATACTACTTCCCGTCGTACGTGGATATCGATCTTCTCTCCGAATATGATCTGACTTCGGTGAAGATCTCCATGCCGGGCGACGGATATACCTATGCCTATACCGTATACGCAAGCACGGACGGGATCAACTTTACCCGTATTGCGAAAACCGACGGACTGGTCGCGTCGCCCGCGGGCGGCAGATCCTTCATTTTTGAAGATCCCGTCGTATGCCGGATCCTCCGCGTCAACGTTACCGCCTGCGGCGGCGGGACCTACAAGACCGCAAAGATCGCAGAGATCAGAGCGTACGGTACGCTTCGCACAGAGCTGCCGGAAGCTGTCAGAAGTAAAATGACGTTCAAAACCTACGACGAATGGATCGAAGAGTATGCCGGCGTCGATCTCTCTGCGATCAGACGCCCCGACGGCGGTTATGATCTCAAGGATACATTTACGGAAGAAGACACTGTAAATGAGATCAGGGGGATCGTTGCGCGTCTGCTGGGCGCGGAATATGATTCCTGGTTCACGTTCGACGTTTGCGACAATCCGAACGGGAACGGCAAGGACTTCTTTATGATCGAAGACAGCGACGGGAAAGTGAAGATCTCTGGCAGCGACGGAACGTGTATTGCGGCGGGACTGAACTGGTATCTGAAGTATTTCTGCTCTGTCCATATCTCGCAGGAAACCGCACAGGTCAGAATGCCGTCCGTTTGTCCTACGGTCGGAGAGCCCGTGATGAAGGAAACCGCCCAGAAGATCCGTTACGCTTACAACTACTGTACGCTTTCCTATACCATGGCGTTCTACGGCTACGAAGACTGGAGAAGAGAACTTGACTGGCTGTATCTGAACGGCGTCAATCTGATCCTCGATCTTTCGGGCGTCGAGGCGCTCTGGGTCTCCTATCTGCAGAAACTCGGATACTCCGCGGACGAAGCCAAGAACTACGCCTGCGGACCCGGCTACAAAGCGTGGTGGCTGATGGGCAACCTCGAGAACTTCAACGGTACCGTTTCGGATACCTACGTCGCCGATATGCTTGAAATGGCCCGCCGCAATCAGCGGTCCATGACGGTGATGGGCGCGTCGCCCGCACTGCAGGCGTTTGTGGGAACGATGCCCGACAGCTTTGGCTTTGAAGCGAATGAGGCGCTCACTGCTCTCGGTTACGATCCCGTTGCGCCCGCTCTTACCGCGCAGGGTCTGTGGCAGGGCTTTGACCGTCCGAACGTACTGCGCACCGATTATAACGGATACTCCTATCTTGCGCAGTTGTTCTACGAAACGGAAGAGGAACTCTTCGGCGCGGTCACCGATTACTTCTGCGGAGACGTCTGCCACGAGGGCGGAAAGATCCCCGCGGGGCTGACGAAAGCCGATATGAGCGCCGTGATCCTCGGCGAACTGATGAAATACCGTGAAACCGGCGTGTGGATGCTGCAGAGGTGGCAGTCAAATCCGACGCGGGCGGAGCTGGACGGCATGAGCGCATACAGGACCACAAACGTGATCGTCATTGATCTGGCGTCCGCGCGCGATACTTCAAAATGGAAAAACACCTCGACTTACGGCGGAAAAGAGTTCGGTTCGACGAACTGGATCTTCTCCTCGCTTGACAATTTCGGCGGCAGACCGCTGATGCACGGCGCGCTGCAGGCGGTCGTGAACAACATCGCGGACGCAAAGAAGAACGCGTCGTATATGGTCGGTATGGGGATGACGCCCGAGGGCACGGAGAACAATCCCGTCTATTACGATCTGTACTGGGAAATGGTCTGGCGTGATGAAGCGCCGGACGTCAGGGAATGGATCGAAGCGTATGCCGCGCGCAGATACGGCGCTGTCAGCGAGAGTATTCTTGCCGGATGGGAAAAGCTCCTGCTGTCCGTATACGCCTATCCGAATACCAACGGGACTTCGGGCAACTTCATGGTCATCGGAAACAAGCCGCGCTTTGACAGTTACGTGGGCGGGTATTATGAAGTCCAGTATTCCAACCGTACGCTTCTCGAAGCGCTGGGCGAACTGTTGACCGATTTCGATACGCTTGCAGATAACGAATGCTATATCTACGATCTTGTTGAGATCATGCAGACCTATCTTGCCAATAAGGCGCAAAACTATATCTCGACCATGATCGCCATGTCCGGCAATCCGAACTGTTATTCCTACGACGAATTTGAGATGCTCTGCGAGCGGTTCCTTGACGTGATCGCGCTTGAAAACGAGATCTCTTCGTATTCGGAAAATCAACTGCTTGGGAAGTGGCTTGCGCGTTCTGCTGACTTCATGAGCGATGAACGAACGGGCGATTACGACGATTATATGGCGGACACCTTCACGACCAACGGCAAGATGCTGATCTCCTCCTGGACCTCCTCCGGCGTTCTGATCGACTATGCGAACCGTCTGTACAACGGACTGACGGAGGATTATTATCTGAAATCCTGGTCGGCGTTCCTTGAGAATATGAAGACGAGATTCCTTGCGGGACAGTCCTCTTCGACGCAGGTCTATCCGTCTGCGAACTATCTGCTGGACGCGCTGAATTTTGTGCTGAGCGAAAAGGAGTATACCTCCACGGTATCCGATCCGCGCGGCGTCGGCGGCGGACGGGGGATCGTGGCGATCTACGGCGACGTCGTGACCGGACACGCGCCGGAATCCTTTGAGCCGACGGTGAACGAGAACGATGAGTACGCGGCGTTCGGCGGCATTTCTAAGATGTTCACGGCTGTCGAATTCTATTCCGCGACCAATGCGTTCGAGACCTGGCCGTTCGCCGACAACGGGACCTGGTGCGCGCGCGCGTCCTTCCACGTGCTCATCCGCGTCAGCGACAGCGGACTCAACTATCTCGCGACGGGTCTCGGCACGGAGAATTACCCCTATACGTGGAAATTCTACTATCAGGAAGCAAACGCCGCAAACGGAACGGAATGGACCGGTCCGTACACCGGTTTCGTTGAAACGAAGTCGAACGCGAGTTTCCTGCGTCATCAGGTCGCGGACTGCCCGGAGGGCGACCTCTGCGCCGATTTCGTCGTAGGTAAGAACTATAATCTGCTGTTCGACGTATACAAGGGCAGCGAGCACGTCGGCTTCGGCGTTCTCCCCTTTACCTGGACTGCAAAATACGATGCAAGCCATAATCTGTATACCGATTTCTGGCTCCACCACGACAGGGAAGAGGGATACAGAAGCGGCGACCAGACGGTAACGCAGCGCGACAGTTCTGCGGCTTCGGGGCTTGGCTTCAATGCAAGCGGCAGCTACGCGGGTACCGCGCATACGCATTCCTTCGGAGAATGGACGGAAACGGGCGCCGGCGGCGATACCGGTATAACGGTTTTTCAGAGAGTCTGCTCTTCCTGCGGGTATACCGAACAAAAAACGGAACGTCAGGAGCACGTACACACGCCTGTGATCGACGAGTCTTATCCCGCGACGTGTACGGAAGAGGGAAGGACGGAAGGCGCGCACTGTTCAGAATGCGGCGAGATCATCAAAGCGCAGGAAACGATCCCGCCTCTCGGTCATCTGTGGGACGGCGGCGTCATAACGGTGTCGCCCACCTTGCAGAGCGAGGGGGTCATGACCTACACCTGTCAGCGATGCGGATCCGTTCACTGCGAGCCGATCCCGGCGATCGAAAGGACGCACGGCGACGTCGACGGTGACGGCGAACTGTCGATCAATGACGTCACGGCGCTGCTGGATCTTCTCGCGTCGTCGAGGCCTGACGCGCCGGTCGTGCCTTATACCGATATTGACGGCGACGGCGAACTGTCGATCAACGACGTTACAGCCCTTTTGGATATTCTGTCGGGCGCCGCATAATCGGTCCCGAAACAGAAAAAATCGGTGCTGCCGGATTTTCCGGCGGCACCGATTTGTTTTTGAAGTCGATTGAAGATCAGACGGTATGGATCTTATTGACGGGATCGCTTGTACCCTGATCGATACCGAGCTTCGCCGCTTTCCTCTGTTCGAAGAATTTAGTTGCGACCTGCTCGAAGAGCGCGTAGGACAATACGTCTTCCTCCTGCTCCATATAGGGCGCGACCTTCTTTCTCAATTCCTCAAGTTCGGGTTTGAGCAGGTCTGCGGGACGGCAGGTGATCGGCTGTTCGTCGCCGAGGATCCTCTTCTGGAAGTCGGGATCGATCGGAACGGCGGGTCTGCCGTATTCGCCGCGGATGAGCGCTTTGAATTCCTTGGTGACGCTCTTGTAGCGCTCGCCGTAGATCACGTTCATGACCGCCTGCGTGCCGACGATCTGAGAGGACGGAGTGACAAGCGGAGGATAACCGGCGTCGGCGCGGACGCGCGGCACTTCCTCAAGACACTCGTCAAGTTTCTCGGATTTGCCCATCTGCTTGAGCTGAGAGATCAGATTGGAGAGCATTCCGCCCGGCACCTGGTAGAGCAGGGCGTTGACGTTGACCTTCAGGACCTTGGGATCGAGCAGACCGCTTGCAAGATACTTCTCACGGAGTTTCGTGAAGTATTTCGAAACGACGTCGAGCTTCTTGAGATCGAGGCCTGTGTCGTAAGGCGTGCCCTGGAGCGCCGCGACCAGCGGCTCCGTGGGCGGCTGGGAGGTGCCCATCGCCATCGGAGAGATCGCCGTATCGACGATATCGCATCCGGCTTCGATCGCCTTCAGCGCGGTCATCGAGGCAAGCCCCGCGGTATAGTGCGTATGCAGTTCGACCGGCAGATCGGGGAACGCCGCTTTGAGCGCCTTGACGAGTTCCTCCGCCGCGTAGGGCTTGAGAAGTCCCGCCATATCCTTGATGCAGATCGAATTGACGCCCATATCGACCAGCTGCCTCGTGTAATTCACGTAATATTCGGTCGTATAGACCGGACCGGTCGTATAGGACATCGCGACCTGCACGTGGCCGCCTTCCTTGTTGGTGGCTTTGATCGCCGTTTCAAGGTTTCTCGCGTCGTTCAAGGCGTCGAAGATCCTGATGATGTCGATGCCGTTTGCAAGGGATTTCTGAACGAAATACTGAACCACGTCGTCGGAATAATGACGGTAGCCCAAAATATTCTGTCCTCTGAAGAGCATCTGAAGTTTCGTGTTCTTAACTTCTTTTCTGATCTTGCGCAGACGTTCCCACGGATCCTCGTTGAGGAATCGGAGGCAGGAATCAAACGTCGCGCCGCCCCATGCTTCAAGGGAATAGTAGCCGACTTCGTCCATCGCCTTCAGGATCGGGAGCATCTCCTCGGTCGTCATTCTCGTTGCGATCAGAGACTGGTGAGAGTCACGAAGGACTGTTTCGCAAATTTTTACCTTTGCCATATCTTTATCCTTTCTAAATCACTTGAATTGTGCGAGCAGGAATCCCGCCGCGACCGCCGAACCGATGACGCCGGCGACGTTCGGCCCCATGGCGTGCATCAGCAGATAGTTCGCGGGGTTTTCCTTCTGACCCTGGATCTGCGAAACGCGCGCTGCCATAGGAACGGCGGAAACGCCGGCAGAACCGATAAGAGGATTGACTTTACCCTTGGTGAGCCAGCACATGACGTTGCCGCCGATCAGTCCGCCGCAGGTCGAGACCGAGAAGGCGACAAGACCGAGAATGATGATGAACAGCGTCTTGGGGCTGAGGAAGTTGGATGCCGTCGCCGTCGCGCCGACGGTGATGCCCAAAAAGATCGTGACAATGTTGAGCAGTTCGTTCTGCGCCGTCTTGGAAATCCTGTCCGTCACGCCGCAAGTGGTCAGCAGGTTACCGAACATCAGGCAGCCGACAAGCGGTCCGGCGTCGGGAATGATCAGGATCACTGTGCAGGTCACGACGATCGGGAAGAGGATCTTTTCGAGTTTTGAAACGGGACGCGGCGCCGTCATGACGATCTGACGGTTCTTTTTGCTGGTCAGAAGTTTCATGAAGGGCGGCTGGATCATCGGGATCAGCGCCATGTAGGAGTACGCCGCGATCGCGATCGCGCCGAGCAGGTGAGGCGCCAGCGTCTTGGTGACGATGATCGCCGTCGGTCCGTCGGCTCCGCCGATGATGCCGATCGACGCCGCTTCCTGAGGCGTAAATCCGAAGAAGATCGCGCCCGCGAACGCGACGAAGACGCCGAGCTGCGCGGCTGCGCCCAGAAGCAGGCTCTTGGGATTGGCGATCAGCGGTCCAAAGTCGGTCATCGCGCCGATGCCGATGAAGATCAGGCAGGGGTATATGCCGAGTTTTACGCCGAGGTACAACAGGTCGAGCAGTCCGCCGTAATGCGATACGTTCTGCATATCGGGTCCTTCTTCATTGACCGTAAGCGATTCAATGGAGATGTACAGCGACTTCGAAACCGACTTTCCGTTGTCTTTCATCGCGTCTGCAAACCCTAAAAGCGTTTCTTTCAGTTCAGCTGACGAAAGGTCTTTTTTGTATGTCAGATCGTCATAGGTTTTCGCCTTGTCGATGTAAACGGAAGCGCCTTTTGCACTCAATGCGCTGACCATCTGCGAGAGCAGCGGGTGGATATTCGTTACGTTCTTCTGTTCATCCACCTGAATTTCGATCAGATCCTCTTTATTCAGATATCCGTTTTCGACCATCGCGTCGCGCACGTCCTCGATAACGACGGCTTCATCGTTGCTGATGAACAGATCCATGTGAAACATTTCGGTTCCGGGCAGGTTGCCGAGCAGCATACCGATCGCGATCGGCAGCAGGAGCAGCGGCTCGAATTTCTTTGCGATCGCGAGATAGACGAGGACGCCGACGATCGCAAACATCGCAATGAGTTTCAGGATCTCTATGACGTCCCCGATATCGGCAATCTTCGCTATACCGGTGGAACCGAGAAACGTTTTCAGCGTTTCAAGTATATTTCCCATTTTGTAATTCCTTTCAGAAGAGTATTCGGCTTACAAAAACCGGTACGGGATCATTTGAGAGAGCAAAGCAGATCGTCGGTCTGGACCGCGGCGCCCTTGTTGACGTTCACGGAAGCGACCACGCCGTCTGCGGGCGCTTTGATCTCGTTCTCCATTTTCATTGCCTCGACGACCATCAGGACGTCTTCCTTCTTGACCGCCTGACCGACGGCAACGTTCACTTTCAGAACGGTGCCGGGGAAGGGGGATTTCACGGGGGTGGAGCCGGCTGCCGCCGCTGCTTTGGGGGCTTCCTTGACAGGCGCTTTGACAGCGGGCGCCGCAGGAGCGCTGCTCAACGCGACCGCCGCGTCTGCGGCTACTTCTTCTACGACCACTTCGTATGTAGTTCCGTTAACGGTAACACTGAATTTTCTCATGATAGTTCTCCTCTGTTATTCCTCTTATTTTTTGTTCCACGCGGGTTTCGCGGTCGTTTTCCTGAAGGATACGACTCTGAAGGATCCCGGATCTGCTTCAAGACATACCGCAACGGCGGCTGTGATCGCGGCGACGAGCTCGGCGTCATCCGCCTGTTCGGTTTCTGCTTCCGCTGCAGCGGGCGCCGGTACGTCCTGTTTTTCCGGAGGCGACGCCTTTTTCTTTTTCTCCGTGCTCTGGAAGACCTTGCCGACGATCATGATCACGAACATGATCAGCAAGAGCACCGCGAAAACGACGAGCATTCCCAGAAGCAGCGTCGTCAGCGACAGGGAGAACTTATCTCCTACGCTGAGTGAGCCGCCGTCAGCGGAGGCAAACAATAATTTTGTCATCATCGTTCATCCTTTCCTTGCATTTACAGCGGAAGGTTGCCGTGTTTCTTGTAGGGTGCGGAGGTCGCTTTGCCGGACAGCATTTCAAGGGTCGCGGCAATTCTCATACGGAGTTCCTCAGGCGCGACGATATCGTCGATATCGCCGTTGCGCGCCGCGTTGATCGGAGCGCAGATCTCTTTCCACGCCGCTTCCTTGGCGGCTTTTTCAGCCATGGGATCGGCGGCGGATCTGATCTCATCCGCATATATGAATTCCACCGCTGCGTCGACGGGCATGACCGAGATCGAAGAGGAGGGAAGTGCGTATACGACGTCGGCGCCCAGAGTCTTGGATCCGAGTACGGTAAACACGGCGCCGTATGCCTTTCCGGTGATCACGGTGACCTTCGCGTTAACGGAACTTCCGTAGACGGCGGCAAGGCGCGCGAGCTTCGACGAGAAGGGCGCTTTCTCCGCTTCGCAGTCGAGCGAAGTTCCTTCACAGTCTACGAGCGTAATGACGGGAATGTTGAAGGAATCGCAGAAAGACACGAATTTCGACGCTTTCTCCGCTCCTGCGGCGGAAAGACGTCCGCCGGCGGCAACAAGTCCGACGGTGATGCCAGCGACGGAACCGATAAAGGTTTTCGTCTGCGGCGCGTATTCCGCACAAAGTTCAATGGATGACGCGGCGTCAAGGATCTCCTTTGCGATCTCCTCGGGCGTGCCGGCGCCGGTTACCGCTCTGTTGGCGGTATCGCCGTTTTCGGTATAAGCCGTACCCTCCGCATTGTTGGAAGGGAAGAGCAAGACCGCTTTTTTCGCCTGTGCAAGCGCTTCATCTACGGTATTGACGACCAGCGAAACGGCGCCGCTGCGCGCGGCTTCTCTGACGCTGCCGCCGTCCTTATCGCCCTGCGCCTTCAATGACACGGGCGGCGTTACGTACAATTTGCTGTCTGCGCTTGCGATCACGACGTCAGCCATTTCCGCGATCGCGGCAAGAGAACCGGAGCACGTGCCGGCGATCACGGCGATCTGCGGTATCACGCCGGAAGCGGACGCGCACGCCTTCATGACCGAACCGTAGCCGGACAGCACGGAAACGCCCTCGAGGACCTTGGCGCCGGCGGAATCGTACACGCCGATCACGGGGGCGCCCGCCTTGATCGCGGCGTCATAGAGCGACACGATCTTTTTCGCGTGCGCTTCACTCATTGCGCCCTTCATTCTTGAAAGATCCTGAACAAAAGAAAAGACCAACTTTCCGTCGACAGCGCCGTATCCCGTCACAACACCTTCAAATTCGTTGCCCGGCGCTTCGTCATAACCGGTCGTCGTCTTCTTGACAAAACGGCCGAGTTCCACGAAAGTTCCGGCATCGAACAGGGAAGATATGCGATCGTACGCCGCACCGCCGCCGTTCAGCAGGTCCTCGTAGTGTTCAAGAGTACTCTGTTTGATCTGATCCATAACAGCATTCTCCATTCCCGACAGCCGATAGTATTGTAATGACGAGACGGTCCGCGGCTGTCGTTGCGGACTGCTCGGAAAATCTGTTCAAAGCGCCGGAGCGCTCTTATGAACACGGGATCCATATAACCCCATCTTGAGCGTATTATACTACATTTCAAAGAGAAATTCAATAGTTTAAAGAAATAAAATCTAAAATGAAGCAAATAAAATCATAACAGCCGCGCAAACCGGCAGAATACGCACCGTCATGAATATCTGAAACGCTGTTTCTCCAAAGTACAGCGGTAAGCACCCTCATAATCGTCCGTTGCCTTACAGTAGCGTTCGAGATCGTCGTAAGCCTTATAGACGAACGGAAAAGGGATGCCGGAAGGATCGTCAACGACCTCCTTGATGAGGGTTTTGGCGCGGTCATAGTTATTCATGGAGGCGGCAATGCGGGCGTTGAAATGACTTCTGAAGAAGGGGTTTTTGATACTCATCAGCGCGTAGAGCCGGACGGCGTCGTCGATCTGGCCGTGATCGATCAGAGCGTTGAGAAAAACGTACTGCTGCTCATCCGAATACAGCGGATCATCCGGTATTCCGGCAAACAACGAGGGAATGTTGAGGAGCTTCGGCGCGCGGATCTGCTCGATCATCATGCGCATGAAGCGGATGCGGACTTCAAAAAAAGCGGAAAAGGGCGTTGCCGCGATATAATTGAGAGAACGCGCGAAAAAGCCGTCGGACTCCGCGAGCCGTCCGTCAGTAAAAGCCTCAACACCGAGATAGTAGCAGGCGTGCCCCAGAATCTGAAGAAACTGAAGATCCTTGACCGACCGAAGCGGTTCGGCGTCCATAAGGCAGAGAGCGTAGTTTCCCGAAGAAAAATGAGCAGAGGCAAAAAGAAGCTGTTCGCGCTCCGCAACGTCGTCGATTGTCGGTCCGCCGTCGAAAAAATACGACGGGTCGACGGAAAGCTTTTCCGACAGATATACGATCGTTGCGTAGGACGGAAGAGAAGCGCCCCTCTCGATCTGACTGAGCATATTTCTCGTGAGCTGTTCGCCGGCAAGGGCAGACTGCGTCATACATCTGTATCTGCGTAATTCCTTCAGACGCGCGCCGACCTTCAGCGCCTCGGCGTGAGTATCCGTGTAGATCATCATTGCCTCCGTAATGGAACGTTGTATTGATTATATCACAAGTAAATCAAATTTACAAGTGCTTTGAATAAAACATAATGCCATAATCAAAAGGTATACCTATTCACGAAAACGGATACGACTTTTCCACAAGCGAAAAAACGCCGTACATACGGTGTAGAACACTTTTTTCCACAACGGTTTCCACGGAAAGGGAGGTACTTTTCCACACCAAAAAATATATATCCAATTATACAAAATGAAAGTTTTGTACAATTGAGGGAAGGAAAACGGGCAAATAATGAGAACAAGCGCAGACGGTGCCTTGACGCTGCGCTTGTATGCTCCTACCGTATTCTTCTTTTATCGACCCGCTTCATGATCACGCGTACCGCGATATCCACCGGCAGGACCGTCAGCGCCAACACGGCGACGGTCGCCAGCGTTCTTATATTCATTCCGACGCATCTGAAGGTCTTGCCTCCGAAGTACAGCATGATCAGTTGAACGACGGTGATGAACGACATGATCGCCGCAAAGGATCTGTTCTGCGTCAGTCCCGATAAGAGGTTCATCCGTTCGCTGCGCGCCGTGAAACTGATCGCGATCCCCGTGAAGATGAATAACGCAAAGAAAGCGGTCAGCAGGATCTCCGGCTCGTTTTCATAGTTCAGTACCGTCCTTACGCGCGCGCTTTTCAAAAACCACGTACAGAGCGCCGTTCCGTAGACGCCCATTATAAAGACCTTCGTGAGCGTTCTTTTTTTCAGTATCGGCTCGTCTCTTCCGATCGGTCGCTCCCTTAAGTACTGTTTCATCGGGTATTCGCCCGCGAACGCCAGTCCTCCGAGCGTATCCATGATCATATTGATCCAAAGCATCTGGATCACCGTTACCGGGTTTTCCACGCCCATCAACTGTCCGAAAAATGTCACGCCGACGGCGCAAATGTTCATGATCAGCTGAAACGTGATGAATTTGCGGATGCTCTTGAAGATCGTTCTGCCGTACAGTACGGCGTTCACGATCGATTTGAGGTCGTTGTCGAGTATGATGATATCGCTCGCTTCCTTGGCGATATCGCTTCCAGAACCCATTGCAAAGCCGACGTCCGCGTTTTTCAGAGCCGGCGCGTCGTTTACACCGTCTCCCGTCATACCGGCGATCAGTCCTTTTTCGCGGCTGAGCCGCACGAGACGGTTCTTATCGTTCGGCAGCGCGCGGTAGATCACCGCGAGTTCGTACAGGTGTTCTTTTACCCATAGATCCGTTTTTTCAGACAGTTCGTTCCCGCTGATCACAATGCCTTTTTCGCCTGTTATACCGCTTTCGCGCGCGATGCTCTCTGCGGTTTCCCGCGCGTCTCCCGTGATCATTACCGTGTGGATCCCCGCGTTTTTCAGCGACTTTACCGCCTTTTTCGCATCCGGGCGCAGCGCATCGTTCAGTACGGCGATCGCCAGCAGTACCATTTGAGAAGGGATTTCGTCACGACCTTCGCCTTCGCTTACGGCGAGCGCGACCAGTCTTTTTCCTTCGCCTGACAGTTTTTTTATGATCCTATCAATTCCGTTTTTTTCAAGCGGCGTTTTTCTTCCGTCTTTGTTTATGCCCGCCACGCAGCGATCAACGATCTTTTCGGGTGCGCCTTTGATCAGCGTGATCGTCCTGTCTTTATAGTTTACCGTCGCCGAAGAGTATTTTCTTGTGCTGTCAAACGGTATTTTCCTTATGATACCGGCGCTTGCGCGTTTCTTTATAAACCCGTAGAGCGCACTGTCCGTACCGTTGCCGCCGACGGCGCCGCTTTCCGTTTCCAGAACGGACGAATTTGTGTGTATCGAGAGATCGATCAGATCTTTCAATTCGCCCTCGATCGCTGTTTTTCCGTCCCAGGCGCTCCCGTCGCAGAAAATCATTTCTTCGCATACCGGTTTACCCACCGTCAGGGTGCCCGTCTTGTCTGTGAACAGAATATTGATACATCCCGCGGTTTCGATCCCGACGGGCTTGCGTACGAGCACCCGGTCGCGCATCATTTTCTTCATATTTGCCGACAGTACGACGCTGATCATCATCGGCAGACCCTCCGGCACCGCAACGACGATCACCGTCATCGCGATCGTCACCGCTTTGATCAGATGCATCGCGACGAACCTCAGGTTCGATAAGCGCACGAGGATCTCAAGTCTGTTATATCCGCTGTCGATCACAAATACGTTGAAGAGGTATGCCAGTGCGACGACGGCGGCTGCCGCGTAGCCGATTTTTGAGATCGTAGACGCCAGTTTTGAAAGGCGTTTTTTGAGCGGGCTCTCCTCGCTTTCTCTCTGGATCTCCTTTGCGATCTGTCCGTACAGACTCTTATCTCCCACAGTCGTGACGGTCGCCTGTCCCTCGCCTTCGGCGATCATCGAACCGGCGTACAGAAGCGTCTCCTTCACGTTTTTCGACTGCGCGCGTTTTCTTACGGGTTTTGATTCGCCGCTCAGCGTCGATTCGTCCACCTTGAGCGTCCCTTCAAGGAGTCTGCAGTCCGCCGGTACTCTCTGACCGGAAAAAAGAAAAATGTGGTCTCCGACGACCAGTTCTTCCGCGCCGATCTCGACTGTTCTGCCGTCTCTTATGACCTCCGCTTTCTGACGGCGTTCCTGCTCGCGCAGTTTCTCAAACGCTCTCTCGCTTCCCCGTTCGGAAAGCGCCGAAACGACGGTCGAAACAACGATTGCGATCACCATGCCGACGTTTTCCGCCCAGTTGATGTTTCTGAACGTGAAGATCAGATTCACCGCCATCGCAAACAGCAGGATCCGGATGATCGGATCCTTCAGATTATCTAAGATCCGCCGGAAGAAAGACCGCCTCTTTGCCCGTTCATAGACGTTCGCGCCGTGCACTTCCCTGCTGCGGACGACTTCTTTTGACGATAGTCCGCTAAACGTTTGATCTCTTGTCATGTCCGACCTCAAATCCGTTTTTTACCATTCTTATTCGGCTTCCGGGCGGTTCATAACAAGATTTTTTTCGTTAAGAACGAATAAATATTTTTAAGAACGAATAAATGTTTTTAAAATACTTGAAAACACTTAGAAATTATGATATAATAACCAAAATTTTTTTGATGAAAGAGGTATTTTATGAATAAGACACTTTCTGTTATCAGTTTACTTCTTTCCGTGATGCTTCTCTTCGGAGCGCTGAGCGTTTTCGGCGTCAGCGCCGATGAAACGCCGGAAGAAGCAGAAACGGAGGAAGTAACGTATGAAAAGAAGGAAGTCACCGCTTACGTCTTTGCTGCCGACAGCACAAAGACCTTCGAGTGTTTCTTCCGCAGCGACCTTCCCGACGTTCCCTATGTCGAACCCACCGACTATCTCGGCGTGATTTATACCGATGCGTTTACTGCCGGAAAGAATGACGACGGAACGTTCGTCTTCTCCAACGTCAGAGAAGAAACCATGGTGATCGATTCCGAGAAAGACACCGTTTATTTCGCCGATTACGACAGTTACGTCGACTGCACTTTGAATGACGAAGGCAGTTCGCTCAATATCGATTACGTTCAGGTTGCCGACGGCAGTTATATCGTCGAGCCGGACGAGGTCACGATCGATCTTGCGGCGTATCAGATCGACGTTTATGAAGCGGATGAGAAGGTTTATCTGCCTTTGACGGTACTTGGCGCAATGTTCGCCTCCACCTACAACAACGCGCTCTATCTCGACGGCAGCATTTATTTTGTTCATACCTTCGATCCCGAATCCTATTATGACAGTGTTGACGACAGTTCGCGCTATCAGTCTCTGACCCGTTCAAGAGCCGAAGCCGACTTCACCTACAATACGCTCTGCCTGTTCTTCGATTATTTTTACGGCAAGCCCTCGATGCTGATTCTGGCGGAAATGCTTGCCGAAAAAGGATTCGATGAAACGCTTGCGACTTTTGATGAATACACGCAGTTAGCAAGAGAACTGCTGCTCTCCGAGAATCGAAGCGAGTATTTCAGCGGTCTTGCCATCGCCGGGTATTATCTCTACGACGGCGGCCATACCGTGATCCCCAACATCCCGATCATCGCCGTGAACGATTACGGCGACCAGCCTCTCGCCGGACAGTGGTACAGTGATATTACGGCGGATACGGACGTTGCGGACGCCGTATGGGCGACGCTGAACGCGCTGTTTGGTATGTACGGGGAAACGAATGAACTTTTGAATGTCCGTGATGAAGAATACAAAGCGTACGAAGAAGAGATCGTAAAGGATTGGGAGAGCGGCGCTTTCCTGATCATTCACGGCGACACCGCAGTCTTCGTTTTTGACAGCTTTGTGGAAGATACGCCCGATGAATTCAAGGATGCGCTCGACGTTGCAAAAGAAGCGGGCGTAAAGAATTTCATTCTCGACGATTCCTGCAACGGCGGCGGATACGTCGCCGCCTGCGAATACATCCTGACGATGATCGCCAATGCGGGCAGAAAAGACGCTTCGTTCAAATCCTGGAATATGAATCCTCTGACCGGCTCTATCTATGAACTGGTCTATGACATTGACCTGAACCTGGACGGTGAGTTCACTGACGAGGATGATCAAGTCGCGTACGACTTCAATTTTGCGGTCCTGACCTCTCACTGCGCTTTCTCCTGCGGAAATATGCTTCCGATGCACGCGCACGATCTCGGCGTGATGGTCATCGGTGAGACCAGCGGCGGCGGCTCCTGCGTCGTAACCGAACGCTATCTTGCGGACGGCTTTGCATTCCCCATCTCCGACATTTCCAAGAGCGTTCTTGTTGACGGCACCGATTTCGATTTCGGCGCGGAGGTCGACGTCGATCTGACCGTTGAGGATGGAGACGGTTACATCGATTACAGCGGTTTTTATGACATCGACGCGCTCGGTGAACTCGTTGAAGCGTTCTACGCCGACGCTCCCCATGATCACGTTCCCGGCGATGCCGTGATCGAAAATGCGACCGACGGGATCTGCGAGGGACCCGGTTCCTACGACGAGGTTGTATACTGCACGGTCTGCGGCGCTGAACTCAGCCGTGAAACGAAGAACACCGAAGCGCTCGGACACGACTGGGGCGAATGGACCGTCACGAAACCGGCTACCGCAACCGAAAAGGGCGAGGAGACCCGCGTCTGCAAGCGCGACGGAAGCCACACGGAGACCAGAGATATTCCCGAGACCGGTCACTATGAACCTCCGCAGGCAGGCAGCGGATTGGAGATCCTGATCGTTCTGGCGATCGCAGCTGCGGCCGCGGTGATCGTGATCGTTGTAAAGAAAAGGCTCCGTGACTGATTGAAACGCTGATAACAAAATAACGGCAGGGATCTGTTCAGAAGCAGTACTTCGAACTCTTCCCTGCCGTTTCTCTGTTCAAAAATAAGATCGGTCACTCATACAGCCACGCGTCGCGGTCGTACGGGAAAGTCTCGATATAGTCGGCGCTTCCCGTCGCCTCCTTCACAACGTCTCTTTCGGTGGTGAAATAGCAGTTTCCGTTTCGGTCGCAATACCAATATGCATCGTCCGCGACGATCTGCGCGCCGTATTGCACGTACGATCCGCTGACCTTCTTTTCAACGTATCTGCAGAGTTTTTTGGAAACGCCGAAGATCCCTTTGTCCGTTTTCACATACCAGCAGCTGACCTTGTCCCGCTCCTTGCGGCGTTCCGTTTCATACTGATGATCGTAGTGGACGATCTCGCCGTATCCGTCAAAGAGAGAGGAAAGCTGCGTCAGATCCGGCAGACTCTTCATATCCTCCTCTGTGAACGCCTCCGTGCGCGTCACGCCCTCCTTGGCGATACGGATCGTCTCGGTCGTTGGGTACCCGTCGATCATCCGGCGGTAAAGCAGGTATTCGCCGTCCTTCGTATATTCTACTGACGCAGCAAAAAAGCCGGTCGAATCGATATAAGAAAAAGCGTCTTCAGCGCCCGGGACTTTTGAAAAGGCGGCGCGCGTCAGGTGCTCGCGCTCCTTTACTTTATCGTTGTCTTTCGGAATGCGATTCATGAGCGCTTCATAAATCTCCGCGTCGCTCGCATTCCCGCCGTTCAGAAGCTGCAGATCCTGTAGGAAACCCGTAACCCGACTTGTCGGGTACCAGTAGGGTTGTTCCCACAGGGAAACATCGACTTTTCCGTCCTTCACGGCGATCACGGCGCCGCCGTCATATCGACCTGAAACCGTGTAAAGATTTGGAAGCAGAACGGCTTCTCCCGTATCGGCGCGAAACACTTTCGTGCGATCCGGGCAGATCTGCCGCAAAGACATATAGAACGCGTCGTATTTCAAAAACGGATCGGAATACTTTCCGAAAAGGAAGGAAAGGCAGATCTCGTCGGGGACCGCGTTTCCGTACATTGCTTCGAGCACCTCAAAACGCAAAACGGCGCTCTGATACATACCGGGGATCTGATATTCGCCGGGTAAGAGTTCGATCAACCGGACTTTCACCACGATATTGCTTCCCTGCCAGATATCGTATATCGGAAATACCATGGGCGGCGGTTCGTGCTGCGCATAGTCGATCACGGTATTTGCAGGATTGCTGCGCATACTATACGCCGCGGGATCGTTTCCGAGCGACCCGATCTTCTTCTGCGGTGAATCGTTCGTTTTCGTGGGCGTCGGCTCGGAGGTCAGTGGCGAAGCGACGGTCGTGTTTGCGGGCGGATCGACCGGCTCGGGGGCTCTGCTGAAGTAGAGCGCAAGCGAAAACGTCACCAAGGCGGCGATCAGCAGCACCGCGGCGGTCAGAAGCGTTCTGAAAACGACCTTTCTTCCCTTCTTATTCTTTTGTTCGTGCGCCCCGGGCGCGGACTGTTCTATCAGATCGTCGCCGACCTGTCCGACGGCGTCAAGCAGATCCTTTTCTTTCAAATAAATCCCTCCTTTATCAACTCGTTCTTCAACTTCTTTCTCGCGCGGAAAAGTATGGATTTGATCTTGCTTGCGCTGTATCCGGTCTCTTTTTCGATCGTACCGATCGGGCAGGACCAGAAATAACGCTTCATGAAGACGTCTCTGCTCCTGTCGTCGAGATCGCGGACAAAGCGGTCGATGAGCGCCGACAAAGCCCGCGCGTCAACGGCGCTTTCCACGGTTTCTTCGCATTTCAGACATTGCGCGAGTTCTTCTGTCAGTTCGAGCGTCACGCCCCGCTTCTGCGCGTGTTTCTTTTCAAGGATCTTGTAGGAAAAACTGCGCACGATTTTTGAGAGCCAGGCGAGAAAATGCACAGGGCGTACCGGGGGAATACGCTTCCAGGCGTCGAAATAGGCGTCGTTGACACACTCCTTTGCATCCTCTCCGTTCCCGGTGATCGACAGCGACAGTCCGGTCAGCGTTTTGCCGTATTTCTTTGAGGTCTCGCTGATCGCCTGCTCATTGCGCGCAAAATACAGATCGATGATCTCTTCGTCCTGCATCCATAGTTCTCCTTTCTTCGGTCTTTTGAAGCGCTTCACTGATAAAGGTCGATTTTTATCGATCCGGTTGCGCGATTTTATGATATCATATATCATTTCTTTTTCAGCATTTTGTTATTTGTCAGAATCGTCGGGATCAATGAAGCCGCGCAAAGGATGACGTTCACGAATGGGATCTTAACTTGCTGCTCAGGATGCAGGAATTCTTCTATCGTAAACGGATATGGGACAAACAGCACGACCCACAGAAAAACAAACGAAAGAATGATGAAGATACTGTCGGCAACGACCGCCCTTGACGGTTTAACGGTGACGCGCTCTTCACAGATGCTTTTGTACAAAGCGTATTTTCGTTTACCCGCGAATACGATCAGTGCGGAGCCCGCGATCAGAGCGCAAAGCCCGATGATCCAGCCGCGCCGCGCCGCCTGTGTAAGAGAGAGCAGAATGCCGATAAGCGGTACGTTGATTTAATTCCAACCGCAATAAACGTTCAGCATTTGGATTTTCGACAAATGATCAGAAAAAACGTTTTTGAATTTTTTCATGCCCTTCCCTATCCTTCGCGCTTACGCTTTTTGTTCTTCCTCCCGTTCAGGATCGAATAGAGTTCCTCGTGCCCGGAATACATACTGTTGAAGCCGAACAGTTTCTTTGTTCCGCCGAACGCCTTGTAATGCTTTCCAGAGCGTGTGATCTCATAGGCTTCGATATGTGTGATCTCATTGATCCGAACGTGAAACGTCCGGAATGGGCGGACGACCTTGATCTCGTTTTCATTCAAAACGATCACCTTTGTTCGAAGAGCCGTCAATACGGTCAGAAGGAAGACCGGCGAAAAGAACGCAAGCATTTTCAGGATATCCACGACGTCCGATCCGCCTACAAACATACAGATACTGAAAAGCAAGGCGGCAAAGACGATCACGCCTATCGGCACGACCGGGTTGGGTTGAAAGCATAACGGATAGTTGTGACGTTTTTTCATATAATTTCCCTTATCCTCATCGTATTCGATCTCTTCGAGAAAGAGGCGGTCGTCATCGTCAAACAGACGTCCGGCAAGCGTGAAATTCGCGGTTTCATAGATCGACAGAACGGTTTTCAGCGGATGTTCCTGTAATTCAATGCTCAAAAAATACTTGCCGTCGGGCGAGAAACAATATCCCTGATCCTGTCCCTCGATCTCGGAAAAACGAAATTTTTTGAGCAGGCGCGGCGGTTCGGTCAAATATACCGCCATTTCTCCGACTGCTGATCTGATGACGAAAAGATCTTCCTTCGGGGAGATCGCCGCTTGGTCCGAATAGGGCGACAAATCCTTGAAACGGGCAATCTCCACGTCGTCCTTATATAAAACGGCAGTGGCTCCGGTGCAGCCGACGGCGTACAGTCCGCGTTTGACCAGACTTATGAAATGCGGTTTTCTCGGCTTCTTTTGTTCCATAATTCGCTCCCGTTACCCTATGATTACAGTATTATTCTATCACAATAATCAATATAAATCAATAGGTCGGGATAAACGATATCATTTTGGGATAATTGATCAAAACCGATGATCCTTTCATGTCAAAACCGTAAAAGCTTCGCCGGTCAGTACAGTTTTACGCTTGTTTCACTGCCGTCGTCGTTTGTTTTCACCGCGTATATTTCTTTTTGCTCCCAAATAAACAAGATGAATTCTTTTCTCTGATCGTCTTTCCAGAATTCAAGCAACGTCACGCCGCTTCCGCCGACGAAATCGGGAAAAGGTTGATAGGATGAGAACTGATTCAATACGGATACAAAATCATCGGGGGGATCGACGCCGTATCCGGCAAGGATCCTGTCTATCATTTCCGCCGTCAAGTGTTCTTCTCCGTCAGCGATCCTGCCGAGCAGTACCTGTTCCCTGTATTCGAACCGCCCGCAAAGGCTTTTCCCTTTCTCCTGAAGCAATGCGTATTCCCCCGCGCGATCTGAGGTAACCCGCAGTTCCCAGACCTCCGGTTCGCCTTTGTCGATGCTGATTTCAACGTTTAGAAGGATGCAGACTTCCTTGCCTCTTCTGGTGATCTGCTTGGAAAGAATCGTATATTCGTATTCTCCTTTTCCGTTAAGAACATTTCTGATTTTCGCATCCGCCGCCTCCTCAAGATCCTTACTGTCGATCAAAGGAAGAAGAGAGGTCTGTTCCGTGATCTGCGCATTCCAGCGGTTGACCGCACGAAACAGTGTTTTTATGTCATATGAAAATTCAAAGCTGAGCGTGTTGTCGATCGTATAACCGTTATATGTGCAGTAAAACGTCAGGGTTTTCGGCTTTTTTGTGCTGGACTCAGGATGAAAGTCGACAATCACGCCGGTATACCCGGAAAAATCGAATTCATCCGCAAATACCGTCTTTACCGTATTCACAAATTCCTGATCCGAATGCGGATAAGGGAAGATGCTTTCGATATTCAGCGCCAGCTGCAGTTCGAGAATGCGGTCTTCTTCATCAAGCACAAAATAATAACCACTGGGAAAGCCGTTTTCCAGCACCGCGTATTTGTCGGCGCCGTTCATATAGACGTCCTCGTCTATAAATGTTTCCGCGTATTCGGTTTCGTAGGATACGCCGAGAAAAACGACCGTGCGTCTTTGACCGGTTTTCTTTTCATCTTTGCAGTGCTCTTCCGTCGGATCGATCTCTTCGGGCGCAACGGCGTAAATTCTCAGATGATCCCCGTCACCCGTCGTCGGCTCGTCTGTCGGCGTCACGGGATCATCCGTCGGCTTTGTCGGATCGTCGATCGTCGGCGCGGTCTGTTCCTCGGTTTTGCTTTTCGCGGAATTGGTGACAACCGGCGGATCTACCGGCTCGGGTTTCTTTGACATCATCACCCCGAGCGGGATCAGCACCGCCGCGAGCGCCAGCGCCGCGGCTGCGGCAATCAGAATCGCGCGTCCAAGCGGCATTTTTATTGTAATATGCTCTTTTGCGGGCGCAGATTCCGATATATAACGATCATCCACTTCGCCGAACGCATTGTAAAGATCAGTTCCCTTCATATGAATCCTCCTCAAGCATTTTTCCGAATTTCTTCCTGGTGCGGAAAAGCATCGTGGCGATTCTGCTTTTCGGTACGCCGTATTCTTTTGCGATATCGGCGATCGGCATCGACCAGAAATAGCGTTTCATAAAAACTTTTCTTTCCTTTGAAGGCAAGGAACCGAGAAAACGGTCAAGTTTTTTGGAAAGCTCGCGGGCAAATACTTCGTCCTCGACGCTCCCGGCGTCCGGAATACATTCTTCCAGTTCCTTCGTCAGCTCCGCAGTATTCCCGCGGCGCTTTTCTGCGTTTTTCTTTTCCCAGACTTTATTTGAAAAATTGCGCAGGGTTTTCATCAGCCACGCGCCGAAATTCTTCGGTCGATCCGGCGGAATATGGTTCCACGCGGCATAATACGCGTCGTTTACACATTCTTCCGCGTCCTCGTCGCAACCCGTGATCGATAAGGCAAGCCGTTTCATCTGCGCGCCGTATTTTTGCGCAGTCAAAGTAATCGCGTCCTCGCTGCGCTCAAAAAACAGTTCTATGATCCGCTCGTCCTCCACTGCCGTTTCCTCCTTTCCTGCATTTTGAAGCGCTTCACCCTTATAGATCGAAAAAATGCGTTTTGATTACATTCATAGAAAAAATTTGTCGTCCGAAACAAAAAACCGACGGGGCAGTCTTATACAATCCTGCAGAATGAAACAGCACCGAGTGGTTCGGATTCAATTGAATAGAATACTTTGACGCTGTGTACATTATAAACGATTATATCTTAAATTTCAATAGGACGAGATAATTGCAGGTTTTCGGGGATAAACGAAGGCAAAGGAAAACCGCCCCGGAGCGGGCGCTCCGGGGCGGGAAAGCGGGATCAGCAGTAAGGTTTGACAGCGTTGTACTCATCCTGATATACGAAAGAATTGTCATTTCCGAGTATTTCAAGCAGATCGTCGCGTGAGATCTCTTTCAGATCCGCACCGTTGTTCGACGTAATAAAGTAGCAATCGTCGTAGTGCCACATATTCTTTGCGGTGATCAGCCACATCACCTTGACAACGAAGAACACGCCCCGATCGGTTTTTGCGTACCAGCCGAAAAACGCGTTCTGCACCGTTGTTGCGCCTTCGGCCGTGAAATGCGGCGGAACGATCCCGCCTTCGTCATATTTGCTTTTTACGGCGTCCATCGCGCCGGCGGCGTCAGGCAGGGACTTGAGATCCTCGTCGGTAAAAACGCGCTCAGGCGTTTGAACATGGTTGTTATCCATAATGTTGTAGTATTCGCTCGTGGCGAAGCCGTTGATATATCGCCTGTACTGAAACTGCATGGGGTCTTTGGCAAGATAATGGGCGTTGATATCCGGTACGTAAACGCCGTGATCGAAGGGCTTGACCGTCTGAAGCACCCTGATCGCTTCGGCGCTCGTCGCTTGGTCTATGCTCCGGATCGTTCTCGTTCTGAAATGCTCGTCGTTTTCATTTGCGGCTTTCACCGCCTCCAGAATATCGTTATAGCCGCTGTCCTGTTTTACGGTCTTGTTCTGTGCAGGGTCAACATAAGACCTGTACACAGTAAAAATCGCTTCTCCGTCAAGATACTTTTCAAGAGAATACGCCGTATCGCGTTTCCACGTCTCGTTCGCGCTCCAGAGCGAAGCGTCGATCTTCCCGTCCCTGATCGCGGCGAATTTGCAGCAGTTCATACCGCCGATCCCGCCGTAGGAGGTGCCGCCGAAGAGCATGAGCGAAAGCGACTCCGCGCGGCTTTCGGTTTTGTTGTATACCACGGCGTCCTCGTGGCAGAGCTGCGGGATCACGAAGAGCGCCAGTTTTTCATACGCCGTCAGATCCACGGCGTATTCCTCTGGCAGAAGCAGATAAAACGACGCGGGCATCTGTGGCGCGCCGGGTGATGTCACCGTTTCCATTTCATGGATCCGGAACGTCTTGTCTTCGTGATAACCGTACAGCAGGTAGTCGTCGGGCAGCATTTTTACCGCACGCGCGATCAGACTCACACCGAAATCCGCATATTCCGCGCCGCCGCCATTACCAAGTGTAGACGACTGAGCAAAAGGAAGCGCTTCTGTCGAGAAATCGCTGACCGTGCCGATCGGCGTCTCGGGCGCTTTGTTTAAGAACAGCGCAAGCGGCAGACTGACGGCAAGCAGCGCAAAGGCGGCTACAAGAGCGATCAACGTGCGCGCTCTGCGTCTGCTCCTGCGGCGGCGGGTGAAATATGCGGGATCCTTTGCGTCAAGCAGCGTGTCGTCGTCAAGCTCGATCAAGGTCTTTGCAAGATCGTTTCTGAATTCTTCTTTTTTCATAGATAAAGATCCTCCTTTTCAAGAGTGACGCGCAATTTCTCTCTTACTCTTTTCAGCGTCATTTTGATCTTGCTCTGCGTGAAATAAAAGTCTTTTGCAAGCTTCTTGATGCTGTCGCCGTAGAAATACCGGCAGAGAAAGATCCTGCGCTCATCGTCGGACAAAGTGGACAGGAAGGAAGATATCGTTCTTTTCAGTTCCTCTGCGTCAAACGCGTCCTCCGTGCTCGCCCTGACGGGCATGCACTCGTCGAGTTCTTCAAAGGAAACGTCAAGCAGAAAACCGTTTAGTCTTTTTTTGCTGCGCAGCAAATTGAGCGAAACGCGGCGCGCGACCGTCGTCAAAAACGCTTTCAGATTCTCCGGAACGATCGGCGGAATGCTGTTCCACATCGCCAATAGAATATCATTTTTGGCTTCATCCATATCCGCAAGGTTTCCAAGTATGTTCAGAGATACCGCGCCGATGTACGCGCCGTATTTCTGCTCCGTACAGGCGATCGCCTCCTCGCTCCGCTGCAGGTACAATTGTACGATTTTTTCGTCTTCCATGTTTGTCACCTCCTTTTTCCCATCCACCTATATAGTCACGCAAAAAATCGGATCGGTCACAACTTTTTTAACTAATTCAGCGTCACACCTCTGTTATAATAGTCTTATAAGAAATAACGCCATCCTTTTTTGTCAAAAAAACATCAGATACGATCAACAGTTTACCATCAAAAGAAACAGTCAACCACCGATCTTTAACTTCATATTTACAATCATTAAGATCATAATTTCCGCTCATCAAATCCTTGATCGAATCATTCAGCTTTTTTTCATTGATTTTTACGCCGGACTCTATCTCATCATATCGTCCGATATCTGACAATTCAATACCTAAGAGATCTCCTCCGGGCGTTAATTGAATGACCACCTTGTCTCTGGTTTTAATACTTCCGACCTTCTTTACAAATGTGTAAACAAGCATAGGAACTTTTGTTAATCCCGGTTCGGATTTACCGTAGACGTAATCCGCCTCTGATAAATCATATTCTTCAACCGAAATAAACAAGGAGGCGATCTCTTTTGCATGAGCTCTGTGCTGCTCGATAGCACTTTTTGAAACAGGTTCAAATATATCTGCTTTTGTAATATATCTTACGCCTCTTAGTTTTTCAGTTTCCCGTTCAATCATGATCATTGAAATATCAGTTTCCGCAGTGTCTTCGATAAAATAGTAATCAATTCCATAGTCATAATCATTAGGCGTTGATGAATGCCCGGAGTATTCACAATTGTATGTCGCTCCTCCAAACGATACTTGAATGTGCAGGCGAGCATTCGGATTGTTTTCCCTTGCACCCAAAACACCCCAAAAATCAATTCTTCCTGCCGAGAAACCGGGATGACTACTGCTGTCATCTATAAATACGGATTCATAACTTCCGCTTTGGACGATTTCAAACGTACCGCTCGTAGTCTTTGTCGGCGTTGATTTTTCTTCTTCGCCCGTTGTACTCCCGACAGGTTCAGACGGTTCCGGTTTCCTTGACATCATCACCACGAGCGGGATCATCACCGCGGCGATCACCAACGCCGCGGCAGCGGCGATCAGGACGATGCGCTTTTTGAAATTTATAGTTTTCACTTTTGTCGTCTCCATCTCAAGACGTTTCTCGCAAAGATCCTTTGCGACCTCGTCTACGATTTCCGGGTCCATCTCAAAAAGCGCTTTTTCCAAACTCTTTTTAATCATTGTAAAACCCTTCCTTTCTCAATTTGTTTTTCAGCTGCCGTTTCATTTCGGCAAGCTCCGAAAAAACCGTTCTCTCGGAACATCCGAGCGTTTTGGCTATTTCGGAAACGCTGTAGAAAAAGTGAAATCTGCCGATGAAGATCGTTTTCTTCCGCTTGCTTAGGGAACGGATGAAACGATTGAGACATTCCTTCAACAGAATACCGTCGTACTCCTTCTCCACGTTTTCCGCGTCTTCAAGATACTCCGACAGTTCGTCTAAGGAAGCGATGAATTCCGACGGAACTCTTTTTTGGCGCCCTTGCTCCTTCGCGCGGTCGATCGCCCGATTTCGCGCAACGCGGGAAATATACGCCTTGAAAGAGCTTTTCGGGCAATCCGGCGGGATGTGCGTCCACAACTGGAACAGCGCGTCGTTGACGCACTCCCGGCTGTCCTCCTCGTCGCCCAAAATGTTTTTTGCCGTCGTCAAGAGATACCGTCCGTATTTCTTTTCGGTTTCATGGATCGCCTGCTCTTTGCGCTCAAGAAACAGATCGACGATCCTTTCGTCCGTAAGCTTCTCCATACAGTCTCCTTTCATAGGCAGTTTCACCTTTCACTATAAAAAACGACAAAAAACACAAATGCTGAAAAGATTTTTCAAAAATCTTTCGCCACAGTCATTCCGCCTTCATTGTATTCCTTTGATCCATACTTTTCAATGGGTTATGACAATTGCAGGTGTTTTGGGATAATCGATCTATAAACGGCAAGATGATCTCCACGAAAAATGCGGGATTGTCAAGCGCGCGCGGCAACCGTTCCCTCCGCCCTTTTCACGTCCTCCAGCGGGACGTACGCGGTGCATTCCGGACAGCGGAAGCAGCGGATCACGAGATTGACCGGCTTTTTCCCGTCCGCTTCAAGATCGCACCCGAATCTGCGCGCCGTGTCGCTGCCTGCGTTTGCGATTATAAAGTACGGTTCAAGCTTTTTGCCGCACTTCGGACAATGATGTATTTGAAGATGAATAAAGGTCAGACTTCCGTTTGAAATATACAAGGTTTTTTCTTTCATTTTCTTTTCCTCCTTTCTGTCATCTTTATCCTTCCGATACCACTTTATCACATTGAAAAGCGAAATGCAAGAGGTTGGGATAATTGCAGGGTTTCAGGGATAATCGGATAATTGACTTCTATACGGAAATATGCTATAATCGGATCTGTAAAAAGAACAAACGCAAGGAGAAAAACAGATGACCGGACAGGAATACACCGAACGCTTTCATAAATACAAAAAATCTTTTTTTATCGCAGCAATAATTCTTATAATCGTATTGCTTACATCATGCAGCGGCATTACGAACTATACACGTGACATTATAAACGGAAAATATACGATCGTCAGCGGTTCTGCAAGCGCAACCTCCTTACATTCAAACAACGGTTGTATAACCGGGGAGGACAACAAAATCGTCAGAATTGCCTATAATAAAACCTATGTTTTTATGGAGATCGTCATAAAACAAGGTATGAAATCCAAAGAAATCGTCTTTGCATCACTTTCTTTGCAAACAGAGGAGTATATCACCTATACGACCTACGGAATGCTGAAAGATTCAATTTCTCCGGATCTATGGATAGAATATGATTACTGGCTCGATCCGGCGGATATAAAGTAGAAAAAAACAGATTCAGTTTCGACATTATAACTGTCTTTGCGAATAGATGGGGGCAACAGCAACATGACGATATCAGAATTCACAAAACGCTTTCTTGCAGTCTTCGCCGCGGGGGTGCCCGAAAAACTGATAAAAAAGTACGTCCTTTCCACCGACGAATACGAAAACTACCTCTGGCATCTGTTTTCGTATGAACTGCTGCCGCGGGAGCGGTATTTGTCAGGCGACGAAGCGAGAAAAGCCTACGACCGCGCCGACAAAAAGGGCGCCGAATATCTCGAGCGGGACTGGTCGGGAGAGCCGGAGAGAACAAAAGAGGTCACCTATGAGCAGAAAAGCGCGGCGGCGCTTGACAAATACGTTGAAGTGTACGTCGTGTCAAAGGATTTTGACTGGGTCTATATGAAAACGCACGAACACAGTCTCGGACCCTATTTTATGAAAGTGTAGACGGAAGAAACAAGTATATGGACGAAAGAAACAACTACGTCTCTCATTTTGAATGGAACTGCGGCGGTCACAGGATCGAAGTGTATCACAACAACCGGTTTGTTCCCGTTTTGATTTATATCGACGGGATCAAATACGGCTATGCGGAATTTGAGAAGGGCTTTGAGCCGAAGCTGAAACATGAGATCCTGTGGGAAGAATTGAAGCTGACGCTGATCTTCCGGAACGGAAGCTTCACGCTGCTTGATAACGGCGCGGCAATAGATAACGGAAAAGAAAACTTTGCGACGCGCTTTCAACTCGAAATCAAACTCTGGATGTGTTTGTTTGCTGTCGTGGCGCCGCTTTTTGTGTTCATTAAGAACGCGAACGCCGCGCTGCGCATCATCTGCGCGGCGGCGGGTATCGGAAGCGTTGCGGCGATCTTTCTGATTTTCAGAAGTCAAAAGCTGTCTTCCTGTAAAAAAATCGCGCTTGCAGCTCTTTGCGTCGTTTTCTCGTGCCTTGCTGCGCTGATCTCTCTTGGCGTATATGCGTCTGTGACGAAAGGATAGGCGGATCATCATAAATCGTTGACGCCCTGAAAATGGAAGAACAAAAAGCGTAAGCGTTCTTACCGGTCGTACGCGCTCTGCCCTTTAAGGGAAACGATTACACCGACAACCACTAATGCAGCGGTCAATGGCGATCTTGTACCTTGCGTTTCTAAGTCGGTCGTTGACTATGCGGTTTCGGAAGGGTATGTGGCCGTAAATGACGGTGCGCTTGAAGCGAATTTCCCCGTTTTTGACGAGCACACCTACAACGAGATCGAACAACTGCTGCAGCCGATCACAGACGAGGTCTGCCGGTTGATGCTCGATATTTCGGATATCGCCGCCTTGGTGCTGTTGACCGAACGGTTCGGCGAAGAATTGTATTGCATAGACCTCAAAAGGGGGTGTTTCATTTGGCGTATTTGCGCCAAATGAAACAC
>JAFTCT010000035.1 GCA_017454525.1 Clostridia bacterium
TCAGAGTGCGTCCGGCGGCGAGCTGTTTTGCCGCAGAACAAGGCGTACAAATTGAAACAATACTTTGTGTATTGTGAAATTTGGCAACGCAGTTATGCGGCAAAACAGCCGCCGAAGCATTGCTGTCCGGATGTGCTATGATTATTTAGAGGTCCCCAAAAGAAAAGCCCTGATCCAATGTTGCAACATTGCAACATTTTCAGGGGGTGGGGTAAAGTGCAATGTCAGCCCGCATGGAGAGATCTGTGCGGGCTCTTTTTCGCGTCTATCAGCCGATATTTATGCGGTTTTCGGCAATCTTTCCTCGATCTTTCGGACGTCTTTCGGCGGGTATTTGTAAATCAATTGGGAAGTCCGTTGACAAGCGTGTCAAATAATTCTGAACACTATGATGGCTGTCAATCTTGCGAGAACGGTTGCGAAAAGATAACAGACAGAGAAGAAAACTTCATAAGCCTCTTGACAAATTCGAAAACATTCGATAAAATATAATATCATCAAATGTATTTGGAGGTTAAGCCCATGGATTACAACTATCAGGAGGCTATGAAGCTTTCAAATCAGCTTTGTTTTCCGCTTTATGCCGCTGCGAGAAGTGTAACAAATCTCTATACTCCATATCTAAAACCGCTTGGGTTGACATACACGCAGTATATTGTGTTTCTCGTCCTATGGGAGAAAAAGACTGTGACGGTTGGCGAACTGTGCGATACACTGATGCTCGACAACGGAACTCTGACTCCGCTGCTAAAAAAGATGCAAACCGCAGGTTATATCGACAGGCGCAGAAGCGAAAATGACGACCGTGTCGTTGTTATTTCTTTAACCGAGTCAGGAAAGGATCTTCAGTTTCTTGCAAAGGATATTCCTTTGAACGTAGGCAACTGCATTGAACTGACTCCGGAAAAGGCACAAACGCTATACGAATTACTGTACGAGTTACTAGATAAACAGAATAAACGGGAGGAATAGGAAAAAATTCCTGGGTGAAATGATATGGATAATAAAAATGACATAACTGTTCTTGCGGCAAATAGAGAAAAAGCGATCGTAAAGACAAGTATAGTCGGTATCGTTACCAACATCCTGCTCGTTGGCTTCAAGGCATTCGTCGGGCTGGTATCGAACTCGATTGCCGTCATTCTTGACGCAGTAAATAATCTGTCCGACGCGCTCTCGTCCGTCGTGACGATTATCGGCGCGAAGCTCGGCGCAAAACAGCCGGACAAAAAGCATCCGCTTGGTTACGGCAGGATAGAATATCTCAGCTCCATGATCGTTGCCGCACTTGTCCTTTATGCCGGTATTACGTCACTCGTGGAATCAATAAAGAAAATCATTCATCCCGAAGCGGCGGACTACAGCACCGTCTCGATCATTATCATATCCGTTGCGATCGTTGTGAAGTTGATTCTCGGAATGTACGTTAAAAAACAGGGAAAGAAAGTCAATTCCGGAGCACTTGTCGCATCCGGCTCCGACGCGCTGTTTGACGCAATCCTTTCTTCTTCCGTTCTTGCTTCGGCAATCGTATATCTGATCTGGGGCGTTTCGCTTGAAGCATACGTCGGTGTGATCATCGCGGGCTTTATCATCAAAGCCGGTATAGAAATGATGATCGAAACGCTGAACGACATCATCGGCAAGCGCGAGGATGCGGAAACGACTAAGGAGTTGAAAGAGATCATCTGTGCGGAAGACGCGGTGCTCGGCGCTTACGACGTGACGCTTTTCAACTACGGCCCGAACAAGAATTACGGCTCGGTACACATCGAACTGCCGGATAACCTCAGCGTTGACGACGTGGACAGGATCACAAGAAAGATACAGACTGACGTTTTTCATAAAACCGGAGTCATCCTAACAGGCATCGGCGTTTATTCGTTCAATACTTCCGACGACGAGGCGGCGCAGATGCGCAACACGGTGCAGAAGACAGTCATGGCGCACGACTGGGCGCTCCAGATGCACGGCTTCTACGCTGACACAGAGAAAAAAACCGTCCGTTTCGACGTGGTGGTCAGTTTTGACGTTGACCGCAAGGAAGCGCTTGAAACAATGTACGGTGAAATGAAAGATCTCTATCCGGAATACGACATTCTGATCGTACCGGACGTGGATATTGCGGATTAAAAAATTATTATACAGGAGGAAATCGCCATGAACGAAAAGGAAATCATTTTAGAGGCTATGAAGAAAGCAGGAGAGCCGCTGAACGCAGGCAAGATCGCCGAACTGACAGGACTTGACAGAAAAGCCGTGGACAAGGCAATGGAAGCTATGAAAAAAGACGGCTCTATCGTCTCTCCCGTTCGCTGCAAGTGGGAACCTGCGGTGAAGTAAATCATATGGAGGAAACGAATATGATTATCAAAGCAGTAAAATTCAGAAAAGACTGTTTTTATACCCAGCCATTCGTCTTCGGCGGAGAGGAAGGCGCGGACAAGTTTGATCCTTCTATCCGCTATCGCGGAAGTCTGCAGAACTACCTGATCGACACCGGAGATGAAGTGATCCTCGTTGACACCGGTCTTCCTGCCGGTACGCCGGAAGAAGTGCCGGACGAAAAAAGTCCGCTCTTTACTGGAAAGGACATCTGCAGCTACATGGAAGCGTTTGCCGCTCTCGGCTACAAGCCGGAACAGGTGACGAAGATCCTGCTCACACACAAGCACGCCGACCATTCTGGAGAACTGCGCTCTTTCCCGAACGCGAAGATCTACGTGAACGCCGACGAAACGTCTGCGACAGAGCTGCAGAGGCTTGACAACATCGTTCCCGTCTGCTTTACCGACGGAGCATATCGCAATTTCCCAGCGAGCCAGAAGATCGCGGACGGCGTTTATTATATCAAAGCCAAAGGGCACACAAACGGCAACAGCATCGTGATCGTCGAAAACGACGGACTGTTCTATATGCTCCATGGCGACATTACCTACGTTGACGAGGCGCTGTACGAAAACAAACTTTCCGTCGTATTTGAAGATCTCGCCGCCGCCCGTGAAACGCTCGACCGTGTCCGTGAATTTGTGAAAAACAATCCGACCGTCTATTGCGGAACGCACACGCCTCAGGGATATGAAAACCTTGAAGCAAAGCGCTTGATGGATCTCGATCATCCCGTCCCCACGGTGCTTGCCGAGGTCGATTTTTCCGAAAAGAAGGCCAGCGGTAAATATGTTTGCTCGATCTGCGGGTACGTTTACGATCCCGCCGAGCACGACGGCGTCGCCTTTGAAGATCTGCCGGACGACTGGAGATGTCCGCGATGCAAGCAGCCGAAGGAGAAATTCAACAAAGCGTAAGACCCTATAAATATCAATTGCAGCTCACAATCCCGGAGCAAAAAAAACGATGTTTCGCCGCCGGTCTTTTGAAGTTGCCCATTTTCTTCCCAAAACCGTGTTTTTGAAGTTCTAAGCAAAAAGGACCTCCGCAAAGAGATCCTTTTGTTTTTTGGGCGGCGTTATTTTACAGCCCCTATTTTTATGCTCTGAAAGCAAAGGAAGGAGTTTCTATGAGAACAAATAATCATCCTCTATCACGGTCCCCGTGGCACGGCGCAAAACATTATGGGCTGGATACCAGCGTTAAAGTGCCCCTATCCCATTCTGTCCATCAGGCAAATTAGAACGGTGAAGCAGCAGAAATGGATAGAGCATTCCCCGCGACGAATAATGAAGATTTCCACCACAAAAAAATGAAAAGAAACGCCCTGAAATGTCAATGACTTCAAGGCGTTTGGCGTCCCCGAGCGGATTCGAACCTGCTACCGGAGATCGCCGATGCGTTTTCGTTCCCTTTACGGTTATTGCGATCTCCTTAAAAAACGCTGCGCGTTTTTGAGGTCAGCGGCGTACAGCGGCGATAACGCCAAAGGGGAGGGGACGACCGCCGGTGCGGTCGTCCCCTCCCCTTTGGCGTTCCCGAGCGGATTCGAACCGCTGACCTTCCGCTTAGGAGGCGGACGCTCTATCCTGCTGAGCTACGGGAACATTGCGAGCGTTATTGTATCACAAAGAGCGCAAACAATCAAGAGGAAAAACGAAAATTTTTCCTAACGAAACGATTTTTGCCGTTTTCTGCGCGGCGCCCCGCGCGGCGCGCAGGCTGTTCGGGATCGTTCAGAACCGCCTGCTGCCCGATTGCCGTTCGTCTGTAACGTCGTAAACGCGGATCCCGTGATCCTCTGCGTAACGCATCCTGTAATGATGATACAGATCCCTGATCCCGTAGAGCCTGCCGCCGTGCGGATCTCCGTATTCTGCGGCGAGTTCTCTGAATGCCGGAAACGCGGCGTAATAGTTGTCGTCCAGCGCTTCCGTTTCGCGGAGAACCGAAAGGGCGCCCTGTTTTTCATATCGCCCGATATTGTCGGGTCTGAGCGAGATCAGGATCATCCGCTGCTGTTCACATCCCGCGCCAGGGGTTTCAGCCATTCCTCTTCCGTCCGGTAGATCTTTCGATTGAGGAGCGGCTGAGACGCGGAAGAGATCCGCATATATCCGTTCAGATCGAGGCGAACGGGGGACAGCAGTTTCCCGCGTCCCTCCCCGTTCGGAATGAACAGACTGACGCTTTCACATCCCGACGTTCTCAGACTGTTGACAAGCGCGTCGGCTTGCAAAACGTTTTCAGTAGTCAACGGAACTCTTGCGGTGGGGGCTGTTTCATTTGCCTGCAAATGAGCAGCCCCCGCAAAACGGATGGTCGGGATCCCGTCCGTTTTGCGCGACTTTTGCGGTTTTGACCGGACAGGCGAACGCTTATTGTCTAACAATATGACAAAACTGAGGCGTGAGCCGAGGAGCAAAACGTCGACGGGGGTGTTTCATTTTGCGCAAATACGCCAAATGAAACACCCCCTGCCGCTTTCATCATCCGGAAGATCAGTTCATGATCGCCTTTTCTGCCGGCGAACCGATCGTGATAATCCGCAAGACCGTAGACGGTAAAGTTCAACCGCTCTATGCCCTCGCCGCGCAGCATGGCGAATAGTGCGTCGCACTCTTTTTCATTCCATTTTTGTATTTTTTTGATCATTATTGCATTATATCCGCATTTGTTCTTTTGGTTCGTTTTCGATCCTTACTGTTTTTCAATCCGGACAGATCAACACGAAGGTGATCCATGCCGATCACGCATATCACGCCGACGGAAGGGGTCGGTTTGAGAGAGAAAAGAAAAAACCTTGTATTCCGACCGGATCCGATCGGTTTACAAGGTTTTTTAATAAAATCAGACGGATCGCCTTCAGGAAAGGAAAAAAGGATCAGTCGGACGGGATCAAACAAGCGCGTTATTCCCACTCCACCGTTGCGGGCGGTTTGCCCGTGAGGTCGTAGTAGATATTCGAGATCTCGGCGCCGCAGGTCCTTTTGATCGCGTCGACGGCGCAGTAGAGGGCGGAAACGTCGAAGTCCCTGCCGGGGCGGGCGCTGACGGCGGTCATGAAGTCGGAAGTGCAGACGGCGCGCAGCGCGCAGGAATAACTCTTTTTCGGGTCTTTGGAGACCGGGAACAGAACGGCGAAGCTCTGCGCGATCTTCGCGCCCTTGAAGCAGGGGATCGCCGCGCTGTCGATTTGGCGCAGCAGATCCGCGGTCTGCCTTGAGATATGCATCCCGTCGCAGTGCGTCAGTCCGTTCGCGCTGCCCGACAGGCAGAAGGCGACGCGGTTGACAAACGGAAATCTGTTGGGGATATCGCGCGCGATCTGCATCATTTCTTCCCAGTTCAGGTCCTCCGGCGGGGTGTTTGCCCGGTCGTAGAGGAACACCGGCTGTTTATAACTCCGGCAGTCGCCCTGCACGCCCACCGATCGGATCGGTCCGATCTCGGCGGACAGGCGTCCGCCCGTGCGCTCCTTCACGAACGCCGAAAGCGCGTCGGTCTCCTCAAGCGGCGGCAGCGGCTCCGGGCGGTCGCAGCAGATCATCCGCACGCCCAGTCCCGGACCCGGGAAGGGCTGGCGCATCGCGATCTCCTCGTCCAGTCCCAGCATCCTCGCCACGCGGCGCACCTCGTCCTTGTGCCAGTCCCAGTTGGTCTCGATCACCCGTCCCGCGTCGCGCAGCCGCCGGATCACGCCGACGTCGTTGTGATGCGTCTTGATCTTGTGGGCGTAACCCGAAACGTCAGGGTTGCCCGATTCGATCAGGTCGGGGCGCAGCGTGCCCTGCGCGAGGAAATCCTTGGTGAAATCGAGGTGCAGTTCCTTTGCCGCCTCCTCGGTCACTTCAAAGAACATCTGCCCGATGATCGCCCGTTTTTCCTCGGGATCGGTCGTCTCGCACAGCGGCTTATACTGCTTTCCGTCGATGACGAGCGGCGTGTGGAAGAAGGCGTCCTCGGCGTTGATGCGCTTCATGTGCTTCAGTCCGAGTTTCGCCAGATTTTCGCAGATGGCGTCCGATTCATGCGCGCGCATCAGGCCGTGATCGATGTGGATGCCGTAGACCTGGTCGGGATCGAGGGCGCGGCAGAGCAGCGCCGCCGTCACGGCGGAATCGACGCCGCCGGAAACCAGTACGACCACCCGCCCGTCCTTTCCGACGCGGCTGCGGATCATATTGACCGACGTCTCGATGCGGTCTTCAAGCGCGTAGGTCTCCTTCAGCCGGCAGACGCCGCGCAGAAAATTCTCAAAGACCGTGATCCCGTGCTCGGTCAGATCCACCTCGGGGTGGAACTGCACGCCGTAGATCTTGCGTTTTTCGTCGCTGATCCCGGCGACCACGCCCCCGGTCGAAGCGACGCAGGAGAAACCGCCGGGCAGTTTTTTGACGGCGTCCCCGTGGCTCATGAGCACTTTTTCCCGTTTTGACAGACCCTTGAAGAGCGGGCAGGACGGGTCGACGTCGATCTCGACCTGACCGTATTCGGTCTTTACGCCGGGCGCCACGACGCCGCCGAAGGTATCGCAGATCAGCTGCATCCCGTAGCAGATCCCGAGCGTCGGTTTGCCGAGATCGAAGATCGCACGGTCGAACTCTGGCGCGCCCTCTGACCAGACGCTCGACGGTCCGCCGCTCAAAACGACGCCGTTATACTCTTCCAGTTCCTTTGCGAGAACGCCCATCGGTTTCAGATCGGTATAAACGCCGAGTTCCCTTATTTTTCTGTCGATGACTTTGGTATACTGTCCCCCGCAGTCGAGGATGACGATCTTTTCCATGATGCAAAACCGCCCTTTTACGTTCGTTTTGATCATTATACCATTATCCGGCGCTTTTTTCAAGTACGGCGGCGCAAATTGTCATGCGGGAAAATGAACAAAAAACGCCGTGCGCGATTGACACGGCAGGGAAAAAGTGCTATACTGGGTACGTCGGGAGAGATCGTTCTTCCGTTCAAAGAAAGGAAGTGTCAATATGGATATCAAGGCATTGATCGAAAAAGTGTTCAACAAAGTGCAGAGCGATCCCTCGATCGCCGCGTCCTTCACAAGCGACCCCAAGGCGGCGGTCAAAAGGATCATCGGCGAGGAACTGTCGGGCGACGTTCTCTCGAAGGTCGTTTCGGGCGTTCAGGAGAAGCTCGGCGGACAGAGCGGCATCGGCGGCGCGATCTCCAAGATCGGCGGGCTGTTCGGCTGAACGGTTTTATAGGTACCGGAATTCAATAGAACGCTCCGTTTTGCACACCGGAGAAAAGGGGGTGTTTCATTTGGCGTATTCGCCAAA
>JAFTCT010000036.1 GCA_017454525.1 Clostridia bacterium
AGAAGTTGCAACCAGGCGGCCCGATGGAGGGCATAACATTATCCATGCATCAGTCATGCCGACAGTTATGAATCTACCGTCGGACTATGTTTATATGAACAACTGGTTTGGTCCCATGTGGAACAGCTTTGATAAAAACGTCCTGTGGCAGATACATTCGAAATGGTCAAGTAACGACGCCTCTGTCGTGATGATGTATCCCGAGGAATCAAGGCGTGTACTTTCGCTGTTTTCGTGCGAGGATGAGGGCGGTGTTCTTTCAAAAGAGGATTATGCGTGGCTTGCGGAACGCGGACTTATCAAATTCTGTGAAAAAGATGGCTGTATCAGATCATCGTGGCAATTCGTCTGGCTTGCAGATACAAGAATAAAAGATCGTTTGTTATCTATTGGAGACAAGATAAAAGAAAATCACAAAGCAGAATTTGACGCGCTGAAAGCGCCGTATGTAAAGAAAGCGATTGAAACCTTACCTGCTCACTTGAAAAAGCTGAAAGAGTACGAAATGCAGTATATATTCTATGCAGACGGTTGGTTTCTCCTCCATTGTATCACGACGCTTTTAAATAACGGAAAGCTGAAACTTCCACCGGAGGAACAGAAAAAGTCCCTTATGACGCTAATTTATCCGCAATAATTTCAATGAGGCGGGGAGTTGATCTCCCCGCCTCATGATGTTTGTTGTCTCTTAAATCATCTTCCTCGCGATCACTCAACCAGCAATATTATTTTTCAATCAATCGTAGAACCATATCTCCTTCGCAGTTATTGAAAATGCGTCTGATTTCGTTTATAATTCAGGCAGAAGCTTCTAAATAATACTTAACGGAGGAACAAACAATATGGATTTGTTGATAGGCAAAAAAATCAAGCAAATGCGCCGTGAACGTGATCTGACACAAGAAGAATTAGCGGCGCATCTCGGAATTTCATTTCAATCTATAAGCAAGTGGGAACGTGGAGACGGGTATCCTGATATAACGATGCTGCCTGCACTTGCAAATTATTTCAAGGTCAGCATTGATGAATTGCTCGGTATCAGTGAACTTGAAATGAGGGATCAATACCTTGAAATCAATAGAACATGGGCTGAGAATAATAAAGCAGGCAAGCATTCCGAAAATGTTGCATTGATGCGCAGCTCATTGAAAACCTTTCCAAACGATGCACTCCTTCTTGTTCAACTCTCAACTTCGCTTGAAAAATTAGAGGGAAGCGACGAGGAAAAACTAAAAAATCTCCGGGAATCCATAGCGGTGCAGGAGCAGATACTGCGGTACGGAGAAGATTCCGAAGTGCGCGGAGCAACTATGTATAATATATGCTTTGCTTACTGGAAAGTCGGCGAACGTGAAAAAGCGCTGGAACAAGCCGAAAAACTGCCGAATCTATATAAATCACGTGAAAACGCCTTGGTATATTTTTTTCACGGAGAAGGGCGAAAAACTGCGGCGCGAGAAGCGCTCACTCCAATGGCTTGGGTGATCGCTCATCATTTGAAAGCGCTTTGTGAAGAGGAAAATGATCCGACATATTTAAGTAAAGCAGCGCAGATAATTGATATTCTGTTTGACGGAGAAGAGAAAAACGAATTTGTAGACACTTTACGCAAAAGTTTAGAATAGTAACTACAACAAATCTCGCACTTCTGATCTTCCCGTCTTTTCCGGCGTGCGCAGGTTTGACTTTCAGATCGAACGCGCAGGTGACCTTGTCGGGGACAAGCGCGTATTTTTCAAGCGTTTCGTCAAAAGCGCCGTCGCTGACCCCTCCCAAAAACAGAATAATTGCCGCGATTACGCAAAGCGCGCCCACAGGCAAGCCGATCGGTCCGCCATTCCGGACGAATATCCAGACGATCAGCGCGGCGATCCCGACAATGAGAAACGCAGCGCCGAAGACAGTTTTCAGACGTCTTGAAAAATACTTTTTCAGCAGTCTGAGGTCTGATTTTTCAAAGTTCATTCCGTCTTCCTCCCGTCAATTCCTTCTCTTTTGAAAACGTAATACTGCGGAGTTTTCCCGCCGTAATAGTAGTCTCCTGATTTGTGCTGCACGAAGAGATAGTCGGTTTTTCCGATGCGTTTGATCTGATATGCTTCGGCGGTCAGATCCTGCTCGTTGAGGATCGTGCCCTTCGTGTATTTCAGCAGCACGTTTTTCCGGTTCATTTCCTGCAATTGCGTGCGCGTCAGCAGTCCCCGTTCGTGGAAATGCAGCCGCAGGATCCAAAAATCCTTTTCCGGAGTTCTTTGCTTCTGCTCGTCAAAATCCTCGATGCGGGGGACATAATCGCAGGTTTCCCATACGCCGAGCACGTCGGGATCCGGCACGTACGGCAGATCGACGCGGTCGATGTGCTTCCTTGCTTCCATTTCGGTCAAGGCACCCCGGAAGGTCTGTTCATAGACGAGGCAGACCGACGGCGCCCCTTCGTCAATGCAGGCGTTGCTGACGTAATCGAGATACAGCACCGCTTTGTCGCCGACCGTTTCGATACGGTAGCCGTTCGGCAGCGCAAGGAGATAGGTCGGATGAATGCGCCAGATCACGCCCTTCGTCCAGAAATATTTGTAGAAACACGCGCCGCCGGGCAGAAGGACCAGCTCGTCATCGGAGATCTCCTTGATCTTTTCGTCGGGCGGAAAGATTCGACCATCCTCAAAGCGTCCGATCCGCTTCCACCTGCCGGGCAGGTCGGGATCGTCCTTAAAGGGCAGCGTCATGATCTCATAGAGCAGCGGATAGGAAACCGTCGGGCTTTTGCACATCTCGTCGATCTTTGCGATCAGGCTTTTGCTCTCGCCAAGCGACCCCTGCATTTCCTTTTTCTTGCGCAGCAGCATCGCCCGCTTCTCTCCGTCGGAAGCGGAAAGCAGATCCTTGATCTCGGCAAGCGAAAAGCCAAGATCCTGATAGAAGCGGATACGCTTGTATTTCTCCACCGCCTCCGGCGCGTACGAGCGGTAGCCGGTAAAAGGATCGACCTTGTCGGCGGGCAGCACGCCGCAGGAATCATAAAAGCGCAGCGTCTGAATACTCGTACCGCAGATTTTTGCAAATTCACCGATCCGGATCATCATTCTCCTGCTTTCTTCACTTGATACGACGAATCAACGTCAGATTACAGTTGTGGCAGGTCGGTTCTTCTCCCTCCCCGATTTCCGGCAATTCATTCATCGCGCCGCATACGGCGCATTGCACGTGCGTTTCATGCGCGATGGGCAGCACGATCGTATGCTGCGATCCGTACAAATGAAAGACAGTATCGCCCTTTTTATAGGTGTTGATATGCCGCTGCAGCTTTGCCCTGCCCGCATACACTTTCTTGATGATCAAGCGCTCCGTATCGGGCTCCTTCACGGTCAGATACACGGTGTTTTTCAAATAAAAGTGTTCAAGAGTCGGCTTGAATGGCTGATCGTTGTCATAAGTCGTATCGACGTCGACCTTTTCCACAACGCCGTACCATGTGCGGTCGATCAGCTTGAGCGGCACGCCCGAAAAAACGAATGGCAGAAGAAAAAAGACGACGTAACAAAGAACCGTGATCCCTGTTTTGACCGATGCCAAAAGCTTACGACCCCACAACATCACGACAACGACCGCCGCCGCTTCCAGCAGCAGGCAAATTGTCAGTCTGACGGCGACTTTCTTTGCAATATAGGCTTTGACGTCTTGCGGCAATTTCATTTTCTTCACCTCTCTCATTGGTATTATAACACTATAGTGCACTGGAGTGTCAATAGTGTTTTCCAACTTTTTTGAAAAATTGCGCCCGAAGCTGGGTTTTTGGCTCCGGGCGTTTCAGGTCTCGAACTCTGCACGCGCTTGCCCCTTTCCGCGCCCGTCCCCTTTCCCCGTGCAGGCAATCGCCAGAAAAATGCGCGCTCGGTCGCGCGCATTTTTGGTGCAGGTTCGGGCGGAGTGTTGACTGCATCAAACGAAAGGCACCCGCAAGGGGTGCCTTTCGTTTGGTGCGGGCAACAGGACTTGAACCTGCACACCTTCATCGGCGTAAGATCCTAAATCTTATGCGTCTGCCAATTCCGCCATGCCCGCATATAAATAATTGCAAATTACAAGTGGCAAATTGCAAATTATTGTTTGGATTTTGAAGTGCGGACGATCGAGTAGAGGATCTTCTCGAGTTCGATACATTCCGCGAGGATGGATTTCGTTTCGTTTGCCGTAAGAAATTCGGTCGCTTCAAGAAGTCGCAGCCGGTATTTCGTTTCCGCCGCTTCTTTGAGCGCGATATTCATCTTTGAAATGAAATCGGCGTCGCTTTGACCTTGCTGCGCTTCCGCGACGTTTGCGCCGATGCTTGTGCCGGAACGGAGAATCTGTTATGACAACACAAATTCTTTTTTCTGCTCGTTCAGGTATTTGCTCAGTTTTACAATCCTGACCGCAAACTCAAAACTCTTGTCTTCGATCAGATTGCTCATTCTGCAACCTCAATTTGCAATTTTCCATTTGCCATTTGCGTTTGTATACTACGTCAGCCGTACGCCGTTCTCCGTCACGATGACCGTTTGTTCGTTTGAAAGCGCCGTGACGTTCTCGCCCGCTTCCTTCAGCGCGCGGAAGTGCGCGGCGCGCTCGGGACCGTAGTGACAGATAAAGATCCCGTCGTAAAGACCGAGCGCCCTGAAATCGGAAAAGTCGTCGGGGCATTCGTCGTAGCGCGTAAGGTGCGCGACGCTCTTGCCGACGATATGCGCGCCGGCGCTGCCGCCGATATAGGTCGTTCCGGCGCGGATACGGCGCGCCAGTTCTCCGTCGAAGCCGGCGTCGCGCAGTTTTTTCAGCGTCAGAAAGGTGTTGCCGCCGCTGACGTAGATCACGTCGGTCTCAACGCCGAAAAAGTCTTCGGGGCGCGTATGATCGAACACGAAAATACTTCCCTTTTTGAAGCCCTTCTGGCGCAGTCGCCTGAAATACATATCGTTTTTGAGGTTTTCGGGGGTCGCGCGCTCGTTCGGAATGAAGAGGACGCGGCATTCTCCGACCGGTTTCGGCAGATTTTCAAGGATGGCCTTCCGCGGCGCATCCTCATGAAAATCGCTTGACGACAGGATCATCTTCATTTCCCGCACCCTCACGCCAGGTTCAGTCCCTTGAAGCCCTTTAAGTACTCCGCCTTCGCTTCCCTTGCCGCCTCTTCAAGCTCCGCGCGGTAGATGCGGACGACGTCCTTCTGCCTTAAGTTTTCCAGTTCGCCCTCGATCATCGCGTCGGTCAGCGGCACGCGCATGATGATATGCGCGCCCTCCGCGCTCTCGACAACGGGGCTGATCTCTCCCGGCGCCAGGGCGAGCGCCGCTTTCTCAAAGGGCGAAAGCATCTCGCCGACGATGCAGATCCGCACGCCGCGCACCGTGTCGACGCTGTATTTCGAAACGGCTTCGTAGAATTTTTCCGCCGTGTCGATCGAGGCGGCGATGCGCCCGAGGGTCTTCGCGGCGTCCTTTCCGGTCCAGAGGATCTGTACCGCGGCGTAGCAGTATTCGTCGATATCCGCGCGCAGCTTTTCGGGCGTCAGAGACTCTCTGATCGCGTCGGCGCGCGCCTTGTAGAGCTTATCGTCGAGCACCAGATTGCGGCACTGCTCATAGAAGACGTTCTCGCTCATGTGCCGTTTTTCCAGTTCCGCATAGTAGAGCTCGTCGTCCCCGTATTCGTTTCTGACCGCCGTCATATTGTCCGCGGCGCGGGCGTCGTCCTCGCCGGTCAGCGTCACGCCGTATTTCTCCGCTTCGTTGTACACCGCCGTATAGCGGCGCAGTTCCCACTCGACGGCAGCGTCAAGTTTCTCCCTCTCTTCCGCCGTCAGCGACGAAACCGTGCGGTCGGCGCCGAAATACTGATCCCTGTTCTTATAGAAGACGTAGGTGTACAGCTCCGCTTTCACCGTCTGCCCGCCGATCACCATGACGTTCGTCATATCGCCGGTGCGGTAGGGCGAGCAGGAGAAGAGCGCAAGGGAAACGAGCGCAAGAATGACCGTCAAAATCGTCCTTTTCATACCCGTTTCCCCTTTCTTCGTCATTTTTCCGGGTCAGCCCGGTTCGCCGAGCGCGTTCACGACCGACTCTCCGTTCCTGACCAGCAAAAGTCCCTTCAGCACCGTCTTGAGGTCCTCGGTACGGCAGATATACCTGCCCTCCCCGTCAACGGTGTAGAACGCCCAGATGCCCGCTTCGTCAAAGAAATAGAATTTCATCGTGTGCGCGCGGTCCTTTCCGTAGACCGAATAGGTGATCGACAGCCCTTCGTTTTCGAGATCGATCTTTTCGATCTTCGAGAGGTATCTCTCAACGTTGGTATAGAGTTTGATCTTTCCGAAATGGAAATAGAAGTTCCTGAAGTTTTCGGCGGCGACGGTACCGTCGGACACGTCGGGCGCCTTCGAGCCGTCCGACAGCACGATCCCGTTGATCGTGTAGCGGTACTTATCGTCGCGCACCCGCTCCTTTCCGTGAAGCAGATAGTCGATCTTGAAACTTTCCTTCAGCTTCGTGACCCCGTCTTCAAGCATGAAATCGGGCAGATTCGACGCGTCCACGGAGAAGGTGTCGACCGTCTCCATCTGCTGCACCGAAACGTAGCGCCCGACGAAGAATTCCTCGTCCTCCTCAATGAACGGAACGGCGGATTTCTTCACGCGCATGATCGTGGCGCGGTTGGTATTGTAGACGTTGTAATACTCGACGCCGTCGAGCGTATAGGGCTCGCTGAAGACCAGATAGTTGACCAGCGCCGGAAGGTTCCCCTCCTCGTCGGGCTCTTCGTCGGTATAGTATTTCGCGGTGAACAGCACGCGGTGGGGCTTGTCGATATCGATGCCGAACTGCGCGAAGTCCTCATCGGAGAATTCCCCGTGCGCCGGTCCCGTGACGTCGCCGACGGTGATCATCACGCTCTTGGCGGCGGCGAGTACCTTCGTCCCGAAGATCCCCTCGCGGAAATACTGGTAGAGCATCGTCGAATAGTCGGAACTGGTATCGTAGTAGTTGACGATCGTCTCATCCTCGGCGTTTTTGTAGGAACGGACAAGCAGTGAAGTCGTCATGCGGTCCATCGCGAGGGCGTCTTCCGGATCGAAGCGCCTGATATCGACGTAGGTCACGCCGTCGCGAACGATCGTGAACTTGTCGGGCACGTAACCGCCCGTCGCGGCGTCGCCGGTCACGTCGGTGACGATCGCGGACATGGCGTCCCACAGGCCGAGCGAAAAGAGATCGGTCATCGTGGGCGTCAGTTTGTATACGGCTTTGGCCCCCTCGACGCGGGCGTAGCGCTCGCTTCCGTTCACGGTGTAGTCGCCGAGATACACGGTGCGCTCGCCGCCTTCCTTATCCTTAAAGGTAAAGCGGTCGGCTGCCGCTGTATCGGCAAGACCGTATTCGGCAAAGTCGACGTCGATCTTCTCAAGATCTTCGTTTGTCAGAACAACGTTGTTGAGCCCGCCGATCTCTTCCAGTTCCTTTTCGCTCATCTTCGCCGCTTTTTCGGCGCGCAGTTCCAGAAGTTTCTCACGCGCCGGCGCGATGTGCACGCCCAGCGGCGCGCGCATCGAGGAATACAAATTGAAGAGCGCGCTTGAAATGGTGATGCTCTCGTAACCGTTGACAAACAGATTGCCGTTCCGCGAAGTGAAACTCCAGTTCCCCTCCTTCGCCTTGATATCGAAGACCGTATCGTCGCCGATCTCCGCGCTGAAGAGGAAGACCGAGCCGCCGCGCTCGTAGCGCGAGTTGAGCCCGGCGTGCTTTTCACCCGCAAGCAGGGGCTCGAGCACCGTCGGTCCGGCTTCCGGCGTGTTTTCCTTCTCAATAAGCGGTTTGAGGAGGAAGAAATAGACCGGCAGCGCGACCGCCACGACCGTCGCTATCACGATGGCGGCGATCATCTGCTTTGACAAATAACTCTTTTTCTTTTCCATATCCTCTTTGTACCTTCGGCCTCATACCCTGTTTCTTCTGCGCACGTAGACGATCAGGCCCGCCGTCAGGATGAGAAGCGGCAGAACGCCCGCCATCATGATGACGAAGGTCTGCTTTCCGGCGTTGCTCACGCCCTCGACGTTGGTTTCGGCAACGTAATCCTTGAAGGCGATGTTGACCGCGCGCGGCGTGGGATCCTTATCGCTGACCGTCATCCGCGCGATGCTGACGAGCATCGCCTCGTTGGCGTAGGACGCGGTATTGAGGTATTCGTCGGAAATAAAGTCGGCGTCCGCACAGACCGTGACGTAATTGTATTTCTTGATGGTGCCCGAAACGATATTCTCCTTCTGGGCAAGCGCCAGAATCGCCGCGCCCGCGGCGCTTCCGCCGTCGGTGACGGCACCGGAGGAGGCGCGCAGTACGGCTGCGTTATTGATGTCGCCCGAGGTGTTGGTCGATTCCCACACGTCCTCGATCTTCACGCTGCCGGCGCCGTTGACCACCGTCTTGAAGTTCTCGGCGGAGGAGAGCTTCTGCGTGAGCGCGAGGGTCAGCGCGTCGCGGGAGTATTCGGGGAAGAAGGAGATGCGCGAGGCGTCCAGGGACGCAGACTGCACTTCCTTGATCTTGTCCGCGGCGGTGGAGCATACCGTCAGCCCCCATCCGGTCAGCAGACTGTTGATATTGTCGTTTGCGCATCCCTTGTCGGGATCGGCAAAGAGCAGAAGACTTGCGAACGTGGGATTGGACGGATCGGTGAACTTGCCCGACATCAGATCGGAGAGCATCATCACCTCCGAGCGGCCGCCCTGACCGACGCCCACGAACTCGTATTTCGGGTTGTTGACGATCACCAGACGCGGACTGTCCTCCATGGCCGCGGCGGTAAAGTTGTCCATTTCAAGCAGATTGACCTTCTTGAGGGTATATCCGCAGGATTCGAGCAGCAGCGTAAAGCCCTCGGAAAGCTCGTCCTCGCCGTGCCCTTCGGTCACGTAGGCGACGCTCGAGCGCGCGCAGAGCGACAGGACCGAGGAGGTGATGCGGTGCTCGCCGTAGAAGCCGATCGGTTCGGTCTGCGAAGAACGGTCGTAGGCGAAGAAGGACTGAAGTCCCGTCACGCGGAACACGCCCTTGTTGTTGTCGAAGATCACCGTGGTCGGCGTCAGCGACACGCCCTTGCTCTTGTAGTCGGCAAGCGCCCCGGGAGAGGTGTACATATCGACGTATCTGAGTTCGATATGCTCGGGATAACGCGCGGCGTAGGTGAGCGCCAGTTCATGTACCTGCTTAAGGTACTCCGCTTCGGTCGAATCGCCCGACAGGATCTTGTCCTTTTCGGTCAGGAAGATGATGCTCATCTTTCCCGCAAATACCGGCGCTTCGCCGTTCTGCGGCAGAAAAACTTCGTCAAGCAGCATGACCGAGGTGTCCGAAAGGGTGTAAAGCTGTTTCTCGGTGGTATCGACGTACCAGTGATAACCCGAGGCAAGTCCGGTCACGGCGGCGTTGATCACGATGATCAGCGTGATGACCAGCGCCGTGAACACGACCGACGCCCCGCCGTATCTGAATTTCTTGTTGCGGAACAGTTCCTTGATCTTCATGTCCGCCCTCCTTTCAGTGCCATCTCTTTCTCTCGAAGACGCGGATCGTCAGCAGTATGAAGACGCCCGCGATCGAGAGATAGTAGAGGATCGCCGAAAAGTCGAACCGTCCGTCGGCGAGCAGCGCGTATCTGCTGCCGATCGAGATATTGGAGAGAACGGTGCGCAGCCAGGCGAAGGGGATGGCGTTGTTGAACACGTCCGTGAACTGCATGACCGCCAGAACGACCAGCGACAGAAGCGCCGCCACCAGCTGGCTCTCGGTCATGGCGGAAATGAAGATGCCCACGGCGATGCAGGCGGCGCCCACGAGGATCATTCCCAAAAGCATTCCGACGGCGATCCCCGTCTGCACCTTGTAGTTGTTGACCGCGAGGAAAATGAAGTTGATCATCGAGATCAGCACGCCCGCCATATAGGTGCAGAGCGCCGCGAAGAACTTGGCGAACACGACGCCGGTGATCGAGACGGGCGCCGTCAGGAGCAGCTGGTCGGTCTTGCCCTTGAGCTCGTCCGCGAAGCACTTCATCGTCAGGACCGGGATCATCAGGACGTACGCCGTGACCATCGTGCGGAAATAGCCCGAAAGATCGGCCTTTTCCGCCATATACGTATAATGCGCGAAGAACGCGGCGCTCACCGCCGCGAATACCGCTAAGAAAACGTATCCGATCGGCGTGGTGAAGTAGGAGCGCATTTCCCTTTTATAGATCGCAAACATTACTTCCTTGCGCCTCTCTTTCTTCTCTTTTTCCCCTGATCCTCCTCTTCGTCGCTGACCGCCGACATGAAGACGTTCTCAAGGTCCAGTCCCTGCGCCTCCATGCCGATGATCGGGTACTGCAGCTGCGCCATCTTCCGGAAGATCGGCTTGCGCATATCGACGCCGCCCGCGCAGGTGACGAAAAAGGTCGTGCTGTCGGCGTCGGTGTTCCCGCGGTCCTCGACCGAGGTCACGCCGTCCATTTCCCCGAGCGCCGCCATGATCTCCTTCTTCGGCCCGCAGATCTTGAGGGTGAGGTTGGAGAGATTGGTCACGGCGCCGGCGACCGTCGCCGCCTTTTCGTCGGCGACGATCTTTCCTTTATTGATGATGATGATCCGGTCGCAGACCGCCTGCACTTCCGAGAGGATGTGCGTCGAGAGGATGATGGTGTGTTTTCCGCCCAGGCTCTTCACAAGCGTGCGCACTTCGATGATCTGCCGCGGATCGAGTCCCACGGTCGGCTCGTCGAAGATCAGCACCGGCGGATCGCCGACCAGCGCCTGGGCGATGCCCACGCGCTGTCTGTATCCTTTTGAAAGGTTGCGGATCAGACGGTTCATGACGCCGTCGATCCCGGTCACTTCGCTGATCTCCGCAAGATGCTTTTCGCGGTTCAGCGTCGTTCCCTTCAGGTCGTAGATAAAGTTCAGGTATTCCCTTACGGTCATGTCCTGGTACAGCGGCGGCAGCTCGGGCAGGAAGCCGATCAGCTTCTTTGCCTCCTTCGGGTTTTCAAGGATGTCGATCCCGCCGACCATCGCCTTCCCCGAGGTCGAGGAGAGATAGCCGCAGAGGATGTTCATCGCCGTCGATTTCCCCGCGCCGTTCGGGCCGAGAAAACCGACGATCTCGCCTTTGGCGACTTCAAAACTGATGTCGTCGACCGCCTTGACCTTACCGTAATGCTTTACAAGGTGTTCTGTTTTGATCATGGCTTACGCGTTCCTTCGCTTTTATTCATTGCTTCCGGGATCCTTCGGGGCGCCGTCCTGCCCGTCGTCGGATCCGCCCTCCCGTCCGGACGTTCCGTCCTCCGGCGGCGTTTCGCCGTTTCCTCCGGGCGCTTCGTCTTCAGCCGGCGGCTCTCCGTTTCCTCCGGCGTTGACGTCGACCGAGCCGCGGCGGTACTGCTCGTCGCGCATGAGGTCGGCTTCGCGCTTTTTGCGCTCCTCCTCGTCGATGCGGGCTTTTTCCTCGTTCTCGAGGCGGCTGATCCTTCTGCGCTCCTCGTCCATCGCGTAGATCTCTTCCGGGGAGACGTCCTCCTCCATGGCGCGCTTGAACTGCGCGCCGTCCATTTCCTCATATCTGATGAGGTATTCGGCGATGAATTCCCACTTCGCGCGGTGCTCCTCGAGGACGCTTCTTGCCTTTTCGTAGCCCTCGGTGATGATCTTGCGCACTTCGTCGTCGATCTCCGCGGCGGTCCTGTCGGAATAGTTCTTATCCGCCGAGAAATCTCTGCCTAAGAACACCTCGTCGCTTCCGTGATCGGAGCCGTAGAGGATCGGACCGAGCGGGCTCATGCCGAGCCGCGTGACCATCTTGCGCGCGATCGAGGTCGCCGAGCGGATATCGCCCGAGGCGCCGCCCGAATAATCTCCGTCGTGCAGGATCTCCTCCGCGACTCTGCCGCCCATGATCATGGCGATCTGCTGTTTGAGTTCCTCTTTATACTCGCTGTATTTGTCCTCTGTGGGCGGGATCAGGGTGTATCCGAGCGCCCCCTTGCTTGAGGGCAGGATGGTGATGCGCGTGACCGGATCGAGCGCCGGCATATAGTAGCAGACCACCGCGTGGCCGGCTTCGTGGTACGCCGTGTTGCGCCTGTCCTTCTCGTTCATCTTCATCGACTTCTTGGTGGTTCCCTCCATGACCTTCAGAACCGATTCCTCGATGTCGTTCATCCCGATGAGGCTCTTTCCCTTCCGCGCGGCGGCAAGGGCGGCTTCGTTCAATACGTTCGCGAGATCCGCGCCCGTGAAACCGATCGTCAGCTGAGCGATCTTGCCGAGATCCACCGTCTTCTCTAACGGCTTGTTGCGCGCGTGGACCTTCAGGATCTCCTCTCTGCCCTTCTGCGTGGGATAGTTGACCGTTACCTGACGGTCGAAGCGTCCGGGACGCAGAAGCGCCGGATCGAGGATGTCGGGACGGTTGGTCGCCGCCATCACGATGATGCCGCTGCTGGCTGAGAAACCGTCCATTTCGACGAGCAGCTGGTTCAGCGTCTGCTCGC
>JAFTCT010000037.1 GCA_017454525.1 Clostridia bacterium
GGCGCCCGGCCCTTCTGTGGAGGCGGTCGCCGTCGGACTGTCGGGGGAGGAGACGGCGCTCTCCGCGCCGGAAGACGGCGGGCGCGTCTCCGTCGCGGACGGCGCCGGGACCGTTTCGGGGGGTGTGGGCGCCGTGCAGGCGGCGAGCGCAAGGATCGCCGCGGCGAGTATCGCCGCGACCGGCGTCAGAACGGACTTCTTCACGGCTTCTCCCTCCTTTCCCGCGTTTGCGGTTTTGCAAGTGTGTTATACATATATAGTACGTTTTTTTATCAGGTTTGTCAAACGAAATTTGTAAAAAAATAAAAAAATTTTTGAATTTTTTTTAAAGAGGGCGTTTTTGACCGGAAAAAATCCGGAAAAGCCGGCTGACGCACCGGATAATCGCGAAAAAATCGCCGGCGTCCGGAAAAAAGCGGCTTGATTTTTGCGGAAAAACGTGGTATAATAGAATATCATTAAAAAGGGGGAGAAGATGCAGGACCAGGGTTTGCGCGCTCGCTTTACCGCTGCCAAGAGAGCGCTCTTTGACAAAATGAACGAAAAATACAACGCGCCCCAGCGTGAAGCGATCTATGCAGTGAACGGACCGCTTCTTGTTCTTGCGGGCGCCGGCAGCGGCAAGACTTCGGTTCTGGTCCGGCGTATCGCCCAGATCATCCGGTTCGGCAACGCCTATGAGGACGACGCCCTGCCTCCCTTTGTCGACGAAGAGGCGGTGAAGACGCTCGAAGACGCCGCCGCGACGGGAGAAGACGCAGAAGCGATCCTTTCTCAATACGCCGTCGCGCCCTGTCCGCCCTGGCGGATGCTTGCGATCACCTTCACGAACAAGGCGGCGGGCGAGATGAAGCAGCGCCTTGCCGATATGCTCGGCGAGGACGACGCGTCGCAGGTATGGGCGGGGACCTTCCACGCGATCTGCGTGCGCATCCTGCGCAGACACGGCGCCTCGGTCGGCGTTCCCTCCAATTTCACGATCTACGATCAGGACGACGCCAAAAAGGTGATCGCCTCCTGCGTGGAGGAACTGAAGCTCGACGAAAAGGTCTTTTCTCCCAAAGCGGTGATGAACGTGATCAGCCGCGCCAAGGACCGTCTGATGGATCCCGCGGAACTCGCGAGAAAAGCGGCGGGCGATTACAGGATGAAGACCTGCGCGGAGATCTACGGGCTCTACGAAGAGAAACTGCGCGCGGCGCAGGCGCTCGATTTCGACGACATCATTTTCTTTGCCGTCCGACTGCTTTCCGAGAACGAAGAGATCCGCCGGTTCTATCAGGACAAATTCGACTATATCAGCGTCGATGAGTATCAGGACACCAACCGGGCGCAGCTCGAACTCTCAAAATTGCTCGCCGGCGTCAAGTGCAATCTGATGGTCGTCGGCGACGACGATCAGTCGATCTACCGCTTCCGCGGCGCGACGATCGAGAACATCCTCTCGTTCGACCGGGATTTTCCTGACGCCCGGATCGTCAAACTCGAGCAGAATTACCGTTCCACCTCGGTCATCCTCGACGCGGCGAACGGCGTGATCAGCCACAATGAGGGCAGGCACGCGAAAAAACTGTGGTGCAGCGGCGCCAAGGGCGATCCGATCACCCTCAAGCGGCTGGACAATCAGAATGAGGAAGCGCGCTACATCGTCAACAAGATCCGCTCTCAGACGCAGGGCGGAAAACGGAAATATTCGGATTTCGCGGTGCTCTACCGCATCAACGCGCAGTCCAACGCCCTTGAGAACGCCTTTGCGCACGACGCGATCCCCTACAGGGTACTGGGGGGCACGCGCTTCTACGACCGCAAGGAGGTCAAGGACGTGATCGCCTACCTCTGCGTCGTCTTCAATCCCGGAGACAATCTGCGCCTGCTGCGCATCATCAACGAGCCGAAACGCAAGATCGGCGGTACGACGATCGCGGCGCTCGGACAGATCGCGGCGGTCGAGGGAAAGAGCATTTTCGAGATCATGGAGTCCGCCGAAAACTATCCGGCGCTCGCGAAAGCGCAGCCGAAATTAGCGGCGTTCTGCGGGCTGATCCGCTCGCTTCAGAAGGCGGCGGCGGAACGTCCTCTCCCGGAACTCTTCGAGAAAACGATCGAGGACAGCGGGTATATGGATATGCTGCTCGCCGAGGGGATCACCGAGATCGACCGGCTGGAGAACGTCAAGGAACTGGTTTCGAACGCGGTGGAGTACGCGGAAACAAAAGAGGACGCGACGCTCGGCGGATTTCTTGAAGAGGTCGCCCTGATCAACGATATCGACCGCTACGACGAGAACGCCGACGCGGTGGTGCTGATGACCGTTCACAGCGCCAAGGGGCTTGAATTCCCCGTCGTCTTCCTGCCCGGTATGGAGGAGGGACTCTTCCCGGGAACGCAGACGGTGAACGAAAAAAGGGATCTGGAGGAGGAGCGGCGCCTCGCCTACGTGGCGCTGACCCGCGCGAAGGACAAAGTGTTCATCAGCCACGCGCGGGAGCGCATGCTCTTCGGACATACGCAGTACAATCAGTTGTCGAGATTCGTGAATGAGATCCCGGCGGAACTGATCTCCGACGAGACCGAGCAGGGCGGCAGCCGCTCGCAGCGCATCGCGGCGCGCAAGGCGCAGTTGATGAACGACGCCCGCTGCAACGTGCTCGGACAGAAGCATGCGCCGAAGGACGGCGCCGGAACGGCGGCGGTCAGCGCGCTCGGCGAGGGAGACGAGGTCGAACACAGCACGTTCGGAAAAGGGCGGATCCTGTCCTCTCTGAAGATCGGTCCCGATTTTCTGTACGAAGTGGATTTCGAGACGGTCGGCGTCAAGAAACTGATGGGATCCTACGCGCGACTGCGCAAGATCTGAACGCCGCGCGCCGGAAAAACCGGCGGAAAATGACAGAGCGCCCGGTCAAAAAAAGATATTGACAAAAAAGGCGCGCTGTGCTACAATGTATTCAGTGCAGTTTTTGCACAACTATAATGTTTTTTTGGAGGATAATTCAATGACCAAACGTGTATTGGTGCTGCTTCTTGCGGTAGTGATGATCCTGCCGGCGGCGCTGTGCGCCTGCCAGGGCACGACGACTCCGCCCGAAACGTCTACAAAGGCCGAAACGCCGACCGCGCAGCCCACGGCAACCGCAACGCCCGCTCCGACAGAAACGGCCGCGCCGACCGAGACTGCAAAGCCTACGGAAGCGCCGACGCCTACGCCTACCCCCACGCCTACGCCTACCCCCACGCCCACGCCTACCCCACACTCCACGCCTACCCCCACGCCTGTGGACGATTTCCCGCCCGAACCCGACAGAGACACCGATCCCCAGGCATGGCTTGACTGGCTGTGGGATACCGACGGCGGTCCCTGGATCGACGATGAAGAAGAGTACAAGAAGTATGAAAACTTCTCCGGCGGCGTATACGGCACGCTGCATTCCAGCTTAGACGGTCTGGACAATAAAGAGGAATACAGAAGCGGCTGGGAATACTATGGCGACAGCTATCATTTCATCTATGCCGTCGATCCCGAAATCGTTGACGCAAGTTCCGGCGTCGGCACCGAGGATTACGAGTACCTCTTTGAGATCTGGTACAGAGAAGCGCCCCCGAAGGATCGGCCCGCGACCGAGCTTCCTTACAAGAAGATCACCACCGTTCCGAAGTCCTCTTTCGGTACCGGCGAGAACATCGGCTACCGTCTTCCCGTTTATGAGGAAGGCATGAACGACCTCACTCTGACCGAAGACGACGGCAAAAAGATGTACGATATCTACGTCATCATTCTCGAAGCTGTGGACGAAGACAGAGAAGAATTCGAGATCAAGGGCTGGAACAGAGACACCGTGGCTTACACCCTGTCCTCCGTCCGTTTCCTTGAGGATGCGAAGAGAGACGGCATCATCAAGAGCTGATCCGTTTCCGGACGTTTTCCGAATTACATGAAACGGGGGTGTTTCATTTGGCGTATTTGCGCCAAATGAAACAC
>JAFTCT010000009.1 GCA_017454525.1 Clostridia bacterium
CGTTCAGCGTCGCTGCGCTGAACGGAACACCCCGCCGTATTGCGGAAGATCTGTGCGGATCTTACAGTTCCTTTAACTTCTCCAGGTCGATCTCCGGCTTCGTCATCTTCGCTTTGTCGACCGTGAAGACCGTGTCGAGCACGTCGTTTTTCGCAAAGAAGCCGCAGTTGTTCAAAAAGAAATGATTGCCGGTCACGCCGCCGCCGTAGTCCTGGCGCCAGGCGTTGCGCGCCGTCATGTCGCCGGTGAGGCGCATACGGTCGATCGGCACCCATTTGCCCGCCTTGGTGACCGCCCACTGATTGGAGAAATGGACGCGGCGGTACCTGTGCCCGTTGACGTCGATGAAGCTCTCAAGGAAGGAATAAGCGCCCCTGAACCAGGTCTGCGTCTCGGGACGGATAAAGGAGCAGAGCAGCGTCCACTTTCCGGTCTCGGGAAAATAGAAATAGGAAGTGAACTCGGTTTTGCCGTTGTCCAGCGGCCGGATGCGGCAAAGAAAGCGGTAGGTCTGTCCCGGGACCCAGTCGTAGGTAAGGAAGGACTGACCGCCCGAGCCCTCGTTGCCGAATTCGCCGGTATAGACCAGCGGATGCTTTTTGCGGACGGTCACCCGCTTTTCGGGCGGGATCTTCGACGGGTCGTCGGTGGCGTAGGGCGCCCAGATCGAGAAGATCAGTTTCCGCACGCCATTGTCGCAGACCTGCATCCCGTAATAACCGCCGTGGAAGCCGATCGCCATGCCGTAGGTGCCGTGCGGGTCCTCGCCTTTGTCGATGCGCACCTCGTTATAGAACCACTCGACGTCGTCGCCGGCGACCGAGAGATCGTAGCCGCAGTGGACGGAAGGTCCGCGGCGGATCCAGTAGAAATCCTTTTTTTCGTTTTCCGACGCGTAGGACGCCATTTCTTCGGGCGAGATCCCTTCGACGCGCAGCGCCGTGGGAAAGGCGAAGACGGCGCCTTCACGCGAAACGCCCTGCACGGCGATATCGACGTATCCGCCGTCGGCGCGCACCTCGCCGAGGTCGATCTCGGTCGTACCCGCGGGGACCGGGAATTCCCGGTCGGGCGTTTTCAGCCCCGCCCTGATCACCGAGGGCGTCTTCGTTTTGCGGCAGAGCAGATAACAGCGGACGTCCGCCCGGACGGCGGGCTTGAAATAGACGTGATATTCGTCTTCGGCGCTGTCCCAGCGCGTCCAGCCGGCGGGGGTGATGTGATCCTCGCGGCTCTGCGGTTTGTTCGTCACGAAGGAATTGCCGCCAAGCGGCACGGTCACGAATTTTTCGTTCATATCCTATGTCCTTTCTTTGTCCCGTCGTCGGGGAACTCTGTTCCGATTATACACCGCCCGCCCCGAAATGTCAACGGCAAAGATCGTCTGTACGGAATTCCGCTGCGGCGGATCGAAATAAAATGACAAACAGAAACAGAAAGAGCGCGCGGGAAGAAAAGCCCGGCCGCCCGGAAACGCACTTTTTTTGAGAGCGGAGGTCACTATGGAAGACGCGGCGCATACTATGAATAACGGCGGTCACGCGGAGGAGGCGGGCGTTTTTCGCTGTCCGCTCTGCGCGCAAGCGCTGCAAAACGACGGAAAACGGCTGTTCTGCGCCCGCGGGCACAGCTTTGATCTTTCGCGGGAGGGATACGTCAATCTCCTGCCCGGCAGAGGCGGCGCGCACGGAGACGACCGCGGCATGATCGAGGCGCGCAGACGGTTCTTGGAGGGCGGGCATTACCTGCCCCTGCGGCTGACGCTCTGCCGGCGCGCGGCGGAGAGCGCGCCGCGCGCGCTGCTGGACGCCGGCTGCGGCGAGGGGTGGTACACCGAAGGTCTGGCGAACGCGCTGCCCGAAACGGAGATCTGCGCCGTCGACGTCTCGAAGGACGCCGTGCGGTATACGGCGAAGCGGCTGGGGAAAAGAGCGCGCTGCGCCGTGGCGAGCGTGACCGCGCTCCCGCTCGGGGACTCGTCGGTCGACGCGGTCGTCTCGGTCTTCGCCCCGCTTGCGGCGGAGGAATTCCGGCGCGTACTGCGGTCGGGCGGCGTTCTCATTCTCGCCGTGCCGGGCGCGAAGCATCTCTGGCAGCTCAAGGAGATGCTCTACGCCGAGCCGTACGAGAATCAGCCGGCGGAAAAGGATCTTCCGGGCTTTGAATTCGTAAAGGAAGACGAACTGCACTATCTGCGTGCGCTGGACCGCGGGGCGCTGAGCGATCTCTTTGCGATGACGCCCTATTTCTACCGCACGCCGCCGGAAGGGATCCGGCGGCTCGGGGAATGCGAGGGCGCCGACGTTGAAATGGCGTTCCGCGTGCTCGTGTATCGCAAAAAGGATTGAACTACGCGCTTCCGGCGCTTTTTATAAGCGATCGGAAAAAAGTGAAGTTGCACAAATAATGGCGCATTATGTTGGTAATTGTGCATGAAATGAGTGCGCATTCAAGAAAAGACGAAAAATATTTCATTTTCCTCTTGATTTTTGACCGCCGTTGTGCTATACTTTTGACAAGACCGGGAAGAGAGACCCGGAAATCTATATTTAAGGAGAAAAACTATGAAAAAGACATTAGCTCTCGCTCTCGCAGTTCTGATGGTCGTTGCAGCTTTTGCTCTGTTCGCAGTGAACGCATCCGCGGATGACGAATACTTCACCTACGACACAGAGACCGACACCCTGTACGTCCTGAAAGACACGCCCGACAGCTGCACCTACAATAGCGGCGAAGGTATCGACACCTATCCCTGGGCTGACTACCGTCAGACCGTTATTGAAGTCGTCGTCGGTGACGAAGTGACCAAGCTCGGTCACGCTGCGTTCAGCTCCAGCGCAACCCTTGAAAAGGTTACCTGCGGCAAAAAGTGCTCCTACATCGATATGGACGCTTTCGCTTACAACGCTTGCCTCAGCGAACTGGTCTTCATGTGCCCGGTTACCTTCGTCGGCCAGGGTACCGTTTACCAGAGCACCAACCTTATGAGCGTCACGCTGACCAACCAGACCAAGGAAGAGTTCCTCAAGGTCGCGACCAAGCGCCCCTACAACGACGCTTACGACAATGACGTTTCCTACGAGTTCCGCGAGGATCCCACTCTTGAAGAGCCCGAAAAGCCCGACTTCTACAAAATCGATCTGAAGCCCTACTACGGCTGCATCGAGAACTGGAGCGGCAACACCTACTTCATCGCAGGCGGCACGGATCCCGATTACTGCACGAGAGATCTGCTTGCAGGCGTTAAGGATGAAGAAGGCAACATCGTTACGCCCGCTCAGTACAAAGTGAAGGTCGTTATCGTTGACGAGACCGAAGGAAAGACCTACACCATTCCTCAGTATGCGTTCGACAACCCCAACGCTGAGATCTACGGCGACGGTTCGTTCCTCCGCATCGCGGCTTGCTTCTACGGCATCCCGGTCATCAACGGCCACAAGTACACCATCTCCCTTGAGTTCACCGATGCGAGCGGCAAGGTCATCGCGAAGGGCGAGTCCGCTAAGGGCGCGTTCGACCACGGCAATGACGCTTTCGTCGCTGACGGCCAGATCATTCCCGATCCTGTTCCTCACACCTATGCGGAAGCAGGCGGAAATGTTGATCCGCAGCCGCAGCCTACCGGTGACAACACCGCTGTGATCGCTGTTCTCGCGATCGTTGCTCTTCTGGGCACTGCTGTTGTCGTTTCCAAGAAAGTCCTCTCCAAATAATTAAGAGAGCTCTTTCGTCAGAAGACGGTCAAAGGGACCGGGGCGAACGCCCCGGTCCTTTACTTGTAGGGACTCTGATATTCCGTTTGTACAGAGGGGTTCTGTGAATATGATCAGTATTATCATTCCGGTGTATAACGTCGTCCGGTATATAAGGCAGACGCTTGAGAGCGTCGCCGCGCAGACGTACGCCGATCTTGAAGTCATTCTGGTCGACGACGGCTCGACCGACGGAAGCGGCGGGATCTGCGACGAATTCGCGGCGGCGGACCGGCGTTTCAAGGTATTCCACACCGCGAACCGCGGCGTTTCCGCCGCGCGCAATCTCGGGCTCGACGAATCTCACGGCGAATACGTGGGCTGGGTCGACGCGGACGACTGGACGGAACCGGAAATGTTCAGGACGCTTCTGAGAGCGTTGAACGAAGCGGACGCCGATATCAGCGTCTGCGCGTACAGGTATGAATACCTGACCTGCAGTAAACCGTGTTACGGCGGCGTAAAGGACTGTATTCTGCGGGGAGACGGGATCGTTCGCGCGCTTGCGGGCGGCGAGTTCGGGAACGTTTTCTGGAACAAGCTTTTCCGCCGGCGCTGCTGGGACGACGTCAGGTTCCCCGTCGACCGTGTGTTTGAGGACGTCGCCGTATTACATGAAACGGCGCTCACGGCGAAAACGGTCGTCTTTATTTCCGACACGCTTTATCATTACAGAAAAAGGGAAGAGAGCTCAACTACGGTGCTGTCGATGAAGAGTCTCCGGGACCGCTGGCTTGCATATTCTGAAAAATACGAGCGTCTGGCGCCGCTTCTGTCCGATGACGCGGAGAATGCGCTTCCCAGAGCAAAAATGCGCACGGAAGCCGCCTATGCCGCGGTGCGACCGTCCGGATGGTTTTACGGAATTCCGAAAAAAGACAGGGATCCCGCGCTTCTGAAAACGACGTCGGCGTTCCTTAAAAACAATTTCCGCGCGACCGGCGAAAAAGGATGGAGTTTCGGTCTCAGATTCTCCGTTTTTGCGTCGCGAAGAATAAACCGTTTCCCGCTGGCGGCGCTTTACCTTCTGAACCGGATCCATGCCGCGGTATTGAGAATGAGGCGGAAAACAGATCTGTATCCTTGACCGCGTATCCTGCCGTTATGCCGAGCGAAACGCCCTCCTTGCGTCCGGGATCGCGTCCGCCGCGACAAAATGCGGTCAAGCGCGGCGATACGGAATAAGGTCGCGCGCTGCGAAACGAAACAAGGTCGCGCGCGGCGAAACGGAATAAGGTCTGAGCGCGGCGATACGGAATAAGGTCGCGCGCTGCGAAACGAATCAAGGTCTCTCTTGACAACCGGTCGGTTACCTGCTATAATGCATAACGGTAAAAATCAAAAAAAACGGGAGAACGGATCGCAGAACGCCGCCGGATCCTGTTCCGGCGCCTGACCGGAAAAAACGGGATGTAGGGTAACGGTTACCCGCTTGCTTTGGGAGCAAGTTCAAGCTGGTTCGACTCCAGTCATCCCGACCAGAATAGGATTGCTATTTTAACAAAAATGGCAATCCTGTTTTTATGCCTTGGAACCATTAAAACACTAGATTTTTGAGAATGCGGCTAGGATGATAGCAAGAAAAAAACTGATCTAGAGGTGTTCCAGACCAGGTTTTCTTCGTTTTTGGGGGTAATTGTATGTTCAGTGTTGTGCTTTTTAACGATTACTCCCACATTATTTCTTTGGTAGTTTCTTTACAGCAGATCTCATAGCGGTTCTGCAAATTTTCTTTTGCCCTTCCTGATCACCATTCAATCCGCACATAACTAAGTCAGCAAGTTCTGTGGAGGAGAACACCCCAGTATCTTTTTCCTTTGAAAAAGCATCCTTCATAAAATAATACAATTGTTGGGAGTCATAACCGCATCCATAACTCATTGTCTGGATTTCTTCTGCAATAAAAGGATAGATTTCTGTGCTCATGTACAAAGTATCTGCCGCATCATCTACCTTTTTCAGAACAGAATAATATCGAATAGCAGAGAGTCCAGCATAAAAGTTGGCCCTATAGTGAATGTACCGCATATACATTCCCAATGCATCCTTATGCCTGCTTTCTTCTTCTAAAAACAAGGCCATTGTACGAAGTAACTCACAATAATCCCCGAACTCGCCTGTTGCCATTCCCTTTGAATAGTAATCGATGGACCTTCTATTTAACTCACCCCATATGACATCCCTTACTCGACCATTGGGATTTCCTGAAAACAGCTTTGAGTATGACTCGATGTCAAGGCCCACATTTTCCAAAGAATACGAATGTTTCTCCATGAAAAAGCTTATGTACTTATTCTCTTCTAAGAGTGCTTTTCCCTTTTCAGTTACAATCCAATACCTTTCAGAAATATCTCCATTAATTGCTTCTTCGGAAACGTTTTCTGCGATTCTCGAGCAAAGTTCTTCTTTTTTACCACTGGTCTTTATTCCGAACTTACTTGCGATAGCCTTTAACTCCGTTGCCTTTAAGTGAGGTAATGCCTCAATAGATGTCGATTGTCTGAGCAATCCAATCTTTTCAAGTTTCTGAAATCTCTCATTTGGAAAGCCAATTCCAAATCGAGACCTAAAATATTCCGGGTACTTTGTTTCTCCAACCTTATAATCTTCAGCCAAAGACAATAGTACCAAATCCTGCACGGAAGCAGACACCTTCTTTATTGGGGTCTCTTCCTTGTGGACAGGATTCGTTTCAAATTGAACAGTGACTGTCGGCTTGTCTTTCTTTACGCCAAATAACGATTTCAAAATGCCCATAACATTTCCTTTCTTTTATCCGTTCTCAATCTATTAAAATAGGAGTTAGTCAATTGCGCTCTTGCCGCTTTTAACCCACTCATCTAATTCTGAAATTTTGAACTTACACTGCTTTCCAATTTTGTGTGCAGGAATTCCTTTGTCCTTTTTGATCCAATCACGTATTGTTGCCGGTTTAACATTCAAAAAATGAGCGGCCTCGTCGACACTAATCCAACATTCAGTTTTATTCAAATTATCGTTTGTAACAGTAGTCACATTGCACCTTTCTGTCTTAGTTTGCGCATAACATACAACTAGGTATTTTTAGTGTAGCACAAGTTTGATGTAATTTCAAGAGATATTGCAAAGTTTCAATTTGTTTTAACGATTTTATATCGGTTTGTGTATGTTTGCAGAAGTAAAACAAGGCAACCTTACTTCGGTTGCCCAGCTTTTAGACAGTATTGATTTTAACGATTACACCTATTTTGTTGAAATCGTAGTCTTTAGCCAAGAAAGAAACCTGATTTGTCGGACAAATCAGGTTTCTTTCAGTTATATTCGTTCCTCCGGAACGAGTTATATTCGTCCTTCGGACGAGTGATATTGCTTCGCAGTTATATTCGTCCTTCGGACGAGTTTGGGAACGAATATAATATAACTTCTCGCGTCAGCGGGAAATATAACTGTCCCACAGGGACAATAAAACTGTCCCACAGGGACAATAAAACTGTCCCACAGGGACAATATAACTGCCGCGTCAGCGGCAATATAACTGCCGCGCCAGCGGCAATATAACTGCCGCGCCGGCGGCAATATAACTGCCGCACCGGCGGCAATAAAACTGCCGCGTCAGCGGCAATATAACTGCCGCGTCAGCGGCAAATTGTTCGCTTGACAATAAGCCGAAAAAGCATTATAATGAACACGGAAAGCGAGCGCAGCGAGAGCAACGATGACCGACGCGTTGAAGGAAAACCCGCCGGGGATCATTCCGGGACGGGCAAAGGACGGCGCGTCGGTCGGGATCTGACAGACAGCAGGGAGCAGATTCGGGGAGAGGAGGACACGGATGGAGTGGTACAGGATCGCTAATCTTGTGATGCAGGCGGCGTATCTGCCTGTTCATTTTATTCTGATCGTCCGTCTGATAGGGAAGCGGCAGCCGACGCCGATCTGGCGCTGGTTCACCGTCGTCGTGGTCGGGCTGTGGATCATGATCTCCGGCAGATTTCTGGAGACGCTCGCCTATCTGTTCTTTCCGGTCAACGGCTTTTACGTTTTTGCCGTGTACTATCAGCTCGTCGGCACCTCGTTCGCCACGTCCGCTTATCTGATCTGGAACCTCTATCTTGCGGGACACGAACGCATTTCCGAAAGCCGTTCTTTCAAGGTCTTCATGCTTGCGCTCGCCGGAACGGTCAGTCTGATCGTCTGTACCAACGGCGTGCATCATCTTTTTTACGAAAAACTCGTGATCGGCAGCCGGGTCGTACACGGAAAACTGTTTTTGCCGTGTCTGCTTGTTGTTTACGGGACGCTGTTCATCGGGTGGGTCGTTTCGGTCGTGCATATTCTCCGCGGGGAAAAGGAGAAATTGAAACGCCTGATCGTCTTTTCGCTGTATCCGATCCTGCCGGCGGGCGCGGCGCTCATCCGATCGCTGACCGGCGTGGACGAACTCGACTATATGCCGGTCATCATGACGGTCTCGGTCGCCTGTCTTTATCTGATGGTTTTCCGTTACCGCTACGTCGATATCGTTTCGCAGTCGATCGAAAACGCGCTGGCGCAGACACAGAGCGCGCTGTTCGTTTACGATCCGGGGACCGGAAGGACCGTTTACCGGAACGGCGCCTGCGATCAGTACGCCGGGATCATTCCCGAAATATCGCGCAAAGGATTTGAACAGGGCGAGACCGTCGAGGAGATCGGCGAAAAGACGTTTCGCGTTTCAAGATCGGCGCTGCCGGAGTCAAAACTTATGCTCATCACGGCGAACGACGTCAGCGAGATCGCGAAAGAGCGAAGAACGATCGAAAACGAGATCGCCGAACAGGGCCGGATCGTCCGCGAGCTGGAAGACAAAAAGAGAAATATCGACGCCTATCTGAGCGCGCTTTACGAAATCCCGCACCTGAAAGAGAAGCAGAGCAGGATCGCGTCGGCACAGAAGGAAATAAGCGCCGCGTTCGCCGAGATCGAAAAGGACCTGACCGCCGCCGCCGGCGGCGGAAAGGACGCGGAACCGGCGCTGTTTGACGGCGTCCGCGTCGCGCAGGACACGATCGCTTCCGTACGTGCGACGGTAGCGGCATTGCGGGAGGATCTCTGATGAATAACACGAAACTGTTGTTTGAAAGTATTCCCGATACCGTTATCGTGACCGACGCGTACGGGTATATCCTCGATTTCAACCGCGCGTCTCCGTTCGATACTGTAAAAAAAGGAAAAAAAGTCACCGCGCTGATCCCCGGCTGCCTTGAAACAAAGGAAGGCGAAGTCCGGATAAACGGCGGCGTTTTCAGGCGGAAGACCGTGCCGATACGGTATCGGGACAACGTATCCGGCTATACCGTGATGCTCACCGACGTTACCGAAGAAGCGAATATCACGGAAGAACGGCGCAGGACGGGCGGGGAACTGAAGGAACTGGCGGACGCGCTGAAAAAGTCGAACGCAGAACTTGAAACTCTCGTTCTGCAGACCAAACAACTCGCCGACTATTCGGAGCAGCTGCGCATCGCGCAGGTGATCCACGACGACGCCGGGCACGCGATCACGGAACTGCACGCGATCTGTCAGATGTGTCTGCGCCTTAGGGACAGCGATCCGGAGCGGTACGGTGAACTGATAAACGAAGGGCTTGAGATCTGCCGCCGTTCGATCGCCGCCGCGGGCAGAAAAGAATACGGTTCGCTCGGGGAACTGCTCGGGACGTTCGTTCACCTCAGCCGGATCAGGACCGAGGTCACGGTCACGGGCGACGAGCCGCCGTTTCTGAAAGAAAAATACGAAGTGATCGAACGGATGCTGAAAGAGGCGTATCATAATACGCTCGATCATTCCTTTGCGGACGTGATGACGGTTTCGGCTGAACTGTCGGAAAAGAGCGCGAAGATCACGGTTTTTGACAACGGGAGTTTTCACGGCGAATTTGAAAAGGGCTTCGGTCTCGGCGTGATGGAGGAAAACGTCGTCGCTTCGGGCGGAAGGATCTCGTTTATTGCCGAAACCGGACGGGGCTTCGGAATCATAGCGGAATGGAGAGAAGAGAAATGAACGGAAAAATCAAAATACTGATCGCGGACGATCATCCGCTTCTGACCGCCGGGCTGAAACTTGCGATAGAGAACTGGGAGGATTTCACGCTCACCGGCGTTGCCTCAAACGGAAAGGAAGCCGTTGAACTCTGTGAAAAGGACGTCCCGGATATCGTGCTGCTCGATATGCAGATGCCCGTTCAGTCGGGCGCGGAAGCCGCCGCGATCATCAAAAAACGCTTTCCCGAGACGCATCTCGTCGCGCTGACGACCTTCTACGACGCAGAAACCGTCGATTCCGCCCTGAAAGCCGGCTGCGACGGATTTCTGCTGAAAACGCTCGCGCCGGACCGTCTGCGCGCGTCGATCTACTCGATCCTGAACGGAATGAGCGTGATCGACGGCGAGGCGATGGAGCAGCTGCGCAAGCGTGAAACGGCGCATCTGAAGGTCGATTTCAGCGAGCGCGAGATCGAAACGCTCGGCTATATCTGCGGCGGGATGTCCAATAAGGAGATCGCCGAAAGACTGAAACTTCAGCCGGGCACCGTCAAGAACATGATCTCGATGATGCTCAACAAGACCTTCTGCGTCAGCCGCGCCGATCTTGCGCGCTACGCGGTAGAGCATCATCTTGTCGGAAAAAGCGGCTGAAACCCGCCGATGCCGGAAGCCGGTGTAGAACAGTGCCGAATGACATGCCGTTCGGCACTATATTTTTTTGCGGGACCGTAGTATACTGTCTTAAAGGTATCCCCGGCGTTTTCCGACGGAAAACGCCGGGGCAAAACAGGAGGCATAATATGAAAAAAGTAATGATCGGCGTGCTCGCGGCAGTCCTGACGCTTCTGGCGCTGCTGCTCACCGCCTGCGGCGGGACGAACCCGACGGCAGAACCGGGGGAAAGCAGTAAAACCGTCACGCCCGGAAATCAGAAAACGACGGAAGCCGTCCCGACGGCTCTTCCGACAGAACAGACCGACGACGAAACCGGCGATCCGACCGATCTTCAGCCGAAAAAGCCGGTGATCGCCGTCGACGAGGCGGGGATCGCCACCTGGCTCGATATGCGCTATGTCGGCGTGGTCTACGAGGTGGACAAAAACGGGGAGATCTCCCGGAACGAACTGCTGGCGAGCACCCAGCTCGCCCCCGGCGACACGCTGCGCGTCCGTATGATCGAGTTCGACGGCAAGCCCTTCGTCAGCGACTGGTCCGAGACCGTTTCCTTCGCTTCGGATTATGAATGGACGAAGTTGGAAATGAGTCTTTACGACAAGCAGAAACTGCTCGCTTACGAAAAGGCGGCGCCGGGCGCGTACGACGGCGCTTCCACCGTCAAGTGCGTCAACGGCGACGTGATCTCCTACCGCGGAAACTCCTGGATCGACGTTTTCTCGCGGACGGGCGGAGCGTACGTTTACATCGTGCCGACTTTCAATTATATGGGCGCGCCGCATCTGACCGACTACACCTATACGGACTACAACGGCAACAAACTTGCCTATTATACGGGGCTTGCGGGCGTTGTCGGCGCGTTGGCTTCCTCAGAATTTGACGCGGGTCAGACCTACGCCGACTACACCGAGTTTCTGACTTTGAAGAACATCAATCTTCTGCCCTATAACGTGATCGATACGAACGACCAAACCAAATACGAACTGGTCGGCTACACCTGCTATTCGGGCAGGATCGAAGACAAATACTTCAACACCACCTTTTTGCACAAGACCATGCGCGGCGCGCCGGCATACATGGAAAAGTACGCCGACAAGATCGAATACTGGACGCTTGAGCGCGGCAATTTCGGCAAGGTCGGCGTTTACAGCGACTACAAGCTGACGATCGCCTTCAAAAAGAGCGTGACCGTTGAGGAACTCGGCGTGCTTGCGGGCGAACTGTCGAAACTGGGCGTCGAGCAGCGCGACGTCGACGGTTACCTCTTCTTCGGCGAGTATCCGGTCTACGACTATCCGCTCGAGGACGGCGACGACAAGATGTACGACACCTACGTGATCCGGGAGCGCAAGGAAAACACGAACGGCACGGTCGAGCCCGCGTCTCTGGAGATCACTTATATGGAGGACGAATGGTTCGACGGTCTGTACGAATACGGCGTGCTCTATACGGGATTGTGGAAATACGTCAACGACAATAAATACCTGATCATCGCGCCGGACGGCAAGGTCAACAGCGACTTCATTCTTCCGCCCGCGAAGAACATGGGGGATTTCAGACTGAGTTTTGCCGGATACGGCGACAGTTCAGACGATCCTGACGACGGCAAGCCCGATCCGAATGCCGGCTATACCGTTGAGCGCGTCGGCGATACGCTGGTCACCTGCAGTTGGAACCGCTGGGAGGAAGACGGCAGGGAATTCTGCGAATACGAGTATGAGGTCTGCTTCACGAAGGACGGAAAATCCATGAAGCGCCACGGACACCGGGGCGCGGAGGACAAGAACGTGATCTGGGACGACGCCGAAGAATTCGACAGTTATCCGATCAAGACCTTTTACTTCTACGAACTGATCGCCGCGGGCTTCCGCAGCCAGTTTGCCATGACCGATACGGGGAAAACCACGACGGTGCTCGGCAAGGTCTGCAAGATCTATACGCTCAAAGAGGAAGACTCCGAGAATTATACCGCATACTACGTAGACGGCGACGGCGTCACGCTGCGCCGCGTCTACCGCGAGGTCTATGACGGCGGCTGGAACGATCAGTATGAAACGCTGACCGCCTATGAGAAGATCTCCTCCTTCAGCAGCGACGTCGCCAAGATCGTCTCTGCCGCCGCAGAATGACCGGGAGGAACGAAACAATGAAGAAACTGATCGCTCTGTTTACGGTCGGTCTGATGCTGATCTCTCTGTGTACGTTTTATTCCGCCGCCGACAAATCAAACGGTTTGCCGTTCGAACTCGTCGCGCCGAAGTACGTTTACGCGGTGTGGCAGGAGGGCGGCGATTCTCCGACGACGACGAAGTTGACCTACAGTCTGAGCAACGAAATGACGACCTTCCACAAAAATAAGAACGAAGCGCATCTGAACGGCACGATCGAGCAGTTCATGAAGGACGCCGGCTGCGACGATGTCTGGATGAGCATTCAGGTTGACTGGGCGCTGGACGACGTGAACGACGGTATTTCCGGCTGGCACTACACGAAATACTGGGACGGCGATCCGTATTTCGGACTCGGTCACGACAGCGAGGGCAATTCACGCTGGAGCGAGTGGGATATCGTGGACGGATCGATCGGCAACGCCGAAGAAACCGTCAACGATTTATCGGTGACGCGCTGCGTGCCGAACGACGACCGCTGGAACGGCAACCCCGAAACGCACACGCCGGGCGTAAAGGATCAGTTGAGAGTCGGACAGTACGTTTACGACGAGGAGATCGATACGGTGCGCATCGACTACACGCAGCACACGATGTATTTCCGTATGCGCTTCGTCGTGACCGTCAGAAATGAAGGCGAACAGGACAAATTCTATTTCTCCGAATGGTCGAATACCGCCTGCGTCGGCAAGGACGCCGTGAAACTCGAACCGCTGACCAAAGCCGATCTGCCGGCGCCCGTGATCACGGGGCTGCGCATGACCGACAAGGAATTCAACGGCAATCCGATCGTCGCCTTCACACTGACCGTGCCCGAAAAACTCGCCGATGACGCGTCGAAGGTCGAAGCCGACGGCGGCGGGATCGTGATCGAGGTCGAGGGCCGCGTCAAGGGCGACACGGATTTCGTCGGACTTCAGGGCGACTGGATCATCCGCGCGGGCGAAATGGAATGCGCGCTGTTCGCGCTTGCGTCCGAGGCGCGCCCGAACGTCCCGAAGGACGCGATCATCGAACTGCGCTGCCGCTACCGCTACGACCACCCGAAGTACGAGACAGAGATCTATTCCGACTGGTCGAAGATCATCTCCTTCGGCACCGACGACATCAACTACTATACCGATCCCGGAGACGATACGACGGGCGATCCGGAGGATCCCGGCAAGGTCGATCCGAACAAGAAGACCTGCCCGATCTGCCGCTTCTGCCCGCAGCCGCTCGGCTTGTGCATCTTCATTTGGCTGCTGATCATCCTTGTCGCCGTCGCCGTGATGATCATCATTATCGTTGTAAATAACAAAAAGAAAAAAGATAAAAAACAGTAAAACGCCGGTTTTGCGGCGGGGGGTGTTTCATTTGGCGTATTTGCGCCAAATGAAAC
>JAFTCT010000038.1 GCA_017454525.1 Clostridia bacterium
ATAGCACATCCGGACAGCAATGCTTCGGCGGCTGTTTTGCCGCATAACTGCGTTGCCAAATTTCACAATACACAAAGTATTGTTTCAATTTGTACGCCTTGTTCTGCGGCAAAACAGCTCGCCGCCGGACGCACTCTGAATTTTTAGAGGTCCCCAAAAAGTTCAGCCGCCTCGCTTTGGGGAGCGAAACGGCTGATACCGTCTGAAACAGATTTCCCGTCAGGGCGCCGCTTTATCGGCGCTGTCGGGCGTATAGGACAGCACGTCCAGTTCAAACCAGAAGGTCGATCCCTTTTTGACGGCGCTGACGACGCCGTAACTGCCGCCGTGCGCCGTGACGATGCCCTTGACGATCGAGAGTCCGAGACCCGAGCCGACCGTCGCGCGCCTGTGCGTTTTGTCGACCTTGTAGTAGCGGTCCCAGATCTTGGGCAGTTCCTCTTCGGAGATGCCCTCGCCGTGGTCGGTCACGGAAATGCGGACGCGGCCCTCCCGTACGGTCTGTTCCACAATGATCTTCTTGTCGGGTCCCGCGTAGTTGACGGCGTTGTTGACGAGGTTGTAGATCACCTGCATCAGGCGCATATAGTCGCCTTTGACGGTCACTCTGCCGTCGCTGCGGAATTCGATGATATAGCCCTCTCTGTCGCGCAGTTTGTTGTAGCGCGTCAGTTCGCTCTCGATGCTGTTGGTGAGCGGAACGGTCTCCCAGTTGAGGTTTTCCGTGCCGGAGCCGAGTTTGGAAATGTCCAGAACGTCGTTGACCAGCGCCTTCATGCGGTTGCTCTCGTCGATGATGATCTGCAGGTTCTCCTCCGTCATTTCGTCCGGGAGATCGCGCATCGCTTCGGCGTATCCGGCGATCAGCGTCAGGGGCGTGCGCAGGTCGTGCGAGATGTTGGCGACCAGTTCCTTCTGCAGCCGGTCGGTTTTGGACAGTTCGTCCGCGGCGTAGTTCAGCGTCTCGGACAGTTCCTCGATCTCCCTGTAACCCTTTCCTTCAAAGCGCACGGTGTAGTCGCATTCCGCGAGCCGTTTGGCGGAGCGGTTGATCTCCTCTATGGGGCGGGTGATCCACAGCGCGATGAGCAGCGCGAAGACGATCGCGCCGACAACGACGAACGCCGACAGATAGAACATCATCTGATTGAGCGTTTCCACCGTCGATCCGACCGGTACGACCGAGGTGTTGACAAGCACCGCGCGGCGCGTTCCGTCCGCCTCCTCCGGATAACTGACCGCCGTGAGATTGCCCTGAAGCGAGGACGAGGACGCGGAGCGCACTCTGTCGGTATCCTTCAGAAAGCAGAATCCGTCGGACTCCTCCGCGAGCGACGACACGCTCTTTAACACGTTCAGGTCGATCTGCTGCGAAACGAACGGCGGCTTGCCCGTCTGACGTAAGAGCAGACTGTGGATCGGACAGGTGCAGCCCGGGCGCGCTTCATAACTGTAATAGTTCCTCTCGCCGTCGGCGGATACGGTGCAGACGGCGATGCAGAAACTCTCCTGCTTTCCGTGCTCGGTGATCCGGTCCTGCAGGTCTTCTGCGGCGACGTCGGTCAGCGCGAGCGCGGTTTCCCGCAGTTCCTTCTTTTTGACGCGGATGTAGATCGCGTCGATGAAAACGTTCTGCGCCGTCCAGATGAAGATCAGACCGACGAGCGTCATCAGAATGAGCGTGAGGATCAGCCGCCACTTCGCGCTCCGCGCGTTCTTCCGTTTATTCCGGCGTTTCAAAGCGGTACCCCATGCCTCTCAGGGTGACGATATATTTGCTGTATTCCCCGAGACTTCTGCGCAGAAGTTTGATATGCGTGTCGAGCGTGCGGTCGTCGCCGTAAAAATCGGTCCCCCAGACCTCGCAGATCAGCTTTTCCCGGGACAGCGCGATGTTCGCGTTGAGGATGAGATAGAAGAAGAGCACGTATTCCTTCGGCGACATTTCGACCCGCACGCCGTCGATCGTGACGATGCGCGAGACGAAATCCGCGCGCAGACCGCCGAGCACGAAAACGTCGGAGGACGCCTGCGCCTTTTTGTGGACGCGCTTGAGGACCGCAGCGACGCGCAGCATCAGTTCCTTCGGGGAGAAGGGCTTGACGACGTAGTCGTCGGCGCCGATCTCGAAACCGTTGATCCGGTCGTATTCCTCGCCGCGCGCCGAGAGCAGGATGATCGGAAGGTCGGGATTGTCCTTCTTGATCTGTCTGCCCGCGGAAAAACCGTCGAGTTCGGGCATCATGATGTCGAGGATCACCAGGTCGTAATTCTCGCTGCGGCATTTCTCCACCGCCTGCAGCCCGTTTTCCGCCTGGTCGGTCTCATATCCTTCAAAGGCGGCGTATTTCGCAATCAGTTGTCTTATCGCCGCTTCGTCGTCCACGATCAGGATCTTATACATTTCCGTCACCTCTCCCGTAAGGGAGTCCTTTCATTTGAAAATCTGCTTTTTCAGCGGAACATCATCACGACTTTGATCTGGATCTCTTTCTCCTCAAGAGTGTATTTGGAGGAGAAGAAGCCGGAGGAGATCAGGCGCTTGATTTTGACGGTGAGCACGTCTCCGCCGTTCTTCGTTTCAAGCAGCGCGTCGATATCGTCTCCGTTTTTGATCTCCTGTCCGTCGATCGAAAGGATGATGTCGCCGCTGAGGAAGGTGTTGTTCTCGTCGACGTAATTCACCTGACCGTCTCCGTAGATATAGATCCCGTAGATCGGCTTGCCGCCGTTGAGCTGTTCAAGGCGCGCGAGATAGGTGGAGGAAAAACTGCCGTAATTCTCTTCGTTGACCTCGTATACGCTCGTCAGACCCAGCGATTTGCGCAGGGTGGTGTGATCGTTTTCGACCATGTCGCCGATCACCTTCTTGACGGTGTCGACGGGGATGGCGAAGGCCAGTCCCTCGATGCCCGACGCGTACTTCTTGGCGTTGACGATGCCGATGAGCTCGCCCTTGGCGTTGAAGCATCCGCCGCCCGAGTTGCCGGGGTTGATGGCGCAGGAGATCTGCATCACGTGGATCTCGTTGCCCTCGACGACGATATCTCTCGCCAGCGCCGAAACGATGCCGTCCGTGACGGTATTCGCCAGCGTGCCCAGCGGGTTGCCGATCGCCACCGCCGTCTCGCCCACCACGATCTCTTCGCTCGAGCCGGGCGTGACCGGCGTCAGTCCCTGCTTGTTGATGCGCAGGAGGGCGAGATCGTTTTCCGGATCGGTCGCGATGACCGTGCCCGGATAGTATTTGCCGTTCTGGAAGACGACCCTGACCGATACGGCGTCCTCCACGACGTGATTGTTGGTAACGATATAGCCGTCCTCCGACCAGACGACGCCCGAGCCCGAGCCCGAGCCGGTGGAGGTCGTGACCCTGACGGTGACGACCGAGGCGGAGCACTGCTGCGCGACCTTCACGACCGCGTCGTTCGCCGTGACGACCGTGACGGTCTTCGGATCGGTTTCGATGACGACCGGACGGTCGGTCGTCGGATCTTCAGCCGCCGCTATCAGCGCGTCGACCGTTTTTTCGTTCTTTTTCGTCAGATCGTTCAGTTTTTCGACCCTGCGGTTGAGGGTCAGTACCAGATTGAAGAGCAGCGCCACGGCGAGCGCGAGGACCGCCGCGATGATCGCGAGCGCGACGACGCCCTTTCCGCTCTTCCGTTTCTCCTGTTTTTCTCCGTCCGGCGCGCCGTCCGACGGCGTTCCGGCGTCTTCGGCGGGCGCGCTTCCGCACGCCGGCGTTTCCCCGGGCAGCGGGGAAGTCTCCGCTTTGCCGTTTGTCAAAGCGGTTTCCGCCGCGCATTCTTCCGCGTTTGCCGTGCCTTCGGCGCTCTCGGCTTCCGCCGCGTTTTCTTCCGCGTTTGCCGTGCCTTCGGCGCTCTCGGCTTCCTCCGCGCATTCTTCCGCGTTTACCGTGCCTTCGGCGCTCCCGGCGCCTTCCGCGTATTCTTCCGCGTTTCCGGCGCTCTCAGGATCCTTTGCGGGTTCTTCCGCCGCGCCGGCGTCGGGCGTACGCTCCAAAACAGCCGGATCTTCCGGCGAAGTCACGTTTTCGTTCTGTTCGATCGGTTCGTTTTCACGTTCCATTGTCACTGATCCTTTCCTTTGTTGATACGTTCAGTATAGACCGCTAATGTGAAGTCTGCTTGAATGACAGTAAAAAACTATCTGAAAACAGCAATTATTTTTCATCGCTGCCGACTGTATTATTCTACCCTCATTCCGCCCGGTTGTCAAGCATATTCGGGAAAAAACGCGCATAGATTATACGGACAAGTCGTTTGAAAGCAGAAAACGGCGTCCACACTCAAAAATGACTTCTGAAAAAAGAAAGGAACAACGCTTTGATTCCGATCCGTAAAAGAAAGATCCTGTATCCCGCTGCCGCTGCGCTCCTTGCGGCGGCGATGCTCTGCGGGCTGTGCCTTTTCCCCGCGGTCACGCGCACGGAAGCGCCGCTTCCCGAAGACGACGCGGGCGCGGCGTCCGCGGACGGGCTTACGGCGGGCGTAACCGAAGGCTCTCCGGAAGGGGAAACGCCCGCGTCCGGGCACGCGCTTCCTGCCGATCTGCCGGCGCCTGCAACGGATTTGTCCGCGCCCGGGACCGGTACGCCCGCGCCTGAGCCGTCGAACGAAAAGGCTTCCGCACCGCCGGAAGAAGAACTTCCGGCGATCGCGCACGAGCCGCCGCCTTTCCCCGCGTCCGCCGAAGTGCTCGACGGCGGGGAGCCGACGGTCTATGCGCCGTCGACGCCTTCGGCGCCCTCCCGGGAAACGCCCGATCCGACGCCCGAAAGTACGCCTGACGTCTCCCCGTCGCCCTCTCCCGTTTACCCGCCCGCCGGCGGGATCAGCGACAGAGATATCACCCTGACGGTCTACGATATCGAAACTCAGAGCGTGATCAGTATGCGCTTCGACGACTACGTCCGGCGCGCGCTCGCGGCGGAGATGTCGGGCGACGCGCCGCTTGAAGCGCTGAAGGCGCAGGCGGCGGCGATCCGCAGTTATGTGCTCTCGAAAGCCTCCGTTTCCTATAAGGTACATCACGGCGCGATGACCTGCAACGACAGCAATCACTGTATGTCCTGCGTCACCGAGGAGCGGTACGCGTCCACCGAGAAGGTCCACCGCGACCGCTACGAGCAGGCGCTGCGCGAGAGCGACGGACTGGCGGTCTTCTACGACGGAAAGATCGTGACGACCAATTTTCACTCCTGTTCCTATTTCTATACCGCCGGCGCCCTCGAGGTGTTCGGCGTCGATCTGCCGTATCTGCAGTCGGTGCCGACGGCGGTGTACCGCGAAACGGTTCAGACCCGCAGTTATACGACGAAAGAACTGATCGAGAACTTTTTCGGTCCGACGCACGGGCAGATATACCTATCGTCCGGCGAACCGCGCTTCGGCGGCGTGGAGGAGACCGACAGCGGCAGGGTCGACTACGTGACGATCTGCGGACAGAGGATCGCGGGAGGGCGTTTCAGGGAGATCTTCGGCTTCCGCTCCACCCGTTTTGAAACGGGCTACGATCCCGAAACCGACGTCTTCACCTTTACGGTCTACGGCAGCGGGCACGGCGTGGGCATGAGCCAGTCGGGCGCCAAGGTCATGGCGGCGGAAGGGAAGAACTGCCACGAGATCCTCTGTCACTACTATACCGGCGTGACCGTCCGGCACCTGACCGCCGAGGACCTTACGGCGGTCGGCGGGATCCTTGAAGCGTGAAAACAAAAAGCCGGAACGGAAGAAAAGATAAAAAAACACTTGAAAAATGCCTGATAATGTGATATAGTATCAGGAGAAACGCCATGACGAAGAGGGCGTATTCCGTATTTTTCCGACAGAGAGCGCCTGCCGTGGGCTGGAAGCGGCGCGGGAAAAGGAAGACGCCGTTCGCTTCCGAGCGGGAGGGGTGAAACCGGGCAAACCGGCGCGTAGTCCTTCACGGGTCGCTCCGTGATCAGCCGAAGGAAGTGCCGACCGGGCAAACCGGCCGGAAGAAAGGTGGTACCGCGGAGAGATCCTTCGTCCTTTTGACCGAGGGATCTCTTCTTTTTTGCGAAAGGAACTCTATGAATAAATCCAAGCGCGCGTCAGCGGTGAGAGAGACGGTAAAGGAATACGCGGCGATCTCCTTCGGGATCCTGCTCGTGGCGATCGGCGTCTATTTCTTCAAATTTCCGAACCGCATATCGACCGGCGGCGTCACCGGCATCGCCGTGGTGCTCGCGCAGATCTTTCCGGCGGTCTCGCAGTCCGATTTCGTTCTGATCTTCAACATCTTCTTCCTGATCCTCGGCTTTGCCGTGCTGGGAAGGGATTTCGGATTCAAAACGGTCTACGGCTCGCTTCTGCTGTCGGGCTTTCTCGAACTGTTCGATCTCATCATGCACGCCGCGGGCGCGCCGGCGGATCTTCTGCCGCTGACCGTGACGGCGGCGAACCCCGCGGGCGAGCCGGTGCTCGAGCTCTTCTTCGCCGTCGCGTTCCCCGCGGCGGGGGCGGCGATCCTCTTCTACAATCACGGCTCGAGCGGCGGCACGGACATCGTCGCGATGATCATCCATAAGTATACCTCCGTCGACAGCGGCAAGGCGCTGCTGCTTTCCGATCTTGTTCTGGTGCTCTTCACCTTCTGGGATTTTGAAAAGGGAGAGTTCGCGGCGACGGTCGGCTTGCTGTCGCTGGCGGGTCTGGTCGCCAAGGCGGTCGCCGTCGACGTGATGATCGCCGGGATCAACCAGTCGAAATATCATATGATCATCACGACGCACCGCGAGGAGGTCGAGGCGTATATCACGAAGAAGCTGAAGCGCGGCGCGACGGTATGGCGCTGTGAGGGCGCGTACACGCACGGCGAGGAATACGCGCTCGTCGCGGTGATGAGCCGCGCGCAGAGCTACCTTTTCAGGCGCTTCATCAAGCAGATCGATCCGAAATCCTTCGTGATCGTCACAAACAGCAGCGATATTCTGGGCAAGGGCTTCAAACAGGTATAAAACGACTCTTATGGGAGGAAAACAATAAATGTTCACACAGGTAAACGAGCTGCGGGACAGATTCAGAGATCTGCTCGCAAAAGCGAAGAGCACGGCGGACGTTGAGGAACTGCGCGTCTCGTTTTTAGGCAAGAGCGGCAGCGTGACGGGACTGCTCAAGAGCATGGGCGGTCTGTCCCCCGAGGACCGCAAAACGATGGGACAGGCGGTCAACGACTTAAAAAACAGGGTCGCCGAGGCGCTGCAGGAAAAGACCGAGCAGCTCAAGGCGGCGGAATTGCAGAGGGAGATCGACGCGCTTCCGCTCTTCGACGTGTCTGCGCCCCGCGATCTTTCGCGCGGCTCCTATCATCCGATCACGCTGGTACAGCGCCAGTGCGAGACGATCTTCAAGAGCATGGGCTTTACCGTCGAGGATTACAGCGAGATCGTCACCGACTACGAGTGCTTTGAGTCGCTGAACATCCCGAAGTTCCACCCGGCGCGCGATATGCAGGATACTTATTATCTTGAAAACGGTCAGCTTTTGAAGAGCCAGACCTCCGCCGCGCAGAACGCGATCTACCGCAAATACCGCGACCGTCTCTATAAGGACGGCACGCCGATCAAGGCGATCTTCCCCGGCAGATGCTTCCGCAACGAGTCGACCGACGCCTGCCACGAAAACACCTTCTTCCAGATGGAGGGCGTGATGGTCGGGCGCGATATCTCGATCTCCAACCTCATCTTCTTCATGAAGACGATGCTCTCCGAGGTCTTCCGGCGCGATATCAAGGTGCGCCTGCGCCCCGGCTTCTTCCCCTTCGTCGAACCGGGCTTCGAACTGGACATCAACTGCCTGATCTGCGGCGGCGAGGGCTGTCCCTCCTGCAAGCACAGCGGATGGCTGGAGCTCTGCCCCTGCGGCATGATCCACCCCAACGTTCTGCGCGAGGGCGGCATCGACCCCGACGAATTCACCGGCTTCGCCTTCGGCCTGGGGCTTACGCGCCTGGCGATGATGAAATACGGCGTGAAGGATATCCGCGATTTCAACGGCGGACTGCTTGAAAATCTCGATCAGTTCACCGACGACAGACTGTGAGAAGGGAGGAAACGAAAGATGTTTATTTCAATGAACTGGATCAAGGATTTCGTCGATCTTTCGGGACTGGACGAAAACAAGCTGATCGCGCGCTTCTCCCTTTCCACGGCGGAGGTCGAGAACGAGATCCTCTATAAAGGAAGCGATATTTCGGGCGTGGTGGTCGGAGAGATCCTCTCGGTCGACGCGCATCCGAAGTCTCAGAAGCTGCACCTGCTGAAGGTCGACGCGGGTGAGTACGGACGGTTCGACGTCGTCTGCGGCGCGCCCAACGTGCGCCCCGGCATGAAGACGGCGTTCGCCAAGCCCGGCGCGCAGGTGGGCGAGATCACCATCGCGCCGCGCGACCTCGCCGGCTGCACCTCCTTCGGTATGTGCTGTTCCGAAAAGGAGCTCGGGATCAGCGACAACCACGAGGGCGTCATGGATCTGCCCGCCGATCTTGAAAACGGCAGGGATCTCAAAGAGATCTACGCGATCGACGATACCGTTTTCGAGGTCGACAACAAATCGCTGACCAACCGCCCCGACCTCTGGGGGCATTACGGCATCGCGCGCGAATTCGCCGCCATTTCCGGCAGGCCTCTGAAGCCGCTGGAGACCGCCGATCTCTCGGTATACAAGGATCTGCCGAAGATCGACTTGAAGATCGAAGACCCGCTGTGCTACCGCTACTCCTGCCTGCGTTTTGAGAATATCAACGAGCATCAAAGCCCGCTGAATATGCGCATCCGTCTCTTCTACTGCGGGATGCGCGGCATCAATCTGCTCGCCGACCTGACCAACTATCTGATGCTCGAAATGGGGCAGCCGATGCACGCCTTCGACAGCCGCAAAGTCGGGAGTATCCGTATCCGCCGCTTCGGCAAGCCCTTCGTTTTCAAGACGCTGGACGGCGTGGAGCGGAACTGCGACGAGAACACGCTGATGATCTGCAACGGCGAAGAGCCGGTGGCGATCGCCGGCATCATGGGCGGGCTCGATTCGGAGATCGTCGGCGATACGACCTCCCTGACGCTCGAGAGCGCCTGCTTCGACGCGGCGTCGATCCGCAAATCGACCGTGCGCCTCTCGCACCGCACCGACGCTTCGATGCGCTACGAGAAGTCGCTCGATCCCGAAATGACGGTCCCGGCGATCGGCAGATTCGTCAGACTGCTTTCCGAGATCGACCCCGGTATGACCGTCACCTCGTCCGTGACGGACGAATACGCCTATCGCTTCCCGAAGATCGGCATCGACTTTGACAAGCCCTTCGTCGACCGCTATACCGGCATCGACATCTCCTGCGACCGGATCGGCGACACCCTCGTTTCGCTCGGCTTCGGCGTGACGCGCGACAAAGAGAAGTTCCACGTTTCCGTCCCGTCCTGGCGCGCGACCAAGGACGTTTCGATGAAAGCCGACCTGATCGAGGAGATCACGAGGATCTACGGCTACGACAATTTCGAGGTCTTCACGGCGAAAGCGCCCCTCTATCCCGTGCGCGTCTTCCCCGAGAAGGCGCTGGAGGAGAAGGTCAAGGATCTGCTCGTCAAGCGTTTTTCCCTGCATGAAGTGCACTCCTATATCTGGGCGTACTACGACGACTATAGGAAGCTCGGCATCGAGGTCGAGGAGAACGTGAAGCTCATCGGCGCGACCAGCCCCGGCATCGAGACGATCCGCCGCAGCATCGTGCCCACCCAGCTCTGCCAGGTGAAAAACAACGTCTTCTACGCGCCCTCGTTCGGCGTCTTCGAGATCGGGCGCGTCGTCGATGGCTTCAAGGCGGACGGTCTGTGCAACGAGCAGAAGAAGCTGGCGATCACGCTGTTCGACAGATCGGGCGACGCCGAAGGGCTCTATATGAAGCTCGTCGACATGATCTCGGTGATGATCGGCGACATCCGGCACGACGAGGTGTCCTTTGAGCCGGCTTCTGCCGATCACGGCTATATCCATCCGAAGAACTACAACAAGGTCCTTTGCGGCGGGAAGGATCTCGGACGTCTCGGCGTCGTGCATCCGACCGTCATGAAGAAGATCGACAAAAAGGGGATCTGCGTTTTCGCGGAGCTCGACGTCGACGCCATGACCTCGCTTGAGGACAAGGGCATCCGTTACGAGCGCGTTTCGAAGTTCCCGACGGTCGAGATCGACCTCTGCTTCGTGACCGGCAGCTTCCTGCCCGTGGCGAAGGCGCTGCACCGCGCGCACTCGCCGCTCATCCGCAAGATCGCGCTCGTCGACAGATATACCGACGAGAAGGGCGAGAAGTCGATCGCCATCCGCCTCACCTTCGTGCACCCCGAGCGCACGCTGACCAAGGAGGAGGTCATGGAGGTCGTGAACCGCATCGTCGACGAAGCGGCAAAGGAAGGCGCAAATCTCAAACAGTAAACCAAAGAGGGCGTTTCACGCGGCATTTTCGCCCGGTGAAACGCCCTTCCGTCATTCCGGAAGGACCTTGAAATGGGATGAGGCTGATGCCTTTTTGTGGGCAAAGGTGTCGGCGACGCCGACAGAACAAACGGTGCATTACTGCTTCACCGGAACAATTGCGCGCGGAGCGCGCTCTTTAGGCGCCACCCTTTGATAAAGGGTGGCGAAAGAGCCTTCCCCGATGGGGGAAGGGGTTCCCCGAATAGCGCGACGCAAGGAGCGGTGTTCGGGGGTTCCCGGTAAGGTGGCGCTTGCCGCCGGATGAGGCAAAACACTACCGTTGGGCTATGGCGTCGGCGAAGCCGACAGAACGCCACCTTGATTATCTGCAACATATTTGAAGTCGGTAATGGGAACCTGCTCTTTTTACTATTCATTCTTCTAAAAAAAGTTGTATGCAGTCTGTTTTATATATGGTTTGATATACAGAAGCAGACAGTTTGATTGTGAATAAACTATTTTTATCCGCGCAATTGTTCCGGTGAAGAAGTTATTTGTTGTTCATTTTGTCGGCGTCGCCGACACCTTTGCCCGTGGAAAGGCATCTGCCTCATCCGTCGGCAAGCGCCACCTTCCCCCATCGGGGAAGGCACCTCTGCCACCCTTTCCGAAAGGGTGGCGCCTAAAAGGCGCTCCGCTGTTTCGCGCTCCGCGCCTTCCTTTGCGCTTCGCGCCTCTACTTCAAACCCGCCGTCGAGGCGGATTTCACCGCGCTATGCGCGATTTCACTGCGCGCCATGCGCGCCATGGCGCGCGACGTGCCGGAATACCTCCGGTATTTCGTGATCCTGGAGTACGATCCCGTCAGAAGTGAAACGGTCTGGCACGAAATGCGCTCGTCCGGCGTGCGCATCAAGGCGCCCGGCGACTTCACGGTCGTTTACGATCCCTTTACGGGAAGCGCTGCGGTCGAGAGCGGCTGCGCGGTGAACTGCGATTATCTCTTACATAAGGTCTATATGCTCGGCGACGGAAACGGCGGATTCATGAACGGCGCGGACTGGTCGTTCGGCGAGGAGTGCGACAGGATGACCGAAAAGGGCGGGGGCGTCTTTGAACTGACCTTCGACCGCGTGGAAGCGGGGGCATACTACTTCTCCTTTTTGCTCGATCCCGAGCGGCACAGTTATTTCGGATTTGACGCCGGCACGGTCCTTGACGGCGGCGCCTTCGGCGCGGTCTACTGCGGAGGATCGGCGCATCTGATCCTCACGGCGGCGCCTAAAGGGCGCGCTTCGCGCGCAATTGTTCCGGTGAAACAGTAATACGCCGTTTGTTTCGACGGCGTCGCCGACACCTTCACCCACGAAAAGGCATCAGCCTCATCCATCGGCAAGCGACACCTTCACCCGGGAACCCCCGGCGGTGAAATCCGCCTCGACGGCGGGCTGAGAAGAAACGGGCGCGGAGCGCAAAGGGAGGCGCGGAGCGCGAAGCCGCGGAGGCGCGAAGCCGCGGAGCGCCCCCTTTAGGCGGCACCCTTTGTTAAAGGGTGGCGAAGGTGCCTTCTCCGATGGGAGAAGGTGTCGCTTGTCGACGGATGAGGCCGAACACTACCGTTGGGCTATGGCGTCGGCGACGCCGACAAAACTCTGTATTGATTATCTGCGATAAATATGATGACGGTAATGAATACCTGCTCTTTTTTCTATTTTTCGCAATTGTTCCGGTGAAGCGGTGACGCATCGTTTGTTTCGTCGGCGTCGCCGACATCTTTGCCCGTGGAAAG
>JAFTCT010000039.1 GCA_017454525.1 Clostridia bacterium
CGCGCCGGGCGGGCGGGGATATTCCGGGGCAAGCCGGAGGGTTGGAACGGGATATCCCCGATCCGGTCGGGAAAAAGCCGCCGCGCGGCTTTTGGAGGACGCAGTCCGCGCGGGGTAAAGCAATATTTCAATTCAAAAAAAACAAAACAACGGACGCAATCCGCGCGGTAAACCGCATTTCAATTCAAAGCGCGCCAAAAAAAAGACGGACGCTGCTTTCGTGCGGCAAATCCGTCTTTTTTCATTCCTTTCCACAGTAGGAAAGCTTTTGCGGGGGTTCCCGGGGGCAGCTTTTCTCGAAAAGCGCCCCCGGGTCGCGTTCTCCGGTCGTTCTCCCGAAAAGCGCCCCCGGGTCGAACTTTGCAACTCAAAAAGCGCCCCCGGGTCGTACTCCGCTCCCCGGGTCGCACCTTGTACCCTGAAAAGCGTCCTCGGGCGCAGTCACTGCGCTTTGCGCTCCGCGATGCGGCGCTTCAATTCGTCGAGCGCGTCGCCGATCCCGCCGACGCTGTCGATGATGCCTTCCCTCACCGCCTGTTCGCCGTCGATCACGCTGCCCATATCGGTAGCGATCTCGTCGGTTCTGAGCATCAGCTCGCGCAGGCGGCCGCAGTCGATACTGCTGTGCGCGGCGATGAAGCGGACGATGCGGTCCTGCATCCTTTCGAAGTAATTGAAGCTCTGATGCACGCCGAGCACGAGGCCGTTCATACGCACGGGATGGAGGGTCATAGTCGCGGAAGGCGCGATGAAGGAGCGGTTGGCGGCGACGGCGAGGGGCACGCCGATCGAGTGACCGCCGCCGAGCACCAGGGAGACGGTCGGCTTACGCATACCGGCGATCAGTTCGGCGAGCGCCAGTCCCGCCTCGACGTCGCCGCCGAGGGTATTGAGGATGATGAGCAGGCCGTCGGCTTCGCCGCTGTTCTCGCAGGCGACGAGCATCGGGATGAGGTGCTCGTATTTCGTACTTTTCTGCCCTTCCCCGAGGTCGTAATGACCTTCGATCTGTCCGATGATGCTCACGGTACAGATGCGCTGACCGCGGCGTCCGGTGAGCACCGCGCCGTCGTCGCCGCGCGCCTCCTCGTCCGCCGTATGCGCGCTTTTTTCCTCAACTTCACGTCCGTTCATCGCGCCGTCCTCCTTTTTTCTCTGAAAAGTCTTTACAATTGGAAAAATCCGTGTTATACTGTTGTTTGGCGTCATTCGTATGCAGTATGTAAAAAAACAACGATTTCTATACAAAAGGAGAAAAACTATGAATTTCATCGTCGAAACGTCCGCCCGTCACGTACACGTGACCGAAGAAACGCTCGCCGTTCTTTACGGACAAGGCCATGCGCTCACCAACAAGAAAGATCTTTCCCAGCCCGGTCAGTTCGCCTGCGAAGAGAAGGTCACGCTCGTAGGGCCGAAGGCGTCCCTGAACGTATCCATCCTCGGACCGGTCCGCAAAGCCGATCAGGTCGAATTGTCCTTTACCGACGCGCGCACTCTCGGACTGAAGGGTGTGCCGGTCAGAGAATCGGGCGACGTTGCCGGCACGCCCGGCATCAAGCTCGTCGGTCCCTGCGGCGAAGTGGAGATCAAGGAAGGCGTGATGATCGCAAAACGCCACATCCACATGACCCCCGAGGACGCCGAGGCGTTCGGCGTGAAGGATAAGGACGTCGTATCGGTGAAGGTCGATACCGGCAACGGCAGAAGCGTCATATTCGGCGACACCGTCGTGCGCGTTTCGACCAAGTTCGCGCTGGCGATGCACATCGACACCGACGAATGCAACGCCGCCGCAGCGTTCGGCACCGTTTACGGCGAGATCGTCAAGGCGTGATCCGCGTCGACAAATACGTTTCAGACTGCACCGCGCTTTCGCGCAGGCAGGCGGGCGAGGCGATCAGGCAAAGGCGCGTGACGGTCAACGGGGCGTTTGAAGGTTCTCCGGACCGGAAGATCGACGAGGCTACCGCCGAAGTGACGCTTGACGGCGCGCCTCTCGTATACGCGCGCTTTCACTGGTATATGCTGAACAAGCCCGAAGGACACGTATCCTCGACCGACGATCCGTCGGGACCGACGGTACTGGACCTTCTGCCGCCCGAAAAGCGCGCGGGGCTTTTCCCCTGCGGACGCCTTGACAAAAACACGACCGGACTGCTCCTTCTCACCGACGACGGAAAGACGGCGCACGGCCTTCTTTCCCCAAAGAAGCACGTGGAAAAGGAATACTTTTTCACCGTCGCGCGCCCCGTGACAAGAGAGGACGCGGAGGCACTGGAGCGCGGCGTGGATATCGGCGTCTGCGTGACGAAGCCCTGCAGGGTCGTTCTTCTGTCGGACACTTCCGGGACGATCACCATCACAGAGGGCAAATACCACCAGATCAAGGAAATGTTCAAGAACCGCATGAACAAGGTCACGTCGCTGAAGCGCATATCGTTCGGCGGCGTGAAGCTTGACGGTACCCTGCCCGAGGGCGGATACCGCGCGCTGACCGGAGAGGAACTGTCCGTACTGACGCGCCGGCAGGAACAATAATATTTATAACAGAAATCTTTCAGGGCGTCTGCGCGCAGACGTCCGGAAAAATGAGGGAACAATGGAGATCATCAAACAACTTGCAGAAGAACTGAATCTGAAGGAAGAACAGGTCGAAAAGACCGTCGCGCTCATGGACGAGGGCTGCACCGTGCCCTTCATCGCGCGCTACCGCAAGGAAGTGACCGGATCGCTCGACGACACGGTCCTGCGCACGCTCGAGGAGCGGCTGAACTACCTGCGCAATCTCGAGAAGCGCAAGGAGGAGGTCGCGAAGTCGATCACCGAGCAGGGCAAAATGACCGACGAGATCATGGCGGCGCTCGCGGAAGCGAAGATCCTGACGGAAGTCGAGGACATCTACCGACCCTTCAAGCCGAAGCGCAAGACCCGCGCGTCGGTCGCAAGGGAAAAGGGACTGGGGCCGCTTGCCGAAAAGATCTTTGCGCAGGAGAAGGATCTTCTTCCCGAAAAGGAAGCCGAGGCGTTCCTTGACGCGGAAAAAGGCGTGAAGACCGTCGAAGAAGCCCTGCAGGGCGCGATGGATATCATCGCCGAGGACATCTCCGACTCCGCGGAATACCGCAAGGACATCCGCGCGATGACCTACGACTTCGGAACGCTCGTCTGCAAGCAGGCGAAGGAGGAAGACTCGGTCTACGCGACCTATTACGACTTCTCCTCCCCCGTCAAGGATCTGCCCGGACACCGCGTGCTCGCCATCAACCGCGGCGAGAAGGAGGAATTCCTCAAGGCGACGGTCGAGATCTCCAAGGACGCGCCGCTGAACTATCTCTTCGCGCGGGTCGTCACCGATCCCTCCTGCCCGTCGGCGAAATACGTGATGCGCGCGATGATCGACTGTTACGAGCGCCTTATCGCGCCGTCGATCGAGCGCGAGATCCGCTCCGATCTTTTTGACAAAGCAAGCGAGGGCGCGATCGCCCTCTTCTCCGACAACCTGAAGAATCTTCTGATGTCGGCGCCCCTCAAGGGCAAAACGGTCCTGGGGCTCGACCCGGGCTACCGCACGGGCTGCAAGCTCGCCGTCGTCGATCCGACCGGCAAGGTGCTCGACACCGCGGTCATCTATCCGACGAAGCCCCGCGAGGACATTCCCGGTTCAGAGCGCACCGTCTGCCGGATGATCGACAAATACGGCGTGAACGTCGTCGCGATCGGCAACGGCACCGCCTCCAAGGAGAGCGAGATCTTCATTTCCGATACGGTCAAGCGCTACGGCGGCAAGGTCAAGTACGCCATGGTCTCGGAAGCCGGCGCGTCGGTCTACTCCGCATCCGAACTGGCGGCGGCGGAATTCCCCGATTTCGACGTCACGCAGCGCTCCGCCGTATCGATCGCCCGCCGGCTCCAGGATCCGCTGGCGGAGCTGGTCAAGATCGACCCGAAGTCGATCGGCGTCGGGCAGTATCAGCACGATATGAAGCCCGCGCGGCTCGACGAAGCGCTCGGCGGCGTGGTCGAGGACTGCGTCAACAAGGTCGGCGTCGACCTCAATACCGCCTCCCATTCGCTGCTCGAACACATCTCGGGCATCAACGCGACCGCCGCGAAGAATATCGTGAAATACCGCGAGGAGAACGGCGCGTTCCGCAGCCGCGCACAGCTTCTGAAGGTGCCGAAGATCGGCGCGAAGGCGTACGAGCAGGCGGCGGGCTTCCTGCGCGTCTCGGGCTCAAACGAGATCCTCGACAACACCGGCGTTCACCCCGAGAGTTACGCCGTCGCGCACGGCATCATCAGCCATTACGGCTTTGACGCCGAGGACGTGCGGCAGAACAAACTCGAAGGTCTGGGGAAAAAGATCGAGAAGGATATCCCGACGCTCTGTCAGACGCTGAACGTCGGCGAGCCGACGCTGCGCGACATCATCGCAGAACTCGAGAAACCCGGCCGCGATATCCGCGACGCCCTGCCCGAGCCCGAACTGCGCTCCGATCTTTTAGACCTGTCCGACCTCAAGCCCGGCATGAAACTCAAGGGCGTCGTGCGCAACGTCATCGACTTCGGCGCCTTCGTCGATATCGGCGTTCATCAGGACGGACTTCTCCACCTCTCGCAGATCTCCAAGAAGTATATCAAGCACCCTTCCGAGGTCCTGTCGGTCGGCGACCGCGTCGAAGTGACCGTTCTGTCGGTAGACGTGCAGAAGAAACGGATCTCGCTGACGATGAAGCAGTGAAGCGGCGCGCTTCGCGCAAACGCGGCGGGGTACGTTTCAAAGTACGCTTTATATTCTGACCCGGGGCGCTTTCAAAAGAAACGGCGGCGGCGCGCGGCGTTTGCCGCCGCCTCTTTCCGGCTCACATTCTAATATATTAGACTTCCGCGCGGCTGCGCGCAGCCGCGCGGAAGTCAGATCGCACTTCTATTGTGCACTTTTCACAATACCCCGCCGGAAACTTTGGGGATTGTCCCACTATACAAAGCCGCCGTTTTTTGCTATAATAACACCGTAAAAAAACGCGGCGGCGCCGCGGTAAACGGAGGATGCACTATGGCAAGCCTGTCATTCAGACACATGTACAAGAAATATCCCGGCGGCGTGACCGCGGTTTCCGACTTCTGCCTTGACGTCAAGGACAAGGAGTTCATCATTTTCGTCGGCCCTTCGGGCTGCGGCAAAACGACCACCCTGCGTATGATCGCGGGTCTGGAAGAGATCACCGAAGGCGAACTCTTCATCGGCGACCGCATCGTCAACGACGTCGCGCCGAAGGACAGAGATATCGCGATGGTGTTCCAGAACTACGCGCTGTATCCGCACATGTCGGTGTTTGACAATATGGCGTTCGGCCTGAAACTGCGCAAGGTCCCCAAGGAGGAGATCAAGCGCCGCGTCGAGGAAGCCGCGCGCATCCTGGACATCACCCACCTGCTCGACAGAAAGCCGAAGGCGTTGTCGGGCGGTCAGAAACAGAGAGTCGCGCTCGGCCGCGCGATCGTGCGCGAGCCCTCGGTCTTCCTGCTTGACGAGCCGCTGTCGAACCTCGACGCGAAACTGCGCGCCGCGATGAGAACCGAGCTGACCAAGATCCACAAGAAACTGGGCACCACCTTCATTTACGTGACCCACGACCAGGTCGAAGCAATGACGATGGCGACGAGGATCGTCGTCATGAAGGACGGTATCATCCAGCAGGTCGCGACCCCGCAGAACCTCTACGACTTCCCCGTGAACAAATTCGTCGCGGGCTTCATCGGCACGCCGCAGATGAACTTCGTCGACTGCACGCTGGTCGCCGAAGGCGGCGACGTCTTCATCAAGTTCGGCGAGAACAAGCTGAAACTGCCGGCTGAAAAGGCGAACGACGCGGCGCTCAAGGACTATATCGGCAAGGAAGTCACCGCGGGTATCCGTCCCGAGGCGATCCACGACGAGCCGATGTTCCTCGCTTCCCTTGCCGACACCGTCATCGAAGCGAACGTCGACGTCACCGAACTTATGGGCGCGGAGATCTATCTCTACCTCACGGTCGACGAGCAGAACCTGACCGCGCGCGTCTCCTCGCGCTCCACCGCGAGAGCGGGCGACACCGTCAAGGTCGCCGTCGATATGTCGAGAGTGCATCTCTTCGACAAGGACACCGAAAAGTGCATCATCCACTGATCGGCTGCCTGCTGCATAATATAAAAACAAGGCGTTTCATTTCGCGCAGACGCGCGAAATGAAACGCCTTGTTTCGTATATCCGTTTCCCGTCACGACGGCGCGCGCTCGACCGTATCAAGCGCCGTGATCAGCCCCATATAGACGACCTTTCCGTCCAGGCGGATCTCGGAAACGCCGTCGACGAAACTGCCGTTGTCCTTGAGATGACCGAAGAGGTTTTCGGCGTCGCGCGCGTCTTCGAAAACGAAGAGTTCCAGCGCCAACTCGCCGGTCAAGCCGTCGTTTGCGCACAGATAGCCCTTGAGTGCTTTTTCGGCGGGCTCGTCGAGCGTTTCGTTCATCTCGTCCTCGAGCGCCGACAGCAGCGCGGACCCCGCGTCGAACGAGCGCACGGTGTAACCCGCCGCGTTCAGCCGCCGCGTCAGGACGTCGGGATCGCTGTCGATCCTTTTCTCTTCCGTATGCCCGCAGGCGCAGAACAAAACGCAGAGCAGCGCAAGAAGAATACTGCATCCTTTTCTCATAGTCCCGGTCCTTTCCGCGGCGCGAAGCGCGCGCAGCAGCGCTCAATTCTTTCCGATCTCCCCGTAGTCCTTTCTGACGCCGCCGATGATCGCGGAGGCGACCCTGCCGCGCAGAGCCATGCCCAGAAAGGGCGTGTTGCAGCTGCGCGAGCGGAGGGTGTTGCTGCTGTATACCCACTCCTCCTCGGGATCGAAGAAAATGAGATCGAGCGGTCCGCCGACGCGCACGGAACATTCTTTTCCGAGCAGTTTCGCCGGAGCGCAGGAGAGCAGCTCCACGAGGCGCGCGAGCGGGAGATACCCGGGCAGCACGAGGTAGGTGATACCGGCGGCGAGCGTCGTTTCAAAGCCGATCGCGCCGGGCAGAGCGCGCGCGACGCCGCCCGATTTTTCGTCCTTTGAAAGGGGCGTGTGGTCGCTGACGATACAGTCGATCGTGCGGTCGCTCAATCCCTCGATGATCGCCAGACGATCCTCCTCCCGCCTGAGCGGCGGCGAGAACTTCGCGCGGCCGCCCGAGAGCAGCAGTTCGTTTTCATTGAAGGCGAAATAGGGGGCGGCGGTAGCGCAGGTGACGCGCACGCCGCGCTCCTTGGCGGCGGAGATCAGCTCAAGGGACTTCTTCATCGTCACCAGCGGGATATGGACGGGACAGGCGCACTCCTCGGAAACGGCGATCGCCTCGCGCACCGCGAGCAGCTCGCCGAGCGGGTCGATCCCCCCCACGCCTAAGAAGGAGGCGATCCTGCCCGCGGCGACGGCGCCCTTTTCGGCGACGCTCTTTTTCACGGACGGCGCGATGTAGAGCATCCCGAGTTCCGCGCAGGCGCGCACGGCGGATACCGTCGGGAACGCGCAGGGCTCCTTCTCCTCAAAATCGCCGCAGATCGCCGCCACGCCCGCGTTTCTGAGTTCCTCATAGGCGGACGGCGCCAGCCCTTTGCCGCCCTTCGTCTGGAAGGCGGCGATCTCCGCGCGGCAAAGCCCGGCGTCCGAAGCGCGCCGCAGGAACGCGGAAACGGCGTTTTTCGTTTCGGGCGCCGGCTTCATCGCCGGCATCAGAAGCACTCTTCCGAAGCCGCCGGCGCACGCGGCGTCCAGCCCGCTTTCAAGACTTTCGCGATAGGGAAAGCCGGGATCGGGGATCCTGCACCTGAGATCGGTGAAGGGCAGGCAGGCGTGCAGACCGTGCAGGTTCACGACCGAGATACGCTCAAGTCCTCCGGTGCGGATATTCTTTCCGATCTTCAGTATTTCGCTCGTGCGGTCGCGGCGCACGCCCAGAACGTCGCAGCCCTCGGTCCTGCCGCGTTCGGGATCGACGAGGCGGACGTTGCGGAAAAGCGCGTACAGTTCACTCATAGACGATCTCATATCCTTTCCCGTGCACGGTGCGGATCAGCGTTCCGCCGTCTTTCGTCACGACTTTTTTGCGCAGATAGGAAATATACACGGCGATCTTGTTGGAATGAAGGTCCTCTCCCAGCGCGGCGGCGATCTCAGAAGCGCTGCAGACGGTTTTCTTTCCGTACAGGACGGCAAGGATCCTTCCCTCCAGCGGCGTGAGGGACAGACGCTCTCCGTCGAGCGTCCATCCGCCGCCGTCGGGCAGCAGGCGCGCGCCGCGCGGGCGGGCGCAGAACGCCTCCTTCAATTCCCCGAGGGAGAGCGGGCGCTCGAGGTCCGCGCCCGGACGGCGCGAGACCGTGACTTCGCCCGGAACGTCCAGTTTCTTCACGCTGTCAAGGTCCGAAAGGATAAACGCCCCGTCCGGCAGGGCGTTTTTCGTTTCCTCAAACCACAGACGAACCGCTTTTGCAAGCAGCGCGTCGTTCGTGCGGACGGTCAGCGTTTTCATCGGGCGCCTCCCGCGTCTTTTTCAAAAAACCGGCGCAGTACGCCCCTGAAGAAGAAAATCGCGAAGAGCATCACGCAGCCGTAGACGAGCGCCGTCAAAAACGGCAGGACGCAGGTATTGAATACGTCGCCCGTCCCGTCGTAATGCAGGACGTTCTTTATCGCGCCGGTCATCGTGAAGAGCGTGTAGACGCCGGTCAGAACGTACGCGGTGACCATCAGAGGGGACTTGAAGGCGCAGAGGTTTTCCCTGCCCTTCAGACGGCAGGAGAGCGCGAAAAAGAGGGTGAAGAGCGCCTCGATGGCGAAGAGGACCGCCAGATCGAGCGCAGCCGCGCCGACGTACGGAAAAAAGCGCTCGGAAAAGGGCGTGTAGGAGGAGGCGTCGGTCCAGCCGGCGGCGACCGTCAGGGCGTAGAGCCCGACGCTGACAGCCGCGGCGCCCGCGGCGCAAAGGAGCGCGCGGAGGATCTGCGGCAGCGCCTTTATAAAACTTGTTTTTCCCGCGTAATATCCGAGCGTGACGAAGGTGCAGCCGAGCGCCGCCGCGCGCAGCGCCTGATAGATCACGCCGAAAACCGCAGCGGGCGTACTCATCCACGCGTGATCCATGGAGAAATAGGCGAGAAGCAGCATACCCCACCCGAAAATGAGATTGTTTGCCGCGGGGATCAGAAAAGCCGTAATGAACAGCAGCTTTGCGGGCGACCGGACGTCGCGCTCTTCCGTGCGTTTCATGCTTCCGTTTGTCACCTCTTATAATAGCGGATCGCCGCGACGACCTTCCCTAAAATGTAAACTTCATCGACGATGATCGGCTCCATCGAAGGATTTTCCGGCTGCAGACGGTAATGTCCGTTCTCCTTATAGAAGCGCTTGACGGTCGCTTCGTCGTTCTCGCAGAGCGCCACGACGATCTCTCCGTTCTCGGCGGTATTGGTCTTTGAAACGACGATGATATCGCCGTCCATGATCCCCGCGCCGATCATGCTCTCGCCCCGCACGCGCAGCGCGTAGAGCTGACCGTAGCCCGCGGCGCCGCTCATCACCGGAAAATCGATATATCCTTCACAGTTTTCCACCGCCAGGATCGGCTGACCCGCGGTCACCCTGCCGATGACCGGCACCTTGACGCTTCCGCCTCTGACCGCGTCGTTCGTCTGCTCGTCGACGCGCACCGAGCGGCTCTTTCCCGCGTCGCGCCGGATGTACCCCTTTTCCTCCAGCCGCGCAAGGTAGGCGTGCACCGTCGAAGTGCTCTTGATATGCAGCGCGGACTGGATATCGCGCACCGTCGGCGGATAGCCGTCGCGGCGGATCGCGTCGGAAATATAATCGTATACCGCTTTCTCTTTGGCATTCAGACGTTCCATATTCTTTCCTCTCTTCCCTTTGTGACCGCAAAGGGCCTTTCTCCTTTTTCATCATAGCACATCTTTTTCATTTTTTCAAGAGCGTTTTGAAACTTTTGTTCTTTTTTTTCGCGGGATCCGGAACATCCGTTCCGGCGTCCCCGATTTCGCCTTGACAAATCCGCCTGACAATGATACAATATCCGCTGACAGAACTTTTGTCGGGAAAGGTCACGAACGAAAAAATATGAATAAGTTCAAGGAATTCTGCAAGAAACAGGGGGTCGTTCCCTCGTTCAAAGCATATTTCATCGACGCAATGGGCGCAATGGCGCTCGGGCTTTTTGCCTCGCTGCTCATCGGCACGATCTTCACGGCGCTCGGGCTGATCCCGGGGCTCTCCTTTTTCGGGAAGATCGGCGCCTACTGCGGCTACGATCCCGCGCACAAGGAGGTCTACGGCGCCGCCATGGCGGTCGCGATCGCCTACGCGCTCAAAGCGCCGCCGCTGGTCATGTTCTCCGCCGCCGCCGTCGGCGCCGCGGCGAACGATCTCGGCGGCGCGGGCGGTCCGCTCGCCGTGCTGATCATCGCGATCATCGCCGTGGAACTCGGCAAACTCGTCTCCAAAACCACCAAGGTCGATATCCTCGTCACCCCCTTCGTCACGGTCTTCTCTGGCGCGGGGCTCTCCCTGCTGGCCGCCTCCTATATCGGCAAACTGGTCGGATTCGTGGCGCAGTTCATCGGTTGGTCGACCGAGCAGGCGCCGGTCCTCATGGGGCTGATCGTCGCCGTCGTGATGGGCATGGCGCTCACCCTCCCCATCTCCTCCGCGGCGATCTGCGCCGCCCTTTCGCTGACGGGCGCCGGCGCCGCGACCAACGAAAAGGGGCTCGCGCTGGCGGGCGCCGCGGCGGTCGCCGGCTGCTGCGCGCAGATGGTCGGCTTCGCCGTGATGTCCTTTAAGGAAAACCGTTTTGGCGGACTGCTCTCTCAGGGGCTGGGCACTTCGATGCTCCAGATGCCCAATATCGTCAAACGCCCCGTGATCTGGCTGCCGCCGATCATCGCCTCGGCGATCGCCGGGCCGCTCGCCACCACGCTGTTCGATATGCAGATGTACGGCGCCGGTATCTTCTCGGGCATGGGCACCTGCGGTCTGCTCGGACCCGTGGGGCTGATTCTGGGCTGGACGGGAAAGGGCGGTCAGACCCCCGGCGTCCTGCAGTGGATCGGACTGGTTGTTATCTGCTTCGTGCTGCCCGCCGCGATCTGTCTCGCGCTCGGCGCCCTCATGCGCAAGCTCGGCTGGATCAGGGAAAACGACCTGAAGCTGCAGCTGTGAAGCGCGCGTGGCGCGCATAGCGCGGCGCATGGCGCGCATGGCGCGGCGCATGGCGCGCGCAGTGAAATCCGCCTCGACGGCGGGCTGAGTACGGGCGCGAAGCGCAAAGCAGCGGAGCGCCCCTTTGGCGCCACCCTTTCGGAAAGGGTGGCAGAGGAGCCTTCCCCGATGGGGGAAGGTGGCGCTTGCCGCCGGATGAGGCTGAACACTACCGTTGGGCTATGGCGTCGGCGAAGCCGACAGAATGATATCTTGATTATCTGTGATAAATCTGATGTCGGTAATGTAAACCCGCTCTTTTTTCTATTTTTTCTTTCTTTCAAAAAAGTTGTTTGCAGTCTGTTTTATATCTGGTCTGATATCCGGAAGCAGACAATTCA
>JAFTCT010000040.1 GCA_017454525.1 Clostridia bacterium
ATTTGCGCCAAATGAAACACCCCCGTCGACGTTTTGCTCCTCGGCTCACGCCTCGGTTTTGTCATATTATTAGACAATAAGCGTTCGCCTGTCCGGACAAAACCGCAAAAGTCGCGCAAAACGGACGGGATCCCGACCATCCGTTTTGCGGGGGCTGCTCATTTGCAGGCAAATGAAACAGCCCCGCAGGGACGTTTGGGCGATATTAAAAAAGTCAAGTACGATCCCCAAAATCGCACTTGACTTTTTTGCGGTTTACAAAGGAAAAATGCGCGCGGGCGCCGGCGCGTCTGTTTTCATTTTCAGGCAGCCGTATTCCCGGCGAGCACGTCGAGCAGCGCCGTCACGTCGGAGATATTGACGCTTCCGTCGCCGTTCAGATCGCACGCGGCGGGATCACAAACGCCGGAGCCGGCAAGGATATCGAGCAGCGCCGTCACGTCGGCGATGGTCACATATCCGTCGTCGTTGATATCGCCCTTCAGCCGGGGCGCGCGGGGGACGACATCTTCGCCGTAGAGATCGATGCGCGCTGTGTAAGTATTCGTAAAGCCAACGTCGGTTCTTGAACCGTTGATATATACCGTCGGGCGGTTCGTCGTATCGAAGATGAGTCCGTCCTCGGGCACGATCTCCACGACGATATAGTATTGCTTATCCGCTTCAAACGCTGCGGTATCGCTCATATAGCCGGCGGGAGAATAACTGTACCATCTCGCCTTTGAGATCGAATAGTGCGCGCCGGCGGGGACGGTGAGCGAGGAAAGGTTCTCCGCGGCGGTCTGACCGATCTCGGGCTGCCGGTATCCGATCACGTTGACTTCTTCGACCCTTTCCTGTTCGGCTTCAAGGTCTATCGAGAAGAACCGGAGGTTTTCGCCCTCTATTCCGGTGTACGGCGCGTCCACGTAACGGTCGGAATTGTTGATAAACGCGGTGGGCGTCGTGTGTTTGTCGAAATAGTATCCCTCTTTGGGGCTGACAGTGACCGAGAGATAATACTCTCTGCCCTCCACGAACACTTCGTTTGCGTTCAGCGAGACAGAGTTCGGTCCGTACCACGTCAGACGGACGACAGTAAAGCGCGCGCTGTCGGGAATATAGATCGAAGAAAGATTCTCTCCCGCCGTCTGTCCGATCGTCGGCGTTCTGAAGCCCTTGATCCCGGCGGAGGTGATCTTTGTCAGCGCCAGCGGCGCCATCTCCACGGTATAGATATAGCATTTGCCGGAAGAACTCACGGTGTACAGTGAAGCGTCGATATACTCGCTTGAGCCGTTGAGAAGGAACGTCGGCTTCGGCGACCTGCCGAATTCGTACCCGTCATCGGGAACGAGACAGATCTGCAGATAATAGGTATTGCCGCCCTCAAATTCGTCGCCGTCCTCCATCGCCGTATAGGAGGAGGTTTTCCACCAAAGCGCCTTTTCGATCGTATATCCCGCGCCGGCGGGAACGGTCAGAAATTCGAGATTCTCACTCGCGGTCTGCCCGGCGATGGGCTGTTCAAAGTTGTTGAGCCGCACTTCGTCGATGATCTGAGGCGACAGAGGGGCGACGTCCACCGTATAGAAGTTGGCGTGATCCGTGAATTTCACAGAGGTATAATCGCCGTCGGCGAGATCGTTTGAACCGTTGATGATGAACGCGGGTTTTGATCCGACTTCAAAGCAGTAACCGTTTTCCGCTGTGATCTCAAAAAAGACGTAATAGGTTTTTCCTTCCTCAAATACGTCATTTTCGCCCATTGCTTCGTACGGCGAGGTACGCCACCATTTCGTATTGCCGCCGATGCCGTAATGCGCGCCTTCGGGCACGGAAAGGGAGGAAAGGTTCTCGCCCGCTCTCTGCCCGGCGACAGGCGTTTTGAAGCCGTCCACGGCGACCTCGCCGATCTGCACGGCAGCGTTGGGATCGGACGCGTAAAAGAGTGTTGAGAAGAGCTGGTACGAATCCTCTTTATACGGGAAGGTTCCGATCACGTCCTCCGCCTTGCCGCCGAGACTGAAAACGCAGTCGGAAGCGAAGGCGTATCCGTAAGAGGGCGAGAGGACGCAGCGGAAGAAATACTGTCTTCCGCTCTCAAACACGTCGGTGGACTGCATCGGCGAGCTGTCGGTATCGTTATACCAAAACATGGCGCCGATACTGTAATGCAAGCCGAGCGGCCCGTAGGCGGGCAGGTTCTGCTCCACGGTTTCGCCGACGATCGGCGCGTGGAAAAAGGGGACGTTCGCCTCCCCGATCAGTTCGACCGAAGGAACGATCGCCGAACAGATCATAAGTCTGCCGTAGGCGTCGGTCGATAACCGGTCGTAGTCGGTCAGCGCTTCCGAACCGCCGATGAGGACGGTCGGCAGGTCGTAATCGTCAAAGGCGTATCCCGCGTCGGGCTGTAAGCCGATGAACAGGTAGTAGTATGCGCCTTTCTCAAACGCTTCGACGTATGCGCTCTCGTTCGACAAGTTACGCCACGCCGAGGTGATGATCGAACAATGCGAGGCGCCCGTCACCGAAAGAGTAAGCAGATTGTCGCCGGAGGACTGTCCGACGACCGGCTTCTCATATCCGCTGACCGTGACCGAGTCGATCCTCACGCCCTCAAGCGGGGTCAACGGGATCGAATAGACGTTCAGACTGCCGGACGAAACCGCGCGCGTTTTCGACCCGTCCACCGCCGCGTCAGAGCCGTTGATCAGCACCCGGGGCGGAGCGTACCGATCGAAGCAATATCCGTCCTTCGCGTCGAAGCTCAGAATAAGATAATAGGTTTCCCCCGAACTGAAGAGAGCGAAATCGGGCTGGTCCGAGGCGCAGCGCACCCAGAATTTTGCGCTCAAAGAGTAGTGCGCGCCGGCGGGAACGGAGATATTCCGAGGATTCTCGGTCCTCGTTTCGCCGACGGCCGGGCGGTGATAGCCGACGATCTCCGCCGTTTCAAGCGGCTTGGAGGGCAGCGGCGTGATCTCTTGCGAATAGCAGTTGATCGTCCCGTCGGAGCCGACGCGCGCGTCCCGCACTTCAAGGAAGGAGGTGTTGCCGTTGACTGAAATGATCTGCAATTCCGACAGATCGAAAACGTTTCCGGCTTTCGGCTTGAGCGCAAAGATCGCGTAATAGGTCTTGCCGGCTTCAAACTTCGTAAAGTTTGTCGACGAGGTGCCGCTCTCGATCCACAACAGCGCCTCGAAGGTGTAGCGCGCGTTTTCGGGCACGGTGATCGACGCGGCGATCTCGGTTTTATCCCGTCCGGCGTAAGGGGAAGTGTAGCCGTTCAGATCGATGCTGTAGATCGGCGCTTCGGCAAACGACACGACCGGCAGGATCCCGAAGACGAACGCCGCGACAAGCAGCGCGGAGAGAATGCGTTTCATGTACTTCATAGGTACCTCCTTTGACAATAGGAAATGGGTTTTCCCGTATAGGAACGGGTCTTTCCTGAAGAAGACGCCGTTTTCAGCCGCCCGAAAGGATATCGAGCAGCGCGGTCACGTCGGAAATGTTGACCGTTTTGTCTGCGTTGATATCGCCGCGAAGAGCGCCGGGCTACACGGCGACCGTCCGGATTTGGTAAATACCGGAGCTGTTGTAATAGCAGCAATAATTGTAATCGACGAAATCGGTCCCGCCGTTCACGAACGGATCGGTATCATCAGTGAGCGCATATCCGGCGTTCGCCTTGAGCCGGACGCCAAATGAATAGGTTTGATCCGCATTGAAAACGTCGCTTTCGCTCATTGTCTTTTTCGCGTCTTCATCGAACCAACCCCACCCGTAGATATAGTAGTTTGCGCCTTCGGGAAGCGAGAGCAGAGCGAGATTTGCGGAAACGGTATCTCCGGGCTGCGGCAGAGTGAAGCCGTTTACTTTGACTTCTTCGATCAGAACGTCCCCTGCCGCGGCTTCGGGTATCAGATCGACCGTGTAGCACTGGAGGGTATTGTCGGTGAGGATCTGCGTGTAGCCGCTGTCGACAAGCGTTTCAGCGCCGTTGATGTAAACGACGGCTCCCTCGTCAAAGTCGAAAACGTATCCTTCCGCAAGCGCGACCGTAAAGCAGATATAGCAGGTCGTATTTGCCGTAAAACGGTCCGACGCCGCCATTTCCTCGCCGCCGCGGGCGTCGCTTTGGCGACGGTCGGCGGGTAATAATTGTTTTATGACGTTGCCGGTCAGGCGGAAAATACTATAAGTGGATATAATATCTCATTTATATTTGTAACAGACCCGGCGGCTTCCCGCATCAGCCGAAAGAATGATTTTTTACGCGAAAAGCCGCAGGAAAGGCGGATATTCACAAGAACGCCACAAAAAACGGCTGAAATAAGGTTCATTGAAGCCCTACTTCAGCCGGTTTTGATACTCTACTGTCCGTTGTCCTCGCGCTTTTTCTTGATGACGATCCCCAACCCCCGCGCTTCGGAGACCAGTTCGGTGCGGGTCCTGAAACCGGTCTTATCCATGAGATGCTGGATGTGGCTCTTGACCGTGGCGACCGAGATACAGAGCCGTTCCGCGATCTCGGCGTTGGTATCTCCCGTGGTCAGTTCCTTTAAGACGTCCAGTTCGCGCTCGGTGAATTCGTGATTGACGGCGTTTCCGACGCGGATCAGCGGCGTTTCGTCGGGATAGACGCGTTCGCCCGCCATCGTGCGCTCCATCACGTCGAGAAGACTGTCCTTCTGACCGTCCTTATACCAGAAGGAATCGACGCCGATCCTCCGGGCCCTGGACAGCCAGGAATACTCGGGCATGGAAGTCACAATGATGATTTTGATCCCGGGGAACTCCTTTTTGATCTCCTCCGCCGCGTCAAGACCGCTCTGCTCAAACTCGGTCATCACGTCCATCAAAATCAGATCCACCCGGCTGCTGCGGCAGACCGGCAGCGCCGACGACGCGCCCGACACCGAAAGAAGATGCTCACAACGCTCGCTCGACGAAATGAAGATCTCAAACAGTTGACGGGGGATATCCTGATCTTCGACGATCAATACTTTATACGCCACGGCGCGCCTCCTTTCGCTTTTTTGACGGTATGCCGTTCCCGCGCCCGCCGCAAGGCAAAACCCACGGGGGCGACCGTCTGTATTGTATCACGCGCAAGACCTGCGCGCATCAGCCGTTCGGCTGATTTTCAAAAAAGAGCGACAGCGTGAAATGCTCTTCGTTTTTCACCGAGAGCACGGCGTTCTGCTTTGACGCGAGATCCGACAGATTGGCAAGTCCGCCGGAAAAACGTATTTCCTTCTCCGGCGGCATACCGTCGTTGGCAAAGAAGCAGAAAACGCCGTTTTCCTCCTCGGAAAAGGAAATGATCAGTTCCTTTGCCCGCGCGTGTTTGACCGCGTTGACGGTCGCTTCCTTCGCGACGGAACAGAAAAGTTCCCTCTGCCGATCATTCAGCGCAGCTGGGAGCGGATCCCGCAGGATCAGGGAGATCTTTAACGCGGCCGCAAGCCGTTCGATATCGGACAGGCGGGTATTCGCCGTCTTCTCCGCTTCCATGCAGAGAAGCAGGGCGTTCTGCTCCCACAGGGAGAAGATGCGGTCGAATTCCGCTGCGTCGTCGCTTTTCACCGCCGTGGAGGAGAGCATCAGACGGTTCATTTCGTCGTGAATGTTCACCTTCGCCTCAAGGATCTCCCGCCGGCGGACGGTGTCGTCGATGTTGAGGATATACTCCTCCATCGCTTCGTTCAGTTTCGAAAGTTCTTCCTTGTCTCTTTCAAGCGCCCGGGTCTTCGTATACTCGGACGTGACGTCCGAGGCGATCAGTTCATACAGCCGTCCGCCGTCCGAGGACATCTCGCGGCAGGTAAACCGCCAGACTTTGCCGTTCACCGTCAGAACGCCGTTTCCGACCGTGTCCTTATAGTGATTGCCGTTCATCAGCGGTTCTCCCGTGACCGAAACGCACAGTTCGTTCATACAGACGTTCGAGAACAGTACCCTGCCGTTCTCGCGGAAGCAGCAGATCCCGCAGGGGACCCGGTCGAGGAAGGTTTTGATCGTGCCGGGCGTGATATGGTTCCGGTCATAACGGATACAGTAAACGAACAGCAGGACCGTCAGCGCAGTCAGCGCGGCAAAGACGGCGAGCCACATAAGAGAGGGATAACCGACCGCCACCCTGCTGACGTCCGACAGTTTTTCGCCGTTTCCGAAGAGAGAGAAGTCAAAGATCACCTGCCAGAAGAAATATACGGGCAGCAGAAGAACGGCGGACAGGACCGCCGAAAGCCGCCGCCTGTTCAGCGCGGCAAGAAGCGCGCTCCCCGCGCCGACAAGGAAAAGCAGCAGCGCCCAGAGCGCAAAGAACGACCGCAGAAGCGGAGAAAGCTCTAAAAACGGCGTCATTTCGTTTCACCTCCCTTCGGCAGAGTGAAACAGAAATAGGAAACGTTGTCTTCCTTTTTGTGTTCGCAGCACACGCCGGCGGCGGATAACCGCTCTGACGTTTCGGGCGGCAGAGTAACGGCGAGATTCTCAAAAGTCACTTTGAAGACGGCGCGTTCCTCCCCGGACGAAAAATTGACGGAAACGCCCGAAATACAGGCATCGTTTTCCTCGAGGAGCGTTTCAAACGCCTCAAAAACGGCAAGCACCGCGCAGGCGGGCAAAAGTCCCTCCGCCGTGCCGATATACTCGCCGGGGATCCCGCGATAATTCAGATAGCGGAGCACTTCCGAAACGGAAAGCCCCAGTTCGCCCGCTTCGATCTCGCCGCGTTCCTCGGACAGCAGCGTCAGATTGGCGTAGCGCTTGACGTAGGCGCCGAGCAGCGTGATGCGGCGGCGGCAGGCGTCCTTATACCCGGCGTCGGAAGAAGCGCGCGCGGAACCGGCGATACGCGAGATGAGCTGCGACTGCCGCGCGGTGCGCCGGGCGATTGCGTCTAACATATTCGAGCGCTGCTCGATCTTCGCCCTTTTCTCGATCAGTTCGCTCCGGAGACGGATCAGTTCCCCCTCTTCCGCAAGTTTTTCCTTCGCCGAGCGAAGCTCGTCGTTGAGGCGGTCGATCCCGCTCATATCGTCCTGCCAGAAGCCGTAACCGCCCGGCACCGTCATTCTGTGAAGCAGGATATGCGCGCCGATGCGCGCGGGGCTGTCCGACGCGATCTGTTCCTTTGTCAGCGGGGCGGCGGAAGGCGACGAATAGACGACCGTTCCCTTCCGGTCGGTGATCTGCGCGGAGATCGAAAAGTGACGGAAGAGTTTTCCGTAGTCGGTATTGGTCGGGATCAGTCCGAGCTGCATACAGCATTCAAGCACGGTCGCCGCCGTGAAGATCAGCGCCTCGGGGAACTCCATGATCGGCGCGCCGTTCAGTTTCGGAATACTCCCGGTCAGGATCAGGACCAGAAGCGCAAAGCCGATCAGCGCGGGGATCAGGATCACCCACGCGCTTTTCTTTGAACTGACGATGCGGCACTTGAAGATCAGGATCACGGTCGCCGCAAGATAGAGGGCGTACTGCCAGACGGTCACGACGTAAAAGAGCCAGCCGCGCGTATACTCGGCGTCCCAGTTTTCAAATCCCTCATGAAAGCGGAAGACCAGGCAATGCAGATCGTTCGTCAGCACCGCGGCGATCATGAAGGCGGTCAGTATCAGCGTCAGACGCCGTATGACGGCGACGCGCGCGCGGCTTTTCGGCGCGACGAGCAGCGAGATATAAAAGAAGAACAGCGGGAGCAGCAGCAGCGGAACGTAGTAGAGATACCAGGCGTGCCGCGCGAGCGCCCCCACCTCCGCGACGGCGCTGTATTTGATCCCCCGCAAAAGGATCAGCAGCAGTCCCATCCACGACAGCGCTTTCATCATCCGCGAGAGTTGTCCCGCGGGAGAAACGCGGTGCGCGTAGTATAACACAAGACAGACCGAGAGCGCGAGCAGATAGACCGTCGAGAGATTGCGCGTCGGGAAAACGTCGGGAATGACGCTCGCGCAGGGGATGATATTGATCGCCAGCAACAGACAGTAAAACGCCGTGCGCTCAAGCGCCTTTTTTGCTTCAGACACCGTTTTTCCCCCCTCCCCTTCGCGTTCTGACAGTATGCCGATTATGCCGTCGCCCGGTCTTTGTGCGCTTGAAGCCGACAGCCGGTCTCAGGCGTCCCAGTACCGCAATACGTTCTCTCTTCCGATGCGCAGGCCCGTGAGATGATCCTCCATCCCCTCAAATTCGACCGAGATCCATTTGTCATAGCCGGCGCGTTTGAGAACGCCCAGACTCTGCGCGGCGTGTGCGTCGCCGTGACCGATGATCGTGCCCTTGAGATAATTCCCGGCGCGCGAGCGGAACCATCCTTCGCCCGGATCGTTTTCCGTGCCGGACTTGAAATAGAAATCCTTGGCGTGAATATGCCTTGCGTAGCCGGCGAGCACGCCTGTCGCCTTTGTCGGATCCTCGTCGGCACACATGAAGTTTCCGATATCGATCAGCGCGCCGAAATTCTCGTGCCCCACGGCGTTGAGCAGTTTCTCGACGCGCGCGCTGTCCTGCGAGAAATACCCGTGATTTTCGGTCGTGGAGACGACGCCGACGCTTTCGGCGTATGTCGCGACCTCGCGGCAGGCGGGCACGATGACTTTCAGCGCGTCGTCATACCCTCTGTGCGTTTTTTCTCCGCGGAAGCCGCAGCAGACGTCATGCCGCATCACCTTCGCGCCGTAAGCCGCCGTCACGTCGGCAAGCGCGCAGAGCCGCCGCACTTCTTCCCTTCTGTCGCCGTAGAGCAGATCAGCGCCGGTACAGAGAGAGGCGACCTCAAGCCCGGCGCCGCGGCATTTTGCCGCGACCTCTTCCGCTTTTTTCACGTCGTCCGATCCCTCAAAACAGCCGACGACGATCTCGATGCCGTCAAAGCCGAGCGCGGCTGTTTTTTCGATCATAAAATCGATCCCACGGTCCCTGTATCCGCCGAAACTGTAAGTGCTTGCACATGTTTTCATTTTTATTGCCATCTCTCGCGTTTTTTCCATTCTAACACGGTTCTGTAAAAATGTCAACAAAAACCCCGCGCACAGGCGCGAAAACGGCGCACGCTTTTTTGTGCTTCTGACCTTCCGAACCCTTGTCTATGTTTCTTTCGGGCGTTCTTTTTTCCCTAAAGAACGGCGGCGGCACACCGGCGTTTCAGACGATAGCACTCAGGCGTTTTCGACCGTTTTCAGAGCAAAAAACCGGGCTTCCGCAATTGCCGCGGAAGTCCTGTTCGCTTATCAAAATCCCGAAGGGCTGATCCGTTTTCGTTATTCCTCAGTCTCGTAGTAATACGAATAATCGATCCCTTTCATGATGATCTCGCGGCTGTGGATATCGTCGATCAGGGAAGGGGGCTATATGGACGTCTCTCTTTGCGGCGGATCAAAGGGGTTCATCGCGGAAGTCCAAAAAAGGAAAGGCAAGGTATACTTATGAAAAAAGCAAAAATTCTCTGCGCACTTCTCTCGATTCTGCTCTTGTTTTCGGTGCTTGGTGTGTTATTCTCAAACGTTGCATTTGATGTATTTTTCCAAAAAATACATATGAATCAAATTATCTCATTGACTTTTTCACAAAAAAAACGTACTATGGAGTAGGAGGAGCATCATACGTTTTCCTACGAATAGTATTGATCGCAGACAAAATTGAAAAGTACATTTATAAGGACAATATGAAAAAACGGTTATGCTCTATACTGTTGTCGATTACGCTTGTGATTTGTATGTTTTTCGCTTGCGTATCGACGAGCTACGCAGAAGAGCTCACAGAAGGCAATACGGCATCTTCCGAGCAGTCAGGTTTGATGCAAGAGGATGCCGCCCGGAATTCCCAAATGACAGTTCCCGGCACCGAGACGCAGCTTCCCGAAGGAGTATAATACAAGGAGAAATAAAAAATGAAGAAATTATTGCTTATCCTGTTGGCTTGCTCTGTGCTTACAATAACCGGGTGTTCATCAGATATACCCGAATTTAAGAGGATCAGTTATAACCGGCAATCGTTGAACAAAATGACGGCAGAAAACTTTGATGATGCCACACGTGTCAATTATTTGTCGGAAATGGATTTTGATCAATTTCCTTCGCAGTTGCCTGTCTATAAAATTTCCAAAAGCAAAATTTCAAAAGACGATTATTTGCAGCTGCTGGATCACCTTGGACTTGGCGAGCAAGAAAAAGCGTTTTCATTGAATGAAAATATAATTTCCGGCGATTTGGTTGAGATTCCGGATCATCGGGGATATGTTTTGAAATCGGAAAATGAGATTCAGACAGCAGCAATGCAAACATTTCAAAACACGTCCTATTATGATGAAGAATATAAATGTGTCGGAATAACGAGTACGGATAGGTTTGGTGATAAAGACGGAGAACATATTGTAAGAGTCGGCGTATCTTTTTTAAGAAAAAAAGATGGTATCCGAATAATCGGAAATGACTCCTTTGAATTATACTTTGACGGAAGCGGTCTTGAAGGAGTGTATATTGAATCGTACGATTATACTTCGACCGGTACAATGGAATTGATCCCCGTAGAAGAAGCCGCAGGCAGGATAAAATCCCCCGATTCGTTTAATATCGATGAAACCGGTCTTGGAAAAGAGATGCAAAAGATCGATACTTTGGAAGTTCAGAAAGTAAATTTGTATTGGGTCAATCAATACAGTAAGGGCTGTGATGTGTTGCAACCGGTATACTGTTTCAGCGGTATTGCGACCGATATCAACGGCACAAAGGCACCGTTTGATTCCATCGTTATAGCCGTTCCCGAATCCTACACGCAGGAATAAGGGATCGTTTTCCGATACGCTCAGCTTTTGGTTATTGTTTATGATAAAACGTTCGGATGAAAATTCCGCACCGTTTTTTGCGTAAAAATTGAAAGTTTACAAAAAATCAACAATTATTACGTTGACTTTTTCAAAAAAATCGTTCTATTTTGTTGGAGAGGACAAACGCTTCCTATTCAGTTGTTTGCAATTTGCAAACAACTGATCGCTTCTTCTTTTTACGGTCGCCCAATACACGCGCGGATTTTTGCTCTTGGTCAGCGCTTCGGCGATATCCGCAGCGCAAAACCACCATTTGGAACTCTCTTCGTCCCAAACGGCGCGCACCGGGATATCTTCAAAAAATCGTATGGATGTTTTTCGCATTATGATCACTCCGCAGCACAATTCCGCTATTCACTTTTTTCTTTCATGGTTTTTATTGAGGAAATAAGCATACGTCTGATCGCGCCGCAATCGTTCTGTATCGGTTTGTACGTCTGTTCGTCCTCATATCCGGTTTCAAACAGCAACTCAAGCCAATACTCGGTTTCATATACTTCTTTCAGCGAAATTTCAAACTTTGAAATAAAATCATTTATACCCTGCGCATATTGCGCTTCGTGAATATTTGCGCCGATCGAGGTACCGCTCCTGAGCAACTGGTTAGTCAGCACGGATTCGTGATGTTTCTCTTTGATCGCTCTGCAAAGAAGAACAATTTGCTTTGCAAAACATTTTGATTTGTTGCAAAGAACGCTGTCAGACATTGTCATCACCTCGAATAAAGTAAATCATAAGATTTGCTTTTTTTCAAGTTGTTTTGTCCTTGCGGACAGTTGTATAGCGGATAGTTATATTGCCGCATTCTGCGGCAGTTATATTGTCCCTGCGGGACAGTTATATTTCCCGCTGACGCGAGAAGTGATATTATATTCGTTCCTGAACTCGTCCGAAGGACGAATATAACTGCGAAGCAATATCACTCGTCCGAAGGACGAATATAACTCGTTCCGGAGGAACGAATATAACTGAAAGAAACCTGATTTGTCTGACAAATCAGGTTTCTTTCATGGTGGAGCATACGAGACTCGAACTCGTGACCCCAACACTGCCAGTGTTGTGCGCTCCCAACTGCGCTAATGCCCCTTTGGTGATCGATTATTGCTCCGGTTTTTTCCCAGCTCGAATACTATATCACATCTTTTTCTTCTTGTCAAGAGTTTTTATCAACATTTTTAATGTGTTCATTTTTCCTAAAAGAACGTCACATTTGCATATTGATTTTTGCTTCAAACGGCGGTATAATGGCAAAAAGGCCAAAAACGAAAGGAGGAAGAGCAATGAAACGCCGCCGGTTTGTTAATCGACAGTCGAATATCCGGATGACGGCGCTCGTCCTCTCGCTTATCTTTCTGCTCTGCGCCTGCGAGGGCGCGCGCCCCGATCCGACCGCCGCGCAGTCGCCTTCGGAAGCGGCGTCTGTTTCGACAGTCGTACCGGTAACGCTGACGGGCGACGCCGTCACAAGTTCGCCGGAAGCGCCTGTTCCGTCCGGAACGCCTACGCTCACGGTCACGCCGACGCCCTCGCCCACACCCGCGGCAACGTCCACACCGACGGTCACACCTACGCCTACTCCTACTCCTACGCCCACGCCGACGGTCACGCCCACGCCGACGCCCGTCGTCGAGGGAGCGCTCTCCTTTACCGTCGGAAACAGACTCTTTTCAAACGCGCCCGAAGCGTTTTCCGACGGCTTTGACGGTACGGTCGACGGCGAAGCCGTCTTCCGCAACCGCGGCGCGCAGGACGCGTCGGTCACGCTGGTACTCGGCGAGGAGACAGCGCTTTTTGTCAACGGAACAGAGAGCAGGACCGACCGCATTTCTCTGACGGTCGCGCCGGGGGCAGATCTGTCTCTTGAGCCGGCGTCCCCCGCGCGCCTTTCGTACCTGCAGATCGACGAAGGCGATCCCGCGGGATACGTTTTCGATGAAAAGGGGTGGGAATACGCTCTTTTGACCTCCGCCGCGCTCTATCTGTGCGGCGAAGTGACCCTTGAAGAATGCGCGCTTCCCCGCCCGATCTCGCTGACCGTCTGCGCGGGCGCGGAATTCAGATGCGCACGCATGACGCTCGTGACCGACAGAGCGGGAACGCTCCGTCTGCACGCCGCGGAAGGCGGGCGGCTCACGCTGACTTCGCTTTTCGCCGACGCGCCCGGCTGTGATTTCGACCTGGACGGGAACGCCGCTTCGGTCCTGACTGGCGGCAACGCTCCCGCGCGTATCGCTTCCGCTCTGCTGACCGCGGAAAACAACCCGGGGCTGTCCTTCGACGTTCGTTTCGACGTCGACGGGCACAAGATCGGCGGCGTAATGGATTGTCCGGTGTACGGAAATCTGTTTGACCGCGCGGCGTTGAAGATCGTCCTGTCGGAGGACGGGAACGAATACGCGCTGACGGCGGATCTTTCGTCGGGAAAGGACTATCTCACGCTGACAAACGAAAACGGACGGTTCTGCCGCTATGAGTTCCTCCTTACGCGCGTTCCGACCGCGCTGCCGGTCGTGTCGATCGTCACGGAGGAAAAAAAGCCGATCACGGGCAAGGAAACTTACGTCCCGGCGACCGCCGCGATCGACTGCACCTTCGCTCCCGGCTTTGAAACGCTCGCGCCCGCGGCGTGCGGCGTGCGCGGCAGAGGCAACTCGACCTGGAAGTGGGAGAAGAAGCCCTATAAGATCAAATTTGAAGAAAAAACGCCGGTGCTCGGTCTGCCCGCGGCGAAGGAATGGGTGCTGCTCGCAAACTACGCCGACAAGTCGCTGATGCGCAATACGATCGCACTGGAAGCCGCCGCTTTTCTCGGATCGGGCGCGTTTCACCCCACGCAGTACCCTGTTGATCTCTTCGTGAACGGCAGATACGAGGGCGTCTATTCGATCGGTGAACAGATCGAGGCGAAGAGCGGCAGAGTGGAACTGTCAAAGGAGGGAGAACCGGCGGAGGTCGGCTATCTTCTGGAGATCGGCGGAACGAACGAGGACGACGTCTGGGATCTGAACGCTTTTTCCACTTCCCTTCTGCGCTTCGTCAAAGTCAAGGCGCCGGGCGGCTCGATCCTCACGAGCGACTATACCTCCTATATCAAGAATTACTGCATCGCCGCGGACAACGCCGTCAAGGCGGACAGCGGATATGAGCATTATATCGACGTCGACGCGCTGGTCGACTGGTTCATACTCCACGAACTGAGCTGGAATCTCGACTCCAGTTTCCGCCGCTCCTGTTTCATCACCAAGGACGCAGGCGGCAAGCTGACCATGGGTCCCTCCTGGGACTTCGATCTGGCGTTCGGCAATTTCTTCCGCGACCCGCAGAATTACAAGGGCTGGGCGTGCCTTTACGAAAAGGACGACTACGTGCGCGAGAACTGGATGACCTATCTGCTGAACAGCAAATACTTTCTGAACCGCCTCAAGGGGCGATACAAGGAGGTGCAGAACGGTCTCGTTTCCTATATGCTCGCGGAAATCGACCGGTATTACGGTCTTCTTGCCCCTTCCGCCAAATACAACTTCAAACGCTGGGACATCCTCACGGTGCGCGCCGGCTATCAGGGCTCGGTCATGACGAAATACGATACGTTCGAGAAACAGATCGACTACCTGAAAGCGTATATTCTCGGGCGCAGCGAGTGGATCGCGAACGAACTTGCAAAAAAATAAAAAACAAAAGGGGCTGTATCATCCTGCGCATCAGCGCTGAATGAAACAACCCCGTTTTTGTTGCGGTCAAGCTTCATCTTTCCCGTGTTTGTTCACGCGTTCAACTTTACCGGAACGCAGGCAGCGCGAGCAGACGTAAACCGTCTTGTGCGTGCCGTTATCCACGATCTTGACTTTTCTGATATTGGGCTTGAAGGTTCTGTTGGTCTTTCTGTTCGAGTGAGATACGTTCTGACCGAACACAACGCCCTTTCCGCAGAGTGCACACTTTGCCATATTTCTATACCTCCGTATTATTAAAACACGTCTTAAGACATTAGCAACGGGCATTATACCATACCTTTTCCAAAAAATCAACACTTTTTTTCAATTCTTGTAAAATTTTTTTGTTCTTTTCTATTTCTTTTTCATTATATGTATCATCATAAAACAAATTATCAACACAATACAACAATTCTTCCGCGAACAATCGCCGGAACCGGGCGGGTCTGTGCGAAGCAGCGTCCGCCCCGGCGCGCGCCGCGCAAAGTGTTTCTACACAATACAACAATTCTTCCGCGAACAATCGACCGAACCGGGCGGGTCTGCGCGAAGCAGCGTCCGCCCCGGCGCGCCGGGGTCGAAGAGTTTTGGCGGAGCAGAAAACCGTTCAGACGAAGAAAACGCCGACGGGAATACTTTGTGTATTTCCGAGGTGTTTTCTGAAGTATGGGCGATTTTATGCCCGACAAAACCGGGCGATCATTCGCAAAGACCCGCCTAAAAGAAAAAGACGGAGCCGTGCGCACCGGCTCCGTCTTTTTCCTGTTTTGAATTACCAGCGCACGACCTGGGGCTCGCCCTCGCCGTCGGTGGGAGACAGTTTCAGCAGATCGCTTTCAACGAATACCACAACTTCTGCGACCGGTGCTTCATAAACGTTGTTGGTCATGGATGTTTTCTCCTTCATATAAGTACTTATACGGATGACCCGTCCGGCGGTCCGACTTGCAACATAAACAGACTGTACGATCGATCGTCTGCACCGCAAAACGTCATTCGCCGGATATCATACTATGGATTATACACGCGAACAAGGCGTTTGTCAAGGGTTTTTTCAAAAAAGTTTCCTCATTTGCAAAAAAATAATTGAAAATACCTGAAAACGCGCTCATTCCATGGTATAGACCGTATGGATCTCGGCGATCTTCACGCTGCCGTTCTCCTCTTTCAGGCAGAACCTTGCCGCGCCCGCGTCGCGCTCGTCGAACCAGTCGACGGCGAGCCCGTCGTTTTCAAAGATCGAGACTTCGACGCGCCACTCCGCATACCCGCGGTCGCCGTCGGCGCCGATATACCGGATCGATACCCCGGTGATCTTCTGCGGCGGGAAGCGGCGCGGCACGCGCGCTTCGGTATCCGAAGCGAACAGTTCTGACATCGCGCCCGCTTCGGCGTTGTCGGAGCCGGATATCAGAAGCGTGAAATAGTCGGCGAACAGTTCCCCGCCCTCGGGCAGCGCGCGCAGTTTTTCAAACGCCGCAAGAGCGCCCGCGCGGTCGGAAAAGGACGTTTCGACGCGGACGTCGCGCGCCGTCGCCGTGACCGGTCGCTCGGCTTTCCCTCCGGCGTACTCCTCATTCTTCCAGATGTCGCTGTTGAAATCGGCGCGGCAGTAGGTGATCTGCTTCTTTATCGGCGTTGTTTCCCCGCCGTTACGCTGCGTCAGAATGACCGCCGCCGGCACGAGGATCGCCGCGGCGATCAGCAGCGACAGAAGGAAAATGAGGGCGATGCGCCGCCTTCTCCCGCGCTCTTCTTTCATTCTGTCCGCCCCGTCTTCCGCCGGGCGCGCGGTCTCGTCGTTTTCGTCCATTTTCTTTCTCTGTTCCTTTAATACTTCTCTTTTTCTCTATTGTATCACTTTTTTTGCCGCTTTGCAAGAGATTATTATTGACAAAAAGAGGGCAACGGTGGTATAATACCGTGAGAACGAATAATTGAAAGCAGAACGATATGAAAGGCAGAGTCAAATATACGCGCAATCCGCGCATCGACAACGACCCGATCGATAATTTCCGCGACTCAATGAGCCGGCTCGTGCAGAAACTTCCTTCCGATCACGCGATCTATCTTTATACCAAGCACAGAACCGACTACTCCCTGACCTACAGGCAGTTCTATGAGAACGTCCGCGCTTTCGGCACGGCGCTGCACCTGGAGGGACTGGACGGCAAGCCGGTCGCGATCGTCACCGAGCCCGACCCTTGCTTTATGACGGCATACTACGCAGTCATCGCCACCGGCGGCGTGATCGTCCCGCTCGACCGCGACGTTTCCGACGAAGAGATCGTCAACTTCATGAAACTCGCGGAAGTGCGGGCGGTGATCGTCGGCGAATCGCAGAACGCGCGGATGAAGAAACTGTCAAAGGATCTTCCGGACGTCGCGCGGTTCATCTGCGCCTATCCGGAGGAAGAGATGCCCGAGCGCTTCGTGCGCATGGAGGATCTGATCGCAGAGGGAAAAAAGGAACTGGAGAACGGATCGACCTATTACGACGACGTTCCGCAGGATCTTGAAAAATGCTGCGCCATCATCTTCACCTCCGGCACCACCGGCACGAGCAAGGGCGTGATGCTCTCGCAGAAGAATCTCATTACCTCCGCGATGGACTCGGCGAACGTCATCGATCAGCTTGACGAGCACACAGTCCTCCTCTCGGTATTGCCGATGCATCACACCTATGAAGTGACGACCACGCATCTGACGGGTCAGTTCTACGGCGCGACGATCGCCATCAACGACAGCGTCAAGTACGTTTCGCGCAACATCAAGAAATACCGTCCGACCTATCTCGTGCTGGTCCCGCTCTACGTTGAGACAATGCACAAGAAGATCTGGGAGGAGATCAGAAAGAAGGGACTTGAAAAGAAGGTCCGCCGCATGATGAAGGTCTCCGACGCTCTGCTGAACGTCGGCGTGGACCTCAGACGGAAATTCTTTGACAGCATCCGCCAGTTCTTCGGCGGCAGACTTGACGCGATCGTCTGCGGCGGGGCGAAGCTCAACCCGCAGTGCATCCGCGACTTCATCTCCTTCGGCATAGAGGTCCAGGAGGGCTACGGCATCACCGAATGCTCTCCCCTGCTCGCCGCCAACCCGATCAACGCCAACAGGATCGGCTCGGTCGGTCCCCCGGTCCGCAGCGTGACGGTGCGCATCGACAAGGATCACCCGGAGGACGAGACCGGCGAGATCGTCGCAAAGGGCGACAACGTCATGCTCGGCTATTACCGCAATGAAGAAGCCACCGCTGAGGCGTTCACCGCCGACGGCTGGTTCCGCACGGGCGATATCGGCTATCTCGACAAGGACGGCTATATCTACATCACCGGCAGAAAGAAGAACGTCATCATTCTGAGCAACGGGAAAAACGTATTCCCGGAGGAACTCGAGGAGCACCTTTCTTCCTGCCCGCTCTTCCTTGAGAGCGCCGTGGTCGGCAGAGCGCAGGACGGCGGCGAACCGGTCATCACGGCGGTCGTATACCCCGATTATTCAAAACTCGAGGGCAAGACCGACGCGGAAATCGAGGAGATCCTCAGAGAGGAACTCAACGCCGTCAACCGCACCCTTCCCCAGTACAAGCAGATGCGCGGTCTGGAGGTCCGCAAGACCGAGTTTGAAAAAACGACCAGCCGCAAGATCAAGCGTCATAAAATCTAAAGAAAAGAGGAACACTGTTACCATGTTTGAACAAGTCAAGAACCTTTTAGTCTCGAAACTGCAGCTTCAGGAGAATGAAATCACCCCCGAGGCGGAGCTGGTCAACGATCTGGGCATCAATTCGCTGGAGCTCGCCGACCTTGTGACCGAATGCGAAGACGAATTCGGCATTGAGATCGACGACGATTCGATCCGCAATTTCGTGACCGTCAAGGACGTCGTCACCTATCTTGAGGGCGTCGTCGGAAAGAAATGAGCGTTTTCACATCGATCTATACCATCCTTTTCCTGTCGCTTGCCGGATGCGTCGTCTTCTTCTTTCTTGTCAGAGAGATCATCCGCGTCCTGTCGATCAACCGGTTAAGGAAGGAAAAAGGGCGCTCAGCGGAGCATATCTGCGATCTGTTGAGCGAACGTTTCCCGCGTTCGACGGTCAACGCGCAGGTGTACCTGCTGAAGGATGAAGCGCTCGAAAACGGTCTGGGGACCACCTGCGACGTCGTTTATATCAGCCGCGGCGGGGTGCTTCTGCTCACCGTCCTTCCCGATATCGGCGTGTACGACAACCCGAAGATCGGTCCCTGGCGCTACCGGTATATCAACACCAAAAAAGAAACCGTCACCCTGCAGATGCAGAATCCCTTTGAGATCATGGCGTTCTACTCCTCCGTCGTCGAAAAGCTGCTGGTTTCCGAGAACGTGCTGAACGCCTCGGTCACGCGCGCCGTCGTTTTCACGGCGGATCCCGTCGACTTCACGAAGGACTATCCCGAATGCCTGACGGTCGGCACGCTCTTCGACTATATCGAAGCGTTCGACCGGCGCGATCACTTCACGCCGAAGGAATACAGCAAGGCATGCGAGGTGATCGCCGCCTGCTCCGCGTATCTCGAAGGAACGTCAGACCGCGGTTTTGCGCCGATCGACAAGATCCGCATCCCGCGCGCCTCGAGAGATATCCCCGAATGATCCCGCGTCTCCTCCCGATTTCAACAAAGGTGGTAGCAACAAAGTGTTAGGATTTTTCAACTATACGACATGGCTGACCTATCTCGGCGCGCTCTGCGGTCTGTCGGGCGTCGCCTGCACCGCCGGCGGACATCTGACCGCCGCCGTGATCCTCCTGTCGATCGCAGGTCTGATCGACGGCTTTGACGGAAAGGTCGCCTCGACGAAGAAGGACCGCACCGATGAAATGCGGCGCTTCGGTATTCAGATCGATTCCCTGTCCGACCTCATCAGCTTCGGCGTTCTGCCGGGCGTCCTGCTCCTCGGCTTTGCCAAGCAGGCGTTTCCCGATCTGTCCTTTTACGTCTTCCTGCCGCTGACCTGCCTCTTCACGCTGGCGGCGCTCATCCGGCTCTCCTATTTCAACGTTTCGGAGGAAGTGCGTCAGAAGGAGGAAGGCGGGATCCGGAAGTTTTACATCGGCATTCCGGTGACCCTCGTTTCGATCTTCATTCCCCTCTTCTTCGGCTTTTCGGAGCTGCTCCGTTTCCTCATCATCGGCAGGGACGCCTCGCCCGATCTGTGGAACAAAGGATTTTTCTTCTTCTACTGCGCATTGCTCGCTTTCTTCGGCTTCGGCTTCCTCTTCAAGAAATTCAAGGTCGCCAAGCTTCACGGAAAGAAGATGTTCCTTCTGGTGGCGCTCGGCACCGTCGCCGCCGTCGGCGTCTTCATCTCGGCGATCCTCAACGCCTGATCGCAAAACCGAATAAAACAGCAGGCAGACGATCTTGGTTCGGTCGTCTGCCTGCTGTTTTGGCGTTTTCAGAGTATTCGCTTCATTCTCCGGACGGCAGCATACCCGGTCCGAAGCGCAGGATCCTCTGACAGAGGATCCTTGCCTCCTCCTCGTCGTGCGTCACGAGCAGGAGCGTTTTTTCGGCGCAGACCTCCTTCACGAGCGCGTAGAGCGCGCTCTTGCTTCCGGCGTCCAGCCCCTTGAAGGGCTCGTCCATATAGAGGATCGGCCGGTCGAGCGCGAGCGCGCGCGCAAGCGCCGCCCGCTGCGCCATGCCGCCGGACAGTTCGTCCGGGTATTTGTGCTCCGCGCCGGACAGTCCGACCCTGACGAGCCACGCGGCGGCGTTCTTTTTCGCGTCCTTTCCGTCTAAGACCGCCGCGACGTTCTCGAGCACGTCAAAATCCGGGAAAAGCCGTACCTCCTGAAAGAGGAACGCCGCCTTTCCGTCGACCGTTACCCTGCCCGCATCCGGCTTTTCAAAACCGGCAAGCAGGCGCAGAAGCGTCGTTTTCCCGCATCCGGAGGGCGCGAGGATCGCCGTCTTTTCGCCTTTTCCGATCGCGAGATCCAGTCCGTCGATCACGACCGTGCCGTCATACGATTTCTTCAGTCCCTCGACCCTGATCAAGCTTCGCCGCCTCCCTTCTCCGCCGCGGCCCCACCGGGCGCGCGGCGCCTTTTTCTGACGCCGAACCGTTTAAAAAGCAGTTTAAAGAGCTTCTCGAAAAGGAAGCAGACGAGGATCACCGCGGCGGTATAGGCAAAGAGTTCCGCCGTGATGATATCGCGCTTCGAGATCCAGATCATCCGTCCGATCGTTCCCTCGGGCGTACAGAGCACCTCCGCCGCGACGCCCGCTTTCCACGCCATGCCGAGGGCGGTCAGCGCGGCGGTCCCGAAATAGGGGGAAACGGCGGGCAGAAAGAGATAGCGCACCTTCTTCTTCGCCGAGAGCCCGTACGCCTTCGCCGCCTCAAAGAGTTTCCGGTCGTACGAGAGGAAGCCCGTTTCGCAGTTCGCCCAGACGATCGGCGTCACGATCAGCATCACCGACGCCGCGGGAACGGCGGAACGCGCAAAAAAGATCCATAAAATGAGGATGAAGGAGGCAACGGGCGTGGCGCGCACAACGGTCAGAAGCGGCGAAAACAGCAGGTGCAGCGCCCTGAAGCGCGCGGTGAGCGCCGCCAAAAGAAATCCGACGGTCACGCCCGCGAAATACCCCGCCATGATCCCGGCGCAGGAGCGCAGCAGGTAAAGCGGCAGCGCGCCCCCCTCAAACGCCGCGAAGAACGCCTTCACGACCGCGGGCGGGGCTGGCAGGATCCACTCTTCGCCCACAACGAGCGCCAGAAGCCACCAGACCCCGATCCAGAAACAAGCCGAAAGAGCGGTGAAGAGGATCCTCTTCGCCGCTTCGTTCTTTCGTTCCTTTTTTTCCTTTACGGCGTTCATTGACCGTAGTAGAAGCCGTCGCCCGGCAGTTTTCCGCCGATCGACTTCGGGTCGGACTCAAAGAGCACCGACAGCATCGCCGACATCGTCTTCTTCATTTCCGCGCCCGTCATGCAGACGAGATTGCTCTTCGGAATGGCGATCTTCGCGATCGGCGCCTTGCCGATAATGCCCGCTTCGACGACGGCTGCCGCCGCGGCGTCGTCTGCTTTGGCGACGAATTCCACCGACGCGCGGTATTCCTCGAGGAAGGCGTCCAGCGCGTCCTTGTGCTCCGATGCAAAGGTCTTCAAAGCGACCACGCAGCCCTGCGTCAGTTTTTCGGTGGACACCTTATCCCACTCCGCGGTCACGTCGAGCGCGTAACGCATCGTGGCGATCGCTTTGGTGACGACCGTCGCCTTCGGCTCGGGCAGCATCACGACAGCCCCCTCCGCCGTCGCGTCCGCCTGCACTTCATCCGCGGTGGCGCGGTAAACGACCGTCACGTCCTTCCCCGCTTCAAGGCCGTTCTTTTTGAGCAGGTATTCGAGGATATACTGGGGCGTCGCACCCTCGCCTGTCGTGTAGACCGTCTTTCCCGACAGATCCGCCACGCTTTTGACCGTTTCGCTTCCGTTTTCAAGCACGTAGAGCACGCCCAGCGTGTTCAGCGCAACCAGCTGCACGTCGACGTCCGGCATATTCCAGAGCTTCGCCGCGACGTTCACCGGCAGCGCGGCAAGGTCGTATTTTCCCTGCTTGAGCCCCGCGATCACGGCGCTCGGATCGGCGATCACTTCGATATCGTACCGGTTGACCGTCTTCTTCTCTTCGGCTTTCGCATCGACGATCAGCTTCGACGCGCCCAGCCCCGTGGAGCCGGACAGAAACGCAACGCGCACTTCGTCGGCGGATACCGGTCCGGGCGCAGATTCCGCCCCGGACGCCGTTTCGGAAGCGGCAGGCGATCCGGAAGCCGTCAGAGTCGTATTCTCCTGTCCGCCGCCGGCGCATCCCGCAAGGATGCCGATAAGGCAGCAGAAAGCCGTCAGAAGGGCAAATACTTTTGTCAGTTTTTTCATTGTGTGTTCCTCTTTTCGATAGTATTGAGCGGTCCGCCGGATCAGACGATCCTCCAGGTGCGCTGCGTTTCGCCGACGACCGTTCCCTCGCGCTCGAGCTTCTCAAAAGCGCGGTAGAGCGTCGCGCGGCTGACGCCCAGCCGTTTGGAGAGCGCCGTCATCCCCAAAGGGACCGTGACCGTTCCGTCGTTGCTCTTTTCAAGCGACAACAGATAGTTTTTCAGTTTTTCCTCCCCGCCGCAGGAGGTGAATGCGCGGATGCGCCGGTTGAGAAAACGGATCTTTTCCGACTGCATCGCCATGACGTTGAAGGCGATCGCGGGGCACGACCGGATCATTCGGCAGAGGTCCTCCTCCGGGAGCCACAGCACCTTTGCGGCGCTCGCGGCGATCACTTCGCTCTCAAACGCGCCCTGCCGCTCAAAAAGCGAGGCGAAGCCGAACAGAGCGCCGGGCGCCATTTCGTTGATCACCGCCGACCTTCTGTCGGTCATCCCGCAAACCTTCGTTTTTCCGGTAAAAAGGATCCCGAGCGCCGGACGCGGGAAAGCGATCCGCTCGCCCTTTTTGTAGACCCGCGCGGAAAACGGCGCCTCCGACAGCAGTTTTTCACACTTTTCTCTTTCGATCCCCTCAAACAGGCGGCAACGGCAGAGAAGATCCGTTTGCTGCTGATTGTTCGTCACTATCCACCTCTTTTCCGCTAAAAGTTGTTTCATTTGAGACAGTTTATAATAACACATTGTCAGAGATTTGTCAATACCTTTCCAAAAAATACCCGTTTTCCGGCGATTTTTCCTGCAAAAAGAAGAATACTATTGAATTATCGGCGGATATATGTTATAATAGCGACACTACAGAAAAAGAAGGGTTGATACCGATGACACTTTTTCCGAAAAGAAAACCGACGCTTTTCGACGTCTTCGACGCCGGGAATTTCCGTCAGATCCTGAAACACAGCGCGTCTGAAAGCGGCGACGCCATCGCCGTCAAATATAAAACGAAAAGCACACCGCACGACGTGACCTATACGGAACTGCTCTCGAAAGTCGATTCGCTCGGCACGGGACTGATGCTGTTGGATCCTCCCCCCGCGCGCGCGGCGGTCTTCGCCTCCGACGGCTTTTTTCCGGTCCTCGCGCTGCTCACCGTCCTTTCGATGAACGCCGTTGCGATCCCGGTCGACGCTTCGCTTCCGCTCGTTGAAAAAACGGGCATCCTCATCCACAGCGACTGCGACGCGCTCTTTTTCAAAAAAGAGGATCTTTCCGCCGTACTTTCGCAAAAAAAAGTATTGCCGGGCGTCCGTTATTTTATCTGTTACGGTCTGAAGGAGCACGAGGAAGACCGCGCAAACGGGCTTTACGCCTTCTCTTCGCTCATGGAGAAGGGACAGAACGCCATAGACGAGGGCGACGAACGGTTTACCGCCCTTGCGCCGGCAAACGAGGACGACCGCTTGCTGTTCTATAAGAGCAGCAGCGCCGACAGTCTCACGGGCGTGATGCTCTCGCAGGGCGCGGTCCTTTCCGCGGCGCGCGGTTTTCTGCAGCTCAACGCCCTTCAGGGCAGAGGACTTCTGCTCTTCCCCGCGGATCATCCCTACGGGCTGATCTGCGGACTGATCGCCTCGCTCATAAACGGCGCGACCGTCTGTCTCAATTCGTCATTGAAGGCCTTTCAGAAGGAGCTTCACGAATACGCGCCCGACTATCTGGTGCTTCCGCCGCTCTATATCGAGAATATCTGGCAGAAGATGGTCAAGACCTTCGAGAGCGTCGGAGAAGCCGACACCTTCCGGACGCTCGTCAGGACCTCCAACACTCTGCGCAAGATCGGCATCGACAAGCGGCGCGTCTTCTTCTCGAAGATGCATCAGATTTTAGGCGGAAAGCTCACGAAGATCTACACGGGCGGCGCCCCGATCAATCCCGACGCCGTGCGCTTCTTTGACGACGTGGGCGTCACGGTCCTGGGCAGCTTCGGGGAAGTCGAATGCGGCGCGCTGATCTCCGCCGCGCGGGAGGACGATCACGATCCCGAAAGCGCGGGCGCGCTTCTTCCCTGCCTGCAGATCATGATCGACGCACCCGACGAGAACGGCAGGGGCGAGATCTGCGTCATGGGCGATACGCTCATGCGCGGCTATTACAAAAACGAAGAGAAAACGGCGTCGGTCATCGATCCCGCCGGCTGGTTCCACACCGGCAGCGTCGGCAGTATCGACGCGTCGGGCAGGATCAGCGTCACCGGCAAGATCAAAAAGGAGATCGTTCTCAAGATCGGCAGAACGGTCGATCCCGAAGAGATCGAAAGTTACCTTGCGGCGCTGCCCTTCGTCAAAAGCGCTTCGGTCTTTGCGGGCAAGGACGCGCGGGGCGCGGAACTGCACCTCTGCGCCGAGCTTGAACTCGACGACGCGCAGTTCGAAGGGCTGACGGCTCTTGAGAAATCCGAAGCGGTCAAGGAGAAACTCGACCGCCTCAACGACGCCCTGCCCGCATACAAGCGCGTCAAGAAAGTGCATATCCGAAAAAACGCCGGCTGACGCGCGTGACAAAAAAAACAAGGAGTATCATCCGATATGACAGATCTTAACCGGAACAATATCTTTCTGCGCGGACTGGCGGTCAGAAACGACCGCCGCGCCGCCACGCTCCTGATCACCGAAATGGCGGTTTTGACCGCGATCGTCGTGATCCTGCAGCTGCTCGGTTCCTTCATTCGCTTCGGTCCGTTCTCGATCTCGCTCGTGCTCGTTCCGATCGTGGTGGGCGCGTCGCTCTACGGACCGCTCGCCGGCGCGTGGCTCGGGCTCGTGTTCGGCATCGTGGTACTGGCGTCGGGCGACGCCGCGGCGTTCCTTACGATCGATCCCGCGGGAACGGTCGTCACCGTTCTGCTCAAAGGCACGCTCGCCGGCTTCGTTTCGGGACTGGCGTACCGTCTGATCGAGGAAAAGAACCGCCTGATCGCGGTATTCGTCGCGGCGATCCTCTGCCCGGTCGTCAATACCGGCGTGTTCCTTGTCGGCTGCGTTCTCTTTTTCCTGCCGACTGTCCGCGCATGGGGCGCCGACGCGGGCTACGCGAACGCCGCCGCCTATATGTTCTTCGGTCTGGCGGGCGGCAATTTCCTCTTTGAACTGCTCTTCAATCTCGTTTTAGCGCCCGCTGTCCACCGCGTTCTGCTGCTCGTCAGCAGCAAGGTGCGCGCAAGAAATAAGAGATGACGTCATCGGAGCCGACAGCCGTCCACGGACGCGCGGCTCCGACTTGTTTTGAAAAGGATGTGATCACATGGGACCGGGATACGGACCTCCCCCGGGCAAGGGTATGCACGAACGCATGAAAGAACCCGCGCCGAAAAGAATAAAAGACGTACCGAAGTACGTCAAAAACGTGATGAAGGGCACCTTCCGGCGGCTCTTCACCATTTTCAGACTCGTATGGGACGCACAGCCGCTGATCCTCTTCACGATGATCTTCATGGCGGTGTGGAACGGCGTCACGCCGGTCATCTCGGCGTGGATCTCCGCGCGCCTGCTGCAGGCGATCGCCGACAGGATCTTCGATCCGTCGGTCAATCTTCTGCCGCCGCTCATACTGCAGTTCGGTTTTCTCTTCGTGCGCACCCTGCTCGCCACGCTCAACAACGTCATCACCCGCGTTTCGGGCGAACTGGTCACGCAGCACATCAAGGTGAAGATCATGCAGAAGGCGAAGACCGTCGACGTCGGCTCCTTCGATATGCCCGACTTCTACGAACGTATGGAGAACGCCAACCGCGAAGCGGGGATGCGCCCGATCCACATCCTCTCCTCCGCGTTTTCCGCCGTCTCGAGCGTCATCACCCTCTTTTCCTTCGGCGCGGTGCTCTTCACGCTCTTCGGCGAGATCAGGGAGACGTCGGGCGCCGGCGCCTACGCCTTCACCGTCGTTTTCGCGGTACTCTTCCTCATCCTCTCGATCGCGTCGGCGGCCGTGTCCTTCCATTTCCGCAAGAAGAACTTCCTCTATATGCGCCACCGCAGCAAGGACCGGCGGCAGCTCTCCTACTACTCCGACACCCTCGTCAACAAGGATCTGGTCAAGGAACTGCGCCTCTTCAATCTCTCCGATCTCTTCATCGGGCGCTATAACGAGGTGTTCAAGAACTATTTCAAGGGCGTCAAGAAACTGATCTACAGGGAAAACGCCTGGAATTTGTTTCTGTCGATGCTCTCCGCCGCCTGCAGCGGCACGCTGATCTACATGATCGCGACCAACGTCCGGCAGATCGGCAGTTACTCGCTCTACTCCTCGGCGCTGAACAATATATCCGGCGCGGTATCCAATCTCATCAACGTCTCGTCGACGATCTACGAGGGCACGCTCTTCATCGACAACCTGCTGCTCTTCTTCGACGAGGAGCAGAAGATCAGATGCATCTGCGACGATCCCCTGCCGGTAAAAAGACACTGCGGGCACAGAATCGAACTGCGGCACGTCTCCTTCTCCTATCCCGGCTCCGACAAAAAGGTGCTCTCGGACGTCAATCTGACGCTCGAGCCCGGCGATACCGTCGTGCTGGTCGGACTCAACGGCGCGGGAAAGACGACGCTGATCAAACTGCTCACCCGCCTTTACGATCCCACCGAGGGCGTGATCCTCTTCGACGGCGAGGACATCCGCAAATACGATCCGAAAGAACTCTACAAGGTCTTCGGCATCATCTTCCAGGATTTCGGCAAATACGCGGTGACCGCCGGCGAAAACATCTCCTTCGGCGATATCGACAAGCCCGCGACGCGCGAGAACGTCGAGCGGGCGGGCAGACTGTCGGGCGTGGACGGTTATATCTCCCGCCTGCCCGGCGGGTACGATACGCCTCTGACGCGCTATTTCGAGGCGGACGGCACCGAACTGTCGATCGGTCAGTGGCAGAAACTGTCGGTCGCGCGCGCCTTCTATTCCGACAGCGATATTCTGATCCTGGACGAGCCGACGGCGTCGCTTGACCCGATGGCGGAGCAGGAGATCTACAATCAGTTCGACGTGCTCAGAAAAGACAAGACGACGGTCTTCGTCTCGCACCGCCTGTCAAGCGCCACCGTCGCCGACAAGATCGTCGTCCTCAAGGAAGGACGGGTCGTCGAACTGGGCGATCACAGGACGCTCATGGCGCAGAAGGGGGAGTACTATACCCTCTTTTCGACCCAGGCGGCGCGGTATATCGCCGGAGACGGTGAAACGACGTGAACATTCGCATTTTTAGTTTTAACATTATTAAATATTTTGCACAAACTGAAAATGGGTTTTTTTGTTTAGCTTTTTTCCATAGTTCTTGACAAAAAGAATAGTTCGATATATAAAATTATAGATAATGTCGGTAATCGAATAATGAAAGAAGTTATTGGATGAAACACATATTGGAGGAAATGTTCTATGAAAAAGTATTGTCTTTTCCTTTTCTTCGCGCTGTTTGTCTTCCTCTGTTGTTCCTGCGGCCGTCAGCCGAATCCGCCGTCTCAGGCGCTTCCCTCCGCCCAGCCGTCCTCAAGCACGCCTTCTGCCGGCGAAACGCTTGATCCGACGTCAGTAACGGAAACGTCCACGCCCTCCGCCGAGCATCTTCATACGTTCGGAGAATGGAAGGTCGTAAAGGAAGCGACTTGCGTTTCGGAAGGTCAGAAGGAGCGTTCCTGCGCGTGCGGCTTGACCGAGCGTGAGACCGTCCCTGCAGTCGGGCATACAACGGTCGCCGATCCCGGGACAACGCCGACCTGCACCGAAGAAGGTCTGACTGCGGGAAGCCACTGCGCCTTATGCGGCAAAATCCTTGAGGATCAGCACGCTTTGCCTCCGCTCGGACACGACTATCAGAACGGTGTTTGCGTACGATGCGGCGCGGAACAACCGCCCAGCACAGGACTTGTGTTCAGCGGTGACAGCATGGACAGCTGTAAACTGATCGGAATCGGGAATTGTTTTGATTCAACCGTCGTCATTCCGGACGAATATGAAGGCAAGCCGGTCCGCGCGATCGGCGCAGACGCTTTTGCCAAAGCAACGCGCGTCCGCAGCGTGATTATTCCCGACAGCGTGCACGTGATCGAAAGGGACGCTTTTTCCGGCTGCGGCAGTCTTGAGAGCGTTCTGATCCCCGAAGGAGTGGTTTGGATCTATGCCGAAGCGTTCCGAGACTGCACCGCGCTCAAAACCGTGAAGATCCCGGACAGCGTCACGATCCTGGGAGCAGGCGCGTTTTGGGGCTGCTCTTCGCTTACCGAAGCCGTTATCGGGAAACGCGTGACAAAACTGCCGAAACAGTTGTTCACGTACTGCCGCTCGCTTGAAAGCGTGACGCTTCCCGAAGGGCTGACGGAGATCGGATCCTCCGCGTTTATGAACTGTGAAGCGCTGAAGGACCTGACGCTCCCGGAATCGCTGCGCTCGATCGCGGACAACGCCTTTGCATCGTGCAAGTCCCTGGCGGCGCTGACCATTCCCGACGGCGTTACAACGATCGGCGCATTCGCCATATCCAACTGCACGTCGCTTTCGCAGGTCCTTCTCCCCTCCGGGATCACAAAACTCGAGGGGGTTGTCCTCAATTCATGTTCGTTTGAATTCATAAGCGTCCCCGAGGGGGTGCGTACGATCGAAGAGAGCGCGATTTCATCCTGCCCGTCCTTAAAAACAGTCATCCTTCCCCGTTCTCTTGAAAAGATCGATCCCACCGTTTTTTCGGATTGTGAGGCGCTTGCCACCGTCCTCTTCCGGGGAACCGAGGACGAGTGGCAGAAAATCGAGGGCGTGGCTGAAAACGAACAACTTGCCGGCGCACAGATCATTTTCTCGTACAAAGTACCCGACTATCCCATCCGTTTGTAAAGATCCCTTTGATAAAGACGGCGGAGTGTCTTTGTTTTGCGCAGCCGCGCAAACAAAGACACTCCGTTGCTTTTTCGGTTAAACCCGGCGCGGCGACCGACACATCTCCGCGTCGTCGCGGCTGCTTCCGGGGATACGCCGTCAGTTTCAGTTCTCTTTGAAAGGAACCGGTCACTTCTCTATATGACGATGGGAAACGGCTCAAAAAGTTGATTTAACAGTTTCGTCAAGGAAGCGCCAAGGACTGCATTTCCCTGCGCGGGGTCACGTCCAACGTCGTCGTAGTACTGTCTGAGATACCACGTCAGATAGGTCGCGCCCGCCTGGCTGCCGCCGCAGTTGACGATCAGATTGCGCGCCCAGAGCATTCCAAAATCGGCGTAAACGCCGTCAAGCGCGAGATCAAGCATTCTTGTCGACGTTTTGTCGTGCGCGTATTTCCCACCCGTAAACAGATCGAGGGACGCGGGCGTGACCCACAGTTTTGAGTAGTATCCCATCAGTTCCAGGGTCGCGGTGATTGCCGGGGTCCTTGAAAGCCCCGCGGTGGAACAGATCGAAAGAAGCGATATTTCAGACAGAGACGTACGGTATCCGAGCGAAGGATCGTCGGGGTCATACTGATCGTGATCGAGCATCGGGAGGGGAAGAAGGATCCATTCGTCGCGCATTTCCTTCATATAGCTTTCTTCCGCTCTGCACAGTCTGTCAACGGTCATCAGCGCGTTGCCCGTGGAGAACTGTTTGGTAATAGAGGGATTCTCGGTGCGCAGCAGTCCGCAGTTGGCGGAACACATCAAGGCGGCGAGTTTTTCGTAGAACTTCAGGTTGTTTTCGGAGTCAAAGTGCACACTCGGAACGCCCCGGCTGTCCATACTCGTGTATTCGACGTGCGCACCGTAGGAAAAATACTCCACGGTCGTATTGTCCACCGCGTTCATCCGTTCGTTCGAGTAGGTCAGCACGCCAACCTGATCATAGGTACCGTCGGATTTTCCGTAGGGGTTATCGCTGCCCGGAACGTAACACAGCTCACTTAATTCGATAAGCAGATCCAGCGTCCAGTACCCGTTTTCGACGATCTTATAAATGTCGTTATAACCGCCGGAGTGCCGGAGCTTCCCGATCTCATCGGCAAAGCGGTCCCACATCGTCTTATTGACGTAAGAAACAGGCATATTGCCGATCAGCGTCTGTGCGATATCACCGGTGATAAAGAAGTTGACCGCGAGCTCCGGGTTCTTTATGTAGGGCAGACGCGTCGCGTCAAAAACCGCTTTGTTCCACCAGGGGGATAGGTCGGCCGGGTCAATATAACTCGCGCCTTCCGGCATATTCTCAAAATTAAGGAAACTGTAGGCGGTATCTTTCACTGCCAGTCCCGTGTCATAGAAGGAATTGAGCACCATGACGTCGTATTCGTCGTTGCCCGCCATCAGGATCGGCTTCAGGATCTGCGCCGTATCGTAAATACCTCCGTGCTCTTTCACGACGATCTTCACGCCGAGTTCCTCTTCGACCGCACGGTTTCGACGGATGATCGCGGCGTTCACGATATTGTCGGGATCGGGACCGGCGTCACCGTCGGAAAGGATCGCGACCGAACGGGTATACAGCGTATTGCGCCAGTCTTCTTCGTCGCCTGTATCGATAAAAAACCGGATCTCCTCGGGCGTCCCGTCGGTATCGAACCGCTCGTCTATGACCGGCTTTTTCAGTGTTTCCGCGTTCGTCGGCTGTTCCTCTTCATAGTCGGGGCGCAGCGCCTCCACTTCGCTTGACGGAAACAGTTTCGTGCCGACCCTGCCGTCCGGGTCGATCACGAAGAGCTGCTTGGAATCGGGCAGCCACGTCGCGACGAGCAGCGGATGCTCCAGCTGCAGCGGTGGCATATCGTCGCGGTCTCCGATACCGAAAAGCGCGTCGTGCGTTTTATAGGCGTTCCACGCGGCGTCTCTTTTCTCAAGATAGGACGAAAGATCGGTTTCTTTCCCTTCGTCCAGCAGCTGGATCATCGGAAAGCCGGTATTGTAGGGATCGGTCTCGACGTCATAAGGCGCCGACGAGAACCCATTGTCCCACTGCCACAAGCGCATACAGATGATTTCATAGAGTTCGATACACATCTGATTATAAAGATCCAACCCCTCCTTGGTATCGGGGAAAGGTCCGTGCGCGGTCGACCACGTGTGGAGTTGGTCCTCCTGATAGTTTGCCAGCGGCGCCTTGATCGAAATGCTGTTGTAATGCAGATAATCAGAGATCGTGTAGCCGATGAGCGCTAAGATCTCCTCATAGGTCAGCCCGCTGCGCTCTCCCTCATTGCGCTCGGGCGCAAAATACTGTATCTCGACCCCCTCTTTCTTCGCATGGTCGGTATAGTCGTAGTAAGGCGCCGTAAAGACTGTACTGTACTCGTCGAGCAGGGCTTTGAGTTCCGCCTGGCTTTTGGGCACGTCGCTCTTCTTCTGAAACGCCGTCCTGTCGACCCGTTCGGCCAATGCGTCGTCATAAGTCTTCCCGCTCCCCGAAGCGAAAGAATGCGCCGCCGTCGCGAAGATCGCCGTCACGGCGAGGAAAAACGACGTCACGATCAGCAGAGGTTTCAATTTCTCTTTCATAGTGATCCTTCCTTTCGTCGTAAATCGAATTCAATATGCTTATCCGTCTCTTCAGTTTGTCGTAAATCAAATTCAAAACGTTTGATCCGTCTCTTAGCCGCCCGGCTGCTCGTGCTTAAAATGTCAGCGTGATCTTCGTGCCTTTGCCGGGCTGTGAGGAAAAGTCAAGTCCGAAGCCGTGCTGTTCGGCGATCGTGCGGCAGAGCGTCAGCCCCAATCCCGCGCCGCCTTCGGCGCGGCTGCGGCTTTTATCGATGCGGTAGAAAGGCTCGGTGATATGGGTAAGCTGTTCGGGCGTCATACCCTTCCCGTCGTCGGACACGCACGCGCCCGACCCTTCGCAGGAAAGCGTCACCCGCCCGTCCTTTCCGCAGGCCTTGATCGCGTTTTCGGTCAGATTGTAAAAGAGAACCGACAGCAGCGTTTCATCGCCCGACACAGTGCACTCAGACGCTTCGACGGTGATCGTTACGCTCTTTTCGTTGGCTTTCTGTTTCAGCCGTTCGGCGGTGTCTCGAAGCAGAGCGCTGATATCGACCTCTTCTTTTTTGATCTCGTTGTGCTCGATATAGGCTTTATCCAGCAGTTTTTCGGAGATCTTTTTTAAGCGTTCGGCTTCGGACATGATGCGCATACACGCGTCGATGCGCTCCTCCTCATTAAGCGACGCGCGCCCGATGTACTCGGCGTAGCCCATGATCGACGTGAGCGGCGTGCGCAGCTCGTGCGCCATATTGTTGACCAGCATCTGTTTGCGCTCGGCGTTTTGCTCCAGCTCCCTCATCTGCGCGCCCACCGTGTCGGCCATCGCGTTAAAGCTTCCCGCGAGCGAGACGGTCTCGACCGTTCCCTGCGCTTTCACCCGGCTCGTCAGATCGCCCGCGGCGATGCGGTCGCTGGCTTTTTCGAGTTCTTCAAGCGGTTTGGTCAGTTTCTTGATCAGGAACAGCAGTACGGCTGCAAGAGACGCCGAAACGAGCGTCGCAACGCCGATATACAGAAGGATCAGGGATTGGAAAGCGTCGTCGAGATCGCCGGCGTACCGGATATAATACATGCGGTATTCCTTCGCCCACTCGGCGGAAAGATCGGTTTTCAGGATCACGTAACGGTCGCCGTCGATGCGCTGGAACTCTTCCCATTTGGCGATCAGATCGCTCCCGTCCGGCAGACTGCAATACACCGTTTCACCGTTCTTTTGGAAGATGAAATACAGGCGGTCGTTTTTTCCGTACGCGCCGTACGCCTCCATGACGTAGGACAGCGTCCCCTCGCCGAACTCGAGCGGCGAGCGGCTGTCAAGTTCGAAATTTCGCGCAAGATACTCAAATTCCGCGCGGCAGGATTCGACTCTGTTGTCCACCTGCTCTGAAAACGTATAAACAGCGAGCGACAAAAGACCCGCATACATGCAGAAAACAAACGGAAGCAGCGTCACGATATAGGCGATCTGCCAGAATTTCATTTTCTTAACCATCGTTGACCTCCAGGCGGTATCCGAGTTTATACACGGTTTTTAAGCGATTCTCGATCCCCAGCTTCTTGCGCAGGCGCTGAACGTGGGTATCAACCGTGCGCCCGTCTCCATCAAATCCGTAGGACCATACGAGCGCGAGCAGACGGTCGCGCGACAGCGCCAGATTGCGGTTGACGACGAACGCTTCGAGCAGGTCGAACTCCTTTGGCGTAAGATCGACCGGCTTTCCGCCTTTGCTGACGGTACGGCTGTCGAAATCGACCGTGACGTCATCGAACGAAAAGGCGTGCGGCGTCGTTCTGAAGCGCCGCAGAACGGTATGGACGCGCTCCACGAGTTCTAAGATCTCAAAGGGCTTGACGATATAATCCTCCGCCCCGAGCCGCAGTCCGCGCAGACGGTCGGAGAGTTGGTCCTTTGCGGTCACGAAGATCACCGGCGTGCCGTTTGCCTGCCCGATGACCTCAAATCCGCTTTGCCCGGGCAGCATCACGTCAAGGATCAGCAGATCGTAGTGCGCGTTCTCCAGTTCCCTCACCGCCGCGTCGCCGTCAAAGACCTGCGTGCATTCGTGTCCGACCAGACGCAGATTCTTTTTGATGAGATCGTTGATCGGAAGTTCGTCTTCCGCGATCAGGATCTTCGCCATCGATCCGTCCCCCTTTTTTCCGTCTTCGCGCTCATTATACCATGTATTTGTCACAAAGTTGTGTCCGAATTCAATTTTTTTAAATTCCCTTGCATTTTTTCTCTGTTTGTCGTATAATCAAGTCGTAAATCACCAACAAGGGGGAATTCTTATGAGCAAGCATGCATTCAGCGGCGCCGATATCCTTCTGCCGAAAAAGGATTTCGACAAATGGGCGGTGATCGCCTGCGACCAGTTCACAAGCGAACAGAACTACTGGGACGAGGTCGAAAAAACCGTCGGGGATCATCCGTCGACCCTGCGCATCACTCTGCCGGAGATCTATCTGGAGAGCGACGGGGTGGAAGAGCGCATCAGAAAGATCAACGAAACGATGAAGGACTATCTGTCCTCGGGCGTTCTTGCCGAGCATAAGAACACGATGGTCTACGTTGAGCGCGCCCAGAGCGACGGCAGGATCCGGCACGGGATCGTCGGCGCGATAGATCTTGCCGACTACGACTACCGCAAGGGCAGCAAGGCGCTGGTGCGCGCCACCGAACAGACGGTCATCGAGCGCATCCCTCCGCGCGTGCGCATCCGCCGCGACGCCTGCCTCGAACTGCCGCACGTCCTGCTGCTGATCGACGACCCCGAAAAGAGCGTGATCGAGCCGCTGGCGGAGGCGAAAAAGACCATGGAATGCGCCTATAACACCGAACTGATGATGGGCGGCGGGCATATCGAGGGCTACTTCCTCTCCCCCGAACAGGTCGAGCGCGTCGGCGCGGCGCTCGACGCGCTGGTCAACGGACTGACGGACAAACTGCTCTTCGCCGTCGGCGACGGAAATCATTCGCTTGCCACCGCCAAGGAATGCGCGGCGTTGAACGACAGTCCTCTTGCGGCGCAGACGATCGTCGAGATCGTCAACGTTCACGATCCCGCCATCGAATTCGAGCCGATCTACCGCGTGCTCTTCGGCGTCAACGAGGAGGAACTGCTCTCTGACTTTCTCGCAGCAGTCGGCGGCGAGTACGACGGCGAGGACGGACAGGATTTCGACTACGTCACCTCGGGCGTCACGAAGACCGTCCGCGTGAAGCCGATGGCGAAACTGCCCGTCGGCACCCTCCAGCCCTTCCTTGACAAATGGTTAAAGGAGCATCCCGGCGTGAAGATCGACTATATCCACGGCGAGGAAGTGGTGTTCGACCTCTGCAAGACGCGGGGAAACGCCGGCTTCATCTTCAAGGGCATGGGCAAAAACGAACTGTTCGACGCGATCAAGGCGGACGGTTCCCTGCCGCGCAAGACCTTCTCCATGGGTCACGCAAGGGACAAGAGATACTATATGGAGACGAGAAAGATCAGATAAAACAACCGACGGTTGTTTGACAAATCCGAAAAAATGTGTTAGTATATCCGCGTCACAGGGTGACGTCCGCCGCCGATAAAGGGCGCGGACGAAACGGTGAACACAGACCGCAGAGGCGTCCGCGGCGCTTTACGCGGCAAAAAGGAAGGAGGCGGAGTTTATCTATGAAGAACTCGTTAAAAACCGGAAGTTGTGACCCGCGCCTCGGGTTCGCGCGCGGTTGACGGTCTTTCGTCCCCGCAGACAACGCTGAAAGCAGGTTGACGAAGATCGTCATTGACTCTTCCGAAACTATCCTTCCCGCGCCGCCGAAGCGGCGCGGGAAGGATACACCCGTCCGGCAAGGCGGCAAAAGCCGTCCTGCCTTTCGCACGTTCAGAAGAGGAGAACATATTGATCGATCTTCAAACAGTCGGCGCGAGCATCGCGTTTCTCCGGCGCAGTCAGGGACTGACGCAGAAGGATCTCGCCCGAAAAATGCGCGTCTGTCCGCAGGCGGTTTCAAAGTGGGAGCGCGGACTTGCCTTCCCCGACGTCTGTTACCTTGACGAACTGGCGGGATATCTTTCCTGCACGATCGACGAACTGCTGACAGGCGTCAAACACAATGCGCAGATATGAAAAAAGCAGGCTGAAGGAGTTTTCCGTCAGCCTGCTTTTTCGGTGTGGTTATCTCATTGTTCAAATCACTTCCTCCATTGACACAAGAACAAATCATAATCATCATAACTATCAAGCACTATAATTGATTGTATATTTTTTGTAGCATTAATATTCCTTGTCCTAAATTTGTTCGAGATAATGGTTTCAAAGAATCTGTCAAGAAAAATGTTGATTCCAATAGACGCTGTTTTTTGCCATACTTGAAATACACTTTACCATCTCTCGCGTATAATAATAATTCACTGATTTCTGGGATTATTATTTTTTGAATTTGACTAAGTTCCCAAAGTGATGCCGATCCATCAAGAATTCTATTGCATTCCACGTTTGCACATTCCAAAACGTCGATTAGCATACTTTGAAATTGATAGAGTTGTGATGTATTGGTTATTTTTTTAGATTCATGTTTCATAATCTTGGAACCCACCATTGTATACCGCCACCTGAATGACCAAAAAGTGGCGCTGCCCTCCCGGCTAATACAGTTGTCCCTTTTTTCAAAACAAACGCGGAAGTATTAGTCATAGTATTTCCAGATGGTAGTGATAACATTGGATTGGTTGCTTTTTTGTAAGAGGGTAACGCGGCAACCGTATGCATTACCGACTTGTGTGAAACTTGCTTGCTTTACCGTCTAAAAAAGAGTTCACACTTACCTTTTTCAGCGGTATTTTGCCTTTTGAAGTGCAGAGAATGCGAAGAGCAAACTGCGTTTGCCTGAAAAAGGCAAAATGCCGTTTCGCCGCCGGCGTCAGAGTGCGCAGTGCGCGAGCCTGTATTCGACCGGACTCATATACCCGAGACTGCATGAATATCCGCAGGATATTCCGCAGACTGTTTTCTGTTATAAAACAACTCAATATATCTGAAAACGTCGATCTTTACCTCTTCCATTGTAGCATACTTTTTGCGATATATCAACTCTTTTTTCAGACTTGCAAAAAAGCTTTCAACGCACGAATTGTCATACAGACATCCCGCGAACCCCCAAAAACTCGACAGGCTCGTTTTCGGGGAACCCCGACCCGCGAACCCCCAAAAACTCGACAGGCTCGTTTTCGGGGAACCCCGGCCCGGGAGCGCTCATAGATCCTGTGATCCCGTTTTCGTTCAGCATATGGACAACTGTAGATCTCAAGAACGTCCTCCATCGCAGCAACAAACGACGCACTCTGATGGGGCGGAATACACCAGCACTTTTTCAGGTTAGGCTTAAATTCGTTTTTTAAGTATACGCATTACAAAAACATAGGATATTTCGTCTATATAGCCGAGTTCAACCGTTTGATTAGGCAAAAGACGAAGCGTCCACTTTGAGTATCCTCCGGGCGGCTTTCGCAGGCGAGTGCTATCACTCTTGCTTCAATATCACCTGTATTTTTGGCGGTACCGGCGGTTTATCACGTTTCTTTCTGCTAATTGTTGTGTCCCAACCCTTTTCGCAATAAGAAGTACGGACGTTTTGTACGGTTGTCGGTGTTGTGTGGTATACCTCCGCAATTTCCGCAACTGTCATATACCGCTTGCTGTTTTTGTCAGATGCAAGCAGTATATTGGCGCGAAGTATTGTCCTTGCGCTGCTTGTTCCTTTGCTCACGATATCATTGAGTACCGGCTGATCTGCGTCTCTGAGTTCAATAACATACTTGAATGATGGCATATAATATCCTCTCATTCGCTTTCTATAGATATCATAGCACACTTTTTCAAATACGCAAGATTTAGTTGTAACAAAATACTACATTGAAAAAAGGATTGGTCTATTCTGTTTAATTATTCTTTATCTATTCTAAATTGTATACTTCCGGTAGAACTTGGGTTTTGAATGTTGTATGCGGAATAAAAAACAAGGTATGTCTTTCCGGCAGTTAATATTTTTGTTAGACATGCATAATGGACAAAAACTTAATTCTTTTCATAACTATCCCCCATTTTAAGATTCATAAAATACAATGTCTTTTACATCTTTTTTATCTGTTTTGATCAAAACAAAATACTGAAAAGGTTGAGCAGCATCTACAAATGGCTCATCTGTAGTATATGGCTTCTCGAGCGAATACTCAATTATCAGTCCTTTTTCACTGTTTTGAACCGAATTGATCAAAAACGGTCTATGATAAAAGCTTGTGAAAGTATACAACACATACATTTGCTGATTGTAATCGAGGGGCAATTGGTCTATTTCACGATCAAATATTTTATCGTAATCGCTTTGAGATTGAATCGTCCAGATGCGTGTTTTAGGGCATGTTTGATCGTCATTAAATTCTTCCCCATAAATGGCTCCGTATGTGCGATTTTCTTTCAAAAATAAGCCATTGATTTTATCGCCCACATCGCTGAATACTATAAAGCTCTCGACCGGAAGAGTTGAGTTGGCGTCATATGATGTTTGTGCAAAACTACTTTCATTGGATGTCTCAATCTGATCTGCATTATCAGATGTGGTCGAATTGTTAATTACATTAGTACACGAGCATAACGTGAAACACGTTAAAGTAACTAAAAAAATAATTGTTAGTATTTTCATATAAATCTCCATTCTGCCGCTACTTGGATTGGTTGCTTTTTTGTAAGAGGGTAACGCAGCAACCGTATGCATTACCGACTTGTGTGAAACTTGCTTGCTTTACCGGCTGAAAAAGACTTCACACGTATCTTTTTCCGCGGTATTTTGCCTTTTGAAGTGCAGCGAATGCGAAGAGCAAACTGCGTTTGCCTGAAAAAGGCAAAATACCGCTCCGCCGCCGGCGTCAGAGTGCGCAGTGCGCGAGCCGGTAATCGACCGGACTCATATACCCGAGACTGCATGAATATCCGCAGGATATTCCGCAGACCGTTTTCTGTTGTAAAACAACTCGATATATCTGAAAACGTCTGTCTTTACCTCTTCCATTGTAGCATACTTTTTGCGATATATCAACTCCTTTTTCAGACTTTCGAAGAAACTCTCCACACATGAATTATCGTAAGGACATCCCGCGAACCCCCAAAAACTCGACAGGCTCGTTTTCGGGGAACCCCGACCCGCGAACCCCCAAAAACTCGACAGGCTCGTTTTCGGGGAACCCCGGCCCGGGAGCGCTCATAGATCCTGTGATCCCGTTTTCGCACAACATCGCCCTGTAAGCGCTATGGCGTTTCCCAAGGCGTTCATCGGCAATTCGCTGTCTATGTTTTTCCCGATCTCATACCCGATCACTTCTTTGTTCTTCAGATCGAGCACCGCCGCAAGATAGACCCAACCGAGATTCGTTTGTATGTAGGTGATATCTCCCGCCCATACTTTGTTCAGCTTTTCCGGCGAAAAGATTCTCTTTATGACGTTTTCTCTGTATATACCGTCGCTCTTTCCTTTTTTATACGGCTTGAATTTGCGAAGTGCTGCAGGATAAAGACCGTTTTCGCGCATGATCCGGCGCACCTTCCATTTGCTCAATAACACGTCTTCGTTGATCAGAGCGACGCGCATTTTTCTGCAGCCGTACAGTTTTCTGTTTTCTTCGAAAATTGGTTGCACGGTATTCTATACGCTGTGTGCAGATATTATACTGATGCTGCCTTGTATAATTAAAAAAAACCAAGCAAAGTTGTTTGCAGTCTGTTTTATTATATGGTTTGATATCCGGGAGCAGACAGTTCGATTGTGAATAACCTATATTCTTTACAAGCAATTGTTCCGGTATAGCAGTAATGCGCCGCTTGTTTCGTCGGCGTCGCCGACACCTTAGCCCACAAAAGGCATCGGCCTCATCCGTCGGCAAGCGCCACCTTACCGGGAACCCCCGAACACCGCTCCTTGCGTCGCGCTATTCGGGGAACCCCTTCCCCCCATCGGGGAAGGCTCCTTAGCCACCCTTACCGAAAGGGTGGAACCTAAAGGTGGCGCGCTCCGCGCGTATTTGTTCCGGCGAAGCTGTGACGCTTTGTTTGTTCTGTCGGCTTTGCCGACACCATTGCCCAACGGTAGTGTTCAGCCTCATCCGTCGGCAAGCG
>JAFTCT010000041.1 GCA_017454525.1 Clostridia bacterium
CGACGCCATAGCCCAACGGTAGTGTTTTGCCTCATCCGGCGGCAAGCGCCACCTTCCCCCATCGGGGAAGGCTCCTCAGACACCCTTTAACAAAGGGTGCCGCCTAAAGAAGCGCTCCGCGCCTTTCTTTGCTCTTCGCCGATAGTCTTCCCGCGCGCCGCGCGGGATAAAGCATATTTCAATTCAAAAACAACAAAACAAAAGACGCAGTTCGCGCGCGGTAAACCGCATTTAATTCAAAACGCGCAAAAAAAGACGGACGCTGCATTCGGGCGGCAAATCCGTCTTTTTTTGTTTTGGGGGCTTTCTTAACGCGACAGCCCCTTTGATTTCTTACGTTTTCCACACTCGGTCAAGATATGCGATCCGGTCGGAAAACCATTTATAAAGCGTTCTGCAGTCCGAGATCCAGTTTTTCTCCGCAGTTTCCTGCGTCACCTTCTGCGGGCGCGGTCCCCAGCCGCCCCAGCCGCCTCTGCCGCCCGACCAGCGCACGAAGTTGCGCCCGACGGCATAGCGGTACGTTTCATAGAATTCTTCGGTGAAGAGCGCGCCGAACCAGTCCCTGATCTTCGGGGAAAGCGCTTCCCAGCGGGCGGAAACCAGTTTCCGGAAGCCCTCGGTCTTATACAGTTCGATGAAGAGTTCGCTTGAGGTATTCCCGCCGTAGCGTTCGATCGTGCCGGCGACGTAGATGCCGTTCGGGTCATTCTCCTCGCCGCGCGCCGCGACCGTGGTGCCGTCGAAATCCCAGGGCGGACCGAAATACAGTTTCCCGCCGGGCTTCTTGTACATATAAAAGGAGCTGTACCCGGCGTCGGTGTTTTTATAGAGCTCCTCTAAAATATAGATATCGACGAGCGACTCCATATCGACGAGCTCCGAAAGCCGGTCGAGGTCGTGATCGACGGTCGCCGCCGTGTAGACCTCCAGAATATACGCCCGGATATACGCGACCTGCGCGCGGTATTCCTCCTCTGAGATCTTCCCCTCCGCAAGGTCGTCGGAATCGGGGTAGTGGACGGTAAAATCATACTTGACGATCCCGTCGTTCGGATTGTCGCGCGGTCTGCCGCCCCACGGGACGGTACGCCCTCCGCCCTCGCCGATGCTGAAGTAATCGATCCCCTCCCTGCCCTCGGCGTAGGCGTCGTATTCAATAAGGAAGCCGGCGTCCTCCGCGCTCCGGCCGCCGTCGATCTCTACTCTTCCCCTGCCGACGCGCACCTGCTCGCAGAGAACGTAAACGCCGCGGTAGTCGCCGTTGATATAGAGATCGGTGAGCACGGCGTTCGTCGTATATTCCAGCCCGTCAAACAGCGCGCCGGCGAGATTGTACGCCGTATAGTTCCGCAAGAGCGTCGTATCCTTGAAATTCGTGCAGGCGAGCAGCACCCAGTGCCTGTTCTTTTCCCTACCGAACAGCGGCTGTTTTTCGTCAAATCTGATCTTGAAGCATTTCTTGCTGTCGCTCCAGGAGCCGTTGCCCCGCCCTCTGAAACCGGCGGTGGCGGAAAAGACCTCGTACGTCCCCGCGCCGTTCAGGATCGAGACGGTACTCGTCACGTAGTTTTCGCGGTCGACCCGGTCGATGCTATAGACCTTTCCCTGCGCGTCGCGCAGTTCGATCACCGTCGCGGGCAGGACCGTGCGCTCGAGCCACACCGCCTGCAGCGTTAGATCCTCCGTGACGGGCAAGGAAAAATCGTAGACCTTTTCGCCGTTCGTCCAGTACCTTAAGACCTTGTCCTCCGGGCAGATCTCCGGCGGCGCGACGGGCGATCCTTCCTTTACTCCGACGCACGCGGACGCCGGATCGGACAGCCCTGTCTGAAAGGTCACGTTACAGATCCTGACCTCTTCGTCCGGCGTCGGCGTCTGCGTTTCCTCTGCCGTCGAAAAAAAGTCGGTCGGAGTACTGTCCGGCGTTTCAGCCGTTCCGTCTGCCGTGTTCTCAACCGTTTCGCCGGCGCTCTCCGGCGGGTCCTCCGCGCCGGCGGAAAGGGAAAACGCGCCCGTCCCTTCCGAAGGGACGCCGCCGTCCGCCGTCATGTCAACAGCGGACGATATTCCGTTCTCACCCGCCGTATCCGCATAGGGAAAAACGCCTGTTTTTTCGCATCCGTTCAGCAGCAGCGCCGCCGTCAGCGCCGCGACGGTCAGCGCGATCCCCTTTCCGCTCATTCTTCTTCTCATCCTTTCCCCGCTTTGAAGACAGTATATCGGACGATTCTGAAGAACAAAGGAAGATTCTATGAAAAGCCGGTGATTTTTTAAGTAAAGGCGACCTCTGAATATCAGGATCGCCCGCCGGCGCATTCCCCCCGTCCGGACGGCGGAGCGCTTTGCGCGGGCTTCCGGACGTTCCGGTCGAAGACGAGGAGCAGGATCACGCAAGCCGCGGCTGCCGCGGCGCTGCCGAGCGAAATGAAGACGGACGCCGTATTCCCGGCGTGCAGCCACAGACAAATCATTGCGTCCGCGGGAAGGTTCGCAAGAAAGATCGCCGAGAAAACGATGCGCACCGGCAGGGCGCCGATCTTCCTGCCAAGGAACTGGACGGTGAACAGGGCGGCAAGATGACAGAACCAAACGACCGCCCAGACGAAGAAGAAGATCCTCTTCGTAAAGATGAGCGCGACCGAGGTCAGTTCAAAGCCGCCGGTGAGCACCCCGGGCACAAGGGGTTCGATCTGCGCGAAAGCATTTTTGCCCGAGGCAAGGAAGAAGAAGACGCAGCGCGCCGCCGTACAGGCGAGCAGGATCGCGAGAACGGTCTTGCAGACGGCGCACACATTTTTTCCGCGTGCAGTCATAAGGACGCTCCTTTCGTCTTTTTACGTTTTCTGATCACGGCTCTCACCGTGACGATCACCGCCGCGGTGATCCCGCCGCAGAGCAGGAAGAGCGCAAGAAAATACAGCGCGAGGAAGATCAGCGTTCTTATGAATTTTGTATTCCTGCGCGGGGAACGGTCGCTCGAGAGCGAAAAGGTCAGTTCGCCGTCGGGCAGTCCGTCAAAACTGCGGGTATAGCCGCCGTCCGCCGACAGAAAATCCCCGACGCCGCTGTCGGTCATATAGAAGGGGGTGTTGACGACGACCTTCAGTTCTCCGAACGCCTTCCAGGTCTTTGCGGGAGAAAGCAGGTAGGAATACTCGTAGACCGGCGGCTCATATTCTCCGTCGATCGCGGGAAAGAGGGGGGCGGTCACGGCGTTTTTCACCCGCCCGCCCGCCGGGACGGTCATTTCGTACACGTACCACGTCATCAGATCATAGGTCAGCAAATGCATAACGTCGTACCTGCAGAAATCGCTCTTTTCGTTTTCAAGCAGCCGGTCGACGTACGCGTTGTACCAGTCGGTTTCCGATACGCCGAACGCCGGATCATAGTCCTCAAACGCCAGCGCCCGAAGCGTCGTCGTTCTCGTTTTTTCGGGCAGACGGCGCATTTCTCCCTCGTGAAGATTTTCAAAAACGATCCCGTCGGGCGCGTTCCCGAAGAAGACGAAATCGAGCGTGCGCTCCGGCGACTGCGCGTACAGCATGCCGCTGAACGTCAAGCGGTCGCCGCGGTCGTCATTACTGTTCCACAGGCAGGAAAACCGCATCCCGGGATCCTTGTAAACGGTGAATTCGACCTGATCGCTGCCGTCCTGTTTTTCTGAAACGTAGGCGTAGGAGAAGAACGTCACCGGCAGATCGGGCGTGAAAAAGGGATCGCTCTTGTATTCGCCGAGCAGGCGTTTCGGATCGTCGTCGTTCGTATACCGCGACCGCGAGAAGGTGTGACGTATCTTCGTCTGCACCGGCTTCCCGTCGATCCTTGCGCCCCACGCCTCGCCCGAGACGTCCTTCGCTTCGATATAATCGGGCGTTTTGCCGAAGGGGAAGGCGAGCGTCGCCGTCACGTCGTAGGACGCGGGATTGTAAAAGGTATACTCCGCCGTCACCCTCGTCTGTGAAAGATAACCGGAGATCGCCTCCTTGCTGTCGGCGGAATACCTGTTTTCGGGGAAAGCCGGAATATCAAAGGTCAGCAGTTCGCTCTCTATTTCAAGCGGACAGTCCTCCTCCAGGACCGCCGTCCCCGCCGCCGTCGTGCCGCCCCAGTACAACTGTGCGGAATTGCCCGACGCGGTGAAAAGGCACGTCGGAAGCGTCAGGACCAATACGGAAATCACGCAGAGCGCTTTTCGGAAAAATCGCATATCGGATGCTCCTTTCGTTCGTTCTGCCTATAAAGTGTCATTCTTTCAAAAAAGGTTTCAACGGATATGAAAAAAAGCGAGACCGGTGAGAAAAAACGCCGGTCTGCTTTTCAAATATTATTGAGAGCCGTTCATCTCGGGATACTCGCCGAGCTGCAGTCCCTCGTTCTTCTCGGACGCCCAGCGCACCGCCCATTCGCTCTGGAACACGAGCAGGTCGTGCTCTTTTAAGTCCTTCACGTGGAGCGTGCCGTCGGCAAGGCGCAGTTCGGAGATCGGCTTCGGCGAACTTCTGACCCAGCGGATCGCCGTATGCGGCAGCTCCTGCTTTCGGTATTTCACGCCGTATTCGGTCTCCATACGGAACTGCAGCACGTCGTACTGCAGTTGTCCCACGACGCCTACCACGACGCGCTCGAAGCCGCCGTCGGGCAGGACGAAGACGCGGATCGCGCCCTCCTGGGCGATCTGCAGGATTCCCTTCATGAACTGCTTGCGCTTCATCGCGTCGATCTGCTCAACGTAGGCGAAGCGCTCGGGCGTGAAGGTCGGGATGTCGCCGTATTTCACTTTCATTCCGGGCTCGCAGACCGTGTCGCCGATCGAGAAAACGCCCGGATCGAAGACGCCGATGATGTCGCCGGCGTAGGCTTCCTCGATGACCTCGCGCTCCTGCGCCATCATCTGCTGGGGCTGGGAGAGCTTGGCGATCTTGCCCGCCTGGACGTGCAGGTACTCCTTCTGCCGCTCGTATTTGCCCGAGCAGATGCGCAGGAAGGCGATGCGGTCGCGGTGCATTTTATTCATATTCGCCTGGATCTTGAAGACGAACGCCGAAAACCGTTCGTCGAAGGGATCGACCGTGCCGGCGTCGGACTCGTGCGGCAACGGGGGCGTCGTCATTTCAAGGAAGTACGCAAGGAAGGGCTCGACGCCGAAATTGTTGAGCGCCGACCCGAAGAACACCGGGGAGAGCTTGCCCGTATGCACCTTGTCCATATCGAGATCGAACCCCGCGCCGTCGAGCAGTTCCGCCTGCTCGCAGAGTTCGTCCGCCGCCTGCCGTCCGATCAGTTCGTCGAGCTTCGTGCGGTCGGAGAGGTCGCATTCGATACCGTGCAGTTTCTTCCTGCCGGCGTGAAATTCGTCGAACGCCAGTACCGAACGCTTCTCACGGTCGTAGACGCCCTTGAAGGAGATCCCGCTGCCGATCGGCCAGTTGACGGGATAGGTGCCGATGCCGAACTCCTTTTCAAGCTCGTCGAGCAGGTCGAAGGGATCGCGGCTGTCGCGGTCCATTTTATTGATGAAGGTGAAGATCGGGATGCCGCGCATCGCGCAGACCTTGAAGAGCTTTCTCGTCTGCGGCTCGATGCCCTTGGCGCCGTCGATCACCATGACCGCCGTATCCGCCGCCATCAGCGTGCGGTAGGTGTCCTCCGAGAAATCCTGGTGCCCGGGGGTGTCGAGGATATTGATGCAGTAGCCGTCGTATTCGAACTGCAGGACCGACGAAGTCACCGAGATCCCGCGCTGCTTCTCAAGTTCCATCCAGTCGGAGACCGCGTGCCGGTCGGACGCTTTGCCCTTGACCGTGCCCGCCGTCTGGATCGCGCCGCCGTACAGGAGGAATTTCTCTGTCAGCGTCGTTTTACCGGCGTCGGGATGCGAAATGATCGCGAAGGTGCGCCGTCTGCCGATCTCTTCTTTCATAGTCGCCATAGGTCTGTTTCCTTTTCTTTCTTCTTTTTCCGAAACGGTATTATACCATAGATCCCCCGAGAAATCAAGGATTTCTTTTTATGGCGCTTTTCATTCTCTTTTCGGCGCTTTTCCTTCTCTTTCGCGCGCTTTTTCTTCTCTTTCGCGCGCTTTTTCTATGAGGGATCATTGACAAACCCCGTCCCGCGTGATATAGTAAAGGAGACCTGTAAAATAAAAAACGGTCGGTGAAAGGCGGACGGACGGTATGGTAAAGAATTATGCGAAATTCCTTGAGGAACCGGCTTCAAGGATCGTGCCCGAAGGGTGGCTTCTCCGGTTTCTGGAATTGCAGCGCGAGGGTCTGACCGGACATATTGAAGCGGCGGGCGCGCCCTTTGACCGCATCTCCTGGGGAAAGACCGACGGGGAGAACGCCGCCTCGAACGGCGGGCAAGCGCCGGGCTGGTGGTCCTTCGAGCAGACGGGCTATCACCTTGACGGCATGGAGCGCCTCTCCCTGCTCCTGCGCGACCGCGCGATGCACCGGAAGGCGAAGGATATCCTCTATGCCGTTCTCGACCGCGCGGACGGCGACGGCTATCTCGGACCCGAAAACCTAAAAAACTCGACCGGCTGGAACCGCTGGCCGCACGTCGTCTTTTTCAGGGCGCTGCTCGCCGAATACGCCGCGAAAAAGGATCCGCGGATCCTTGCGGCGATCAAAAAGCACTATGAGAGCGCGACCTGCGCGCACGACCGCGCGCGGGACGTCGTCAACGTCGAGCCGATGCTCTTGACCTATCTCGCGACCGGCGACGAAACGCTGCTTTCCATGGCAAAGACCTGCTTTGCCTCCTATAACGAAGACTGCACCGACGACAACTGCGCGCGCGCTCAGCTCTCGCCCGCCAAAGCATACGCGCACGGCGTGACCTACAACGAGTATTCCAAACTCGGCGCGCTCCTCTACATCTGCACCGGCGACAGGGCGTATCTGAAACCGTCGGTGCACGCCTACAAAAAGATCGACCGCTATCAGATGCTGCCCGACGGACTGCACTGCTCCAACGAATTCCTGCTCGACAACGATTATATGCAGTCGCACGAGACCTGCGACGTCTCCGACTACACCTGGGCGCTGGGCTATCTTCTGATGGCGACCGGCGACGGCGGGTACGCCGACAGGATCGAACGCTGTATCTTCAACGCCGGGATTGGCAGCGTCGAGGAGCATTTCCGCGCGCTGCAGTATTTCTCCTGCCCCAATCAGCTGATCCTGAACGGCAGTTCCAACCATAACGCTTTTCTGCGCGGCAGCGCCTGGATGTCCTACCGCCCGAACCCCGGCACCGAATGCTGCGCCGGCAACGTCCACCGCTTCATGCCCAACTACTGCGCGAGAATGTGGATGAGAAACAAGCGCTCGGTCGCGGCGGCGCTCTACGGGCCCTCCTCCTACAGGATCGGCGCGGGCGAGCGCATCGTCGAGGACACCGCCTATCCTTACGAGGACGAGATCCGTTTCGTCTTCCGCCTCAAGAAACCGCGCGCTTTCCCGCTCGTTCTGCGCGTGCCCGGGTGGTGCTCCTCGCCCGAGGCGTACGTCAACGGCAAAAAAGCGGAAATCGCGCCGAAAAAGGGCTTCTTCGCCCTTGCGCGCACCTGGGAAGACGGCGACAGGGTCGTACTGCGCCTGCCGTCGGAAGCCCGCTTCGTCGATTATAAGGACGGCGTTTACGTCGAGCGCGGTCCCCTGCTCTACGCCTACGGCATGAAGGGAAACCGCACGGTCGATTTATCGGCGCCGACGCCCGATCCGGCGTTCCCCTCCTTCGCGATCACGCCCGACAAGCCCTTCAACTACGCGCTGGTCACGTCAAAGCCGCCGGTATTCCGCCGTGCCGCCTGCAAGGATGAACCCTTCACGATGGAGAAAACGCCCTGCTTCATCACGGTCTCGGCAAGAAAAGTCCCGGGCTATAAGATCACCGAAAGAAAGACCGTCGAAGCGGTGAACAATCTCTACGTCAGACCCTGGAAATATGAAAAGAAGACGGGGCGTTTCGTCTTCACGCCGCGCATCCCCGCGCGCGCGACCGTGGAGAAGGGCGAAAAGGGAGCGCTCGAGAAGCTTACGCTCATCCCCTACGGCGCGGCGAAGGTCCGCCTGACCGTCTTCCCGAAACTGAAAGAATGAGGAACTGCCGTGAAAACCGATACCGTGATCTTCGATCTTGACGGCACGCTGATCGACACGCTCGACGACTTGAAAAACGCCGTCAATCACGCGCTTGAAACGCGCTCGATGCCGCCGCGCACGCGAAAAGAGGTCTGCGCCTTCGTCGGGAACGGCATGGGACTGCTCGTGCGGCGCGCCGCGGGCGAAGACGTCGACGAACCGACGTATAACGACCTGTTTTCGGCGTTCACCGCGTACTATAACGCCCATTACGCCGACTGCACCCTGCCCTATCCGGGGATAAGGGAACTTTTGACGGCGCTGAAGGCGCGGGGACTGCGCACGGCGGTGCTGACCAACAAGCGCGCGCCGGCGGCGCAAGCCCTCTGCGACCGCTTTTTCCCCGGACTTCTCGACGCCGTCGCGGGCGAGATCGCGGGCGTGCCGCGCAAGCCCGACCGCGCCGCCGCCGACCGTCTGTTGCGCCTGCTCGGCGCGGATCCCGCAAGGACGCTCTACGTCGGCGATTCACAGGTCGACGTCGATACGGCAAGGAACGCGGGGCTCGGGATGGTCGCCGTCACCTGGGGCTTCCGGTCGAGAAAAACGCTTGAGGAATACGGGGCGAGCCGGCTCATCGACCGCCCCGCGGAACTGCTTGATTATTTAGAGGCGGAAACATGAAAGACAGAACGCAAACGAAACGTCTTATATTGACGGCGGCGGACGGTACGCCCGACGGCGCCGGCGAAAAAAAGGACGACGGTCTTTTTTCCCTTCCTCCCCTGCCCGAAGAGGGACCCGGTCAGGGCGTTATTGAGATCGCGGAAAGGGCGTCCGGCAGACGGATCGGGACGGTGCGCTGCGCCGACGCCGACAGCGCAGGGACCGTCGAGATCGACCTGACGGTCTACGTACAGAAAGACGGCGAGCGCGTCGCCGCCGAAGCGCTGAAGGGCGCCTCCCGCCTGATCTTCAGACGTCAGAAGAACGCAAAAAAGATCGAGACGTGGCTCGATCCCTCTCTGCCCGCCATCCGGGCGCTCGAAAAAGCCGGCTTTGAGCGCGTTTTCGAGAAGGACGGCGTCGTACGCTATGAAAAGAGGCGTCCGGACTTTCCGGCGCTCGCGGTCTTCATGATCCTGTTCACCCTCTGGGGAACTGTGCTCGGAGGTCTGATGAACGACTATCCGCTCTGGATCTCGATCGGCGTCGCCGCGGGCATCCTGCCCGGCGCAGCGGTCGAACGTATGCTGAAAAAGCGGTAACGAGGGGGTGCTTCATTTGGCGCATCTCGGCAGCTTTCGCACTGCGACATTTCATCACACTTTGGTTGCAATCGATGGCGAATTGTTAATTTTGCAGTAATGGAGGCAACAAATGAAACACGTCATGAAATTCGTGAGCGTATTTCTTGCATGGATGATTCTGTGCGGAGTTCTCGTCTCCTGTTCGTCCGTTGTGCAGGGTACCTCGGATAATACGTTATCGACCGTGCCGTCCGCGTCGGCAGTCTTCTCCGGTTCGGACGATCCTTCGTCTGAAGGCGGCGTCCGGACTGCCGTTTCCACGTCGCAGCAACCGACGGAAAGCACAGCGGATACCACGCCGTTTATCTGTCCCGACGTAATAGACGCGGAGGAACTGAAAACGAACAAATACGTCCGCCGCCTGTACGAACTGGAAAACGATCTGTATTCCTTCGTTTTTCTGAACGCCGACGGGAACAGTACTCTGCGGGTATTCAATCATCCCGTGAAATTCTCAGACAAAAAAGGGGAAATAAAGGATATTTCTCTCAATATTTCGCGCAGAGAAGACGGTTCTTTAGGAAGCGAAGCGCATATGATCGACGCCTCATTCGGGGCTTCTCTTTCCTTAGGCGTCGGCCTTTCCTACGGCGAAACGAATATCAGGATGACGTACGCTTCCGCTTCTGAAAACGATGCGACGGCGTATTTATCCGGGAACGGTAAAACGGTATTCTATCCTGCAGACGATTTGACGACGATCTCATATGCGCTCACCTATGCGGGGATCAAGGAGGATATCACCGTTTCCTCCTATACCGGGCAAGCCGAATACGAATTCGTTCTTTCGACCGGAGGACTGCATCCGGTTTGCGAAAACGGATTTGTCTCTCTTGAAAATGACGCCGGTGAACGTAAAGCAACGGTCGGCGAAGTCCGGGTTTTTACGGCAGATGAAAAGAACAACGCCGCCGGGGAACTTCGTATAGAAACCGTTTCCGAAAACAGCACATACAAATTCACGATCGTGCTCGACCCCGATTATCTCAGAGATGAAAAAACGAAATACCCGATCACCATCGATCCCTCGATCGAGGTGAATTACGATACCGAAGGCGCCGGAGCGATCGAAGACGTCACCGTCAACAGCGCTGCGCCCTCAAACGGAAGCGCGGGTTCGTTATTCGTCGGAAAAAGTTACGGTTTCGGCATTTCCCGCATTTTGATGCGTTTTCCGAATCTTGAGGAAAATCTGAGACCGATCGCTTTTGTTGACGATATTCTCAGCGCGTCGGTCGAACTGCGGGATCAAGGGTGCGAGACCGATACGATGGACGTGTACTGCTATCTGTATACGGGAGATTACTGGACGGAGAGTACCGCCGGATGGAACGCAAATGATCCGGACACGTTCGACGAACTTCAGGATGTTGCCGCCGTATCCTACGGTAACGGTTCCTTGTTGTCCCCTGTTCACCGCTATTCCTTTGACGTTACAAGCGCCGCGAGAATATGGAAGTTGGGAGAACACGATCCTGCCTTAGGATTGCTCTTCAAAGCAAGCCCGATCATAGAAAGCAGCAGCGTCGGTCAAACAAAAGTCTTTGCCTCCTATAACTGCTTCCGTTACAAACCTTCGCTTTCGGTCACTTTCAGATCCTATTCCGTGAACTACGATTACAAATACGCCGAAAACGTTCCCATAACCTGCACGTACCGCCAGACTCTCTCTCTGACGTACGGACAAACGGTCACGTTATCGACAGGAAAAGCGACGTCCTACGGCGACACGGATACCGTTCTTCACTTATTCAAAGCCGATGATCCGTCGGGCGGCGCGTCGTGGGCAAACGATGATTACAACAATACCGATTATTCACGAATTTCGATCACTGTTCCCGCAACAGGCGATTATGAATTGCTCGTGCATTCCTTCGATTGCTCGGCGGGTCGGTGTAATATCTATAAAGACGGCGTGCTTCTTGCCGAAAACGCGCTTTTGGGCGGAAGCAAACTGACCGCCGATCCCTTCTTCACCGGTGTAAGAAATTTCTTTACCGCCAATAGTTCCGATGCGGATACGATCCTCTATGTGATGGATACTTCCCATCGCGTCATCGCGTATAACGATGATTTCATATATGCGCCGGATGCGGTCGGCGACCACAATTGGGGTACCGATTCCCGTGTGCACGCCAATATCCCGGTTTCGCCCTGGTATGTATTCGTCGCCAACAAAACCGCCGGTACGACAGGTACGACAGATATTTACGTCGGCTGCAAGGACGACTCGGAGATTTATCCTTCCCATCAGGATCTGGACGCCATTGATTCTATAGAATCTGCAGCCTGCTCATCCGGCTATAACTGCATTGCCTGGTCGGGCGGAATCACATTCGGTGCTATTCAACTTTTCCGCGAAAATGATCAAAGCAACAGCCTGTCGCCGTGGTACGATTACGATCCCGATACGGCGTTCGACCGGTTCTACGGGAACGAACCGCTCCGCTATTACGGCGCGACCACGTATGAAAACACCTTGGACGCAAGCGAATCCGTGATCGATTTGTACTGCCACAGTACGCTGGGGTATTCGCACGCCGCGGTAAAAAAGCCGGGGAACGGTATGCCGCACGGTTACGACTGGGAAAGCAAAACCGGCTTCGGTTCCCCTCGAATCTTCCATCCGAGATACGCGCTTGAAGGACAGGACTACGGCTCTGTCAGCCGTTATTACAAGATTTCCGAAAGCGATGCCGGCACGGGGATCTCCTGCGAAGAATCCATCCGCAGAGGGTTGACCGTTCTGAATGACGTCGCGCTGACCGGCGGCGAAATACGGATGCTTGAAAAATACAAGAGCGAGGATACCTATGAACTCCTTTTAGAGTTCTTCAGGACGTATTCGCAATGGTCGGATCGCATCAACAGTGAAAAGACGCTTATGAACGGCGGTACGGACGCCTGGAAGCAAACGCCCGAGTTTGCACGTCTTTCAAAACTTGTTGACGAAAATCCCGTTCTGACGCTCGCCGTGATGGATCTGTACAGACAGAAGACCGATTTCCTTTCGGAAACTCTGTTCTGTGCGACCGTAGTGACCAGAAATGAGAAGACGCTTGCGCTTGCAGACGCAGTCAGAGAAGCAAACAACGAGATCAGCCGTAAATCTCTGGAAGGTCCCGCATATATCGCTCCCTCATTCAAAGCGAACGCGATCACCTTCATCAAAGAGTTCTTGAAAGATCCGACCGGATACGCGGGGATCGACGAACTGGTTTTCTCTGCCGACGTGGTGCGCAAGAATCATTTGCTGCACACCTTCGCCAGTTCCGCGTCCGTTGACTTCTTTCTTCTGTTGGGACAGATCTCGGACGAAGAGGAGTCAACGTATACGACCCTTTTTGACAACTGGATCGCACAAAAGGAAGTTCAGACGTTTCTCAGTCTTGAGCAATGCCTCAGCATCCCCGAAGGCGCAGAACTTGTCAGGCTGCTCAAGAGCGACGTCAAATTCAGATGCCGACTCATCAAAGATTACTTCGAGACCGGCGATGACCGCGAACGCGGCAGCCACGAGCCGTTCTTAACGTTCCTCTTTTTCGGAGAGATCTCGAGCGGCCGTGCGCGCACGCTGGTTACACAGACCGGCGACAATCAGAACCGTGCGTTCTTAAAGATCTGCTCAGATCCGGTAGAGTATCTGAGACTGTACTGACTGTAACGGGGGACGTTTCAACAGGCAAATGAAACGTCCCCCGTCAATGCTTTACTGAAAAGGGGGTGTTTCATTTGGCGTATTTGCGCCAAATGAAACACCCCCGTCGACGTTTTGCTCCTCGGCTCACGCCTCGGTTTTGTCATATTGTTACACAATAAGCGTTCGCCTGTCCGGACAAAACCGCAAAAGTCGCGCAAAACGGACGGGATCCCGACCATCCGTTTTGCGGGGGC
>JAFTCT010000042.1 GCA_017454525.1 Clostridia bacterium
GCCGCTCCGGCGCTCGGGTCGCTCCCCAGCGTTGCCCTATCCTCCGAAGCGGTAAAAGCATTCGCATTATACCACATTTCTCAAAATTATGAAAGGATTATAGTCGAATCTCTTGCTGGGGGTGATTTGATTATACCAGGTATTATGAACAACGACCGTACATACCGTGTTGCGATCCTCGGCGCGACGGGCGCCGTGGGCAGAGAAATGATGAAGGTCATGGAGGAGTACCGCTTTCCGGTATCAGAACTTCTGGCGCTTGCGTCGGCGAAGAGCGCCGGCAAAAAGCTGCCCTTCATGGGCGGGGAAGTGACGGTGCGCGAAGCGACGGAGGACGCCTTTGAAGGCGTCGACATCGTTCTGGGCGCCGTGGAGAGCGAACACGCAAAGCGTTTTGCGCCGGCGATCGTGCGCGCGGGCGCCCTCTTTATCGACAATTCTTCGGCGTTCCGGCTCGATCCCGACGTACCGCTGGTGGTGCCCGAGATCAATCCGGAAGATATTTTCAAGAACAAGGGGATCATCGCCAACCCCAACTGTTCGACGATCATCGCCATGGTCGCGCTGGCGCCCCTTGCGCGCCTGTCAAAGATCGAAACCGCCGTCTGCAGCACCTATCAGGCGGTGTCGGGCGCGGGCGTGGGCGGGATGCGCGACCTTGAGGAGGGCGTGCGCGCCTGGGCGGAGGGCAGGGAAGCCGTTTTGTCGACCTTCCCCCATCCGATCGCCTTCAACCTCATCCCCGCCATCGGCGGCGAAAAAGAGGACGGCTACACCTCGGAGGAACTGAAAATGCAGAACGAGGGGCGCAAGATCCTTCATCTGCCCGATCTGCGCGTCACCTGCACCTGCGTGCGCGTGCCGGTCCTGCGCAGCCACGCCGTTTCCGCCGCGATCGTGACCGAACGGGCGATTTCGGTCGCCGAAGCGCGCGAAGCGCTGAAAAACGCGCCTGGCGTCGTGCTCGCAGACGACCTTGCGGCGGGCGATTACCCGATGCCGCTGCGCTCGACCGGCGGCGACGCCGTTTACGTCGGCAGGATCCGGAAGGATCTGACAAGCGACAGAGGGCTCGCCCTCTTCTGCTGCGGCGACCAGCTGCGCAAGGGCGCCGCCTCGAACGCCGTGCAGATCGCTTTGCGCCTTACGGGGCGACAGACCGTATGAATATGAAAAAGCGGGGCTGTCCCGAAAACAGTCCCGCACAGTAAGCCGGAGAGCAAAACGTCGACGGGGGTGTTTCATTTGCGCATTTGCGCCGAATGAAACACCCCCGGTCTGTTATTTGAGGCGTGCGCCCCGTGCGCGCTTGACGGATCAGTCTTCGGTATCCGGTCCCTGCCCGCCGTCCGGCTCCTGCCCGTCGTCGGGCGCCTGAACGTCATCGGGCGACTGTCCGTCGTCCGCCGGCTGACCGTCGGTCACCTGAGAGGCGGCGTTATCCGTTCTGACGACGGAAATGATCGGAGCGGGCGGCACTTCGCCCGAAGACGCCGCTTTGAGCTTCTTATTGTAGTTGATGATATAGCCGATGCTGGCGACCGCGCAGAAGATCAGTCCGAAGATCAGGTCGCGGAAATACGCCGGTCCGATCTCGCCGTCTCCTAAAAACAGATAGGCGTTCTGTACCCAGTAGAGGAAACTGACGTCGTATTCCTCCTTGAAGACGTCGTAGGCGTCCCAGGCGAGCGAAATATACCAGGCGGCGACCAGCACGACCACGGCGGCGACGATCGAAATGACCAAACCTTTTCTGCTCTCTTTTTTTGCAAAAAGCGCGTAGCCCTTAAGCGCGCAGAAGACCGCGATGAAGCCGCTGATGCCCGCGATAAAGTTCACGCGCGACAGTAAGACCCATACAACGCCGCCGATGAGCGCGAAAAGCAGGGCGCCCAGCGCGCCTAAAAAGGCGTTTTCTTCGGGTGCGTTGATCGCCGTATCCTGCGCGTTTTTGTTTTGATCCATATTCATTCTCCTTTTTGCACGGAAGGTCCGTATTTTTCGTTTCCGAGGGTCATTATAGCATAGTTTTCCGTTTGTGTCCAGAGTTTTTTAAAAAGCAGGGACGTTTACGCCGGGAGGCGGCTGAGGGACGGCGGCGCCGTCAGACGCTGAACAGCAGGTCCTTGTACGTCGGCATCGGCCAGACGGCGGCGGGCGCAAGGCGTTCCGCGCGGTCGCAGACGTCGCGCAGCGCCGCCATGGCGGGCAGGATCCCGTCGCGGCAGAAGCGCGCCGATCCTTCGGGGGACTGCAGGCGGGCAAGGGAAGCGCGTCCGTTTTCCAGTTCCGCCGCGCGCGCGCCGATCTCCTCGGCAAGTGCTGCGAGGCGCCGGGCGTCTGCGTCGGTTCCGGGCAGGCGCACGTCGAGCGTTTGCGCATTTTTCAGCGTCTCAAAGAGCTCTTTGAGGTGTGCGCGCAGGGCGGGCAGGATCTGCGTGACCGCCATATCGGTCATGACCGACGCTTCGATCGAGATCACCTTGACGTAGTTCTCGAGCATGATCTCGCGGCGCGAACAGATCTCCGCTTCCGAGAAAATGCCCTGATCGACGAAGAGGCGCAGGTTCTTTTCTGCGGTGAAGTGCGGGAAGGCGTCGGCGGACGACGCGTAGTTCGGCAGTCCCCTTTTTTCGGCTTCCTTCACCCATTCGGCGGAATAGTTATTGCCGTTGAAGACGATGCGCTTGTGGGCGCTGTATGCGGCGCGCACGATGCGGCGGGCGGCGGCTTCGGGCTCTTTTTTATTCTCGAGCTTATCGCCGAAGCGCCTAAGGACCGCCGCGACGGCGGCGTTCAGGGTGGTGTTGACGTCGGAGATCGACTGCGCCGAGCCGGGCATACGGAATTCGAACTTGTTGCCGGTGAAGGCGAAGGGCGACGTGCGGTTGCGGTCGGTGGTGTCCTTCTTGAAATCGGGCAGGACGTGTACGCCCGTCTGCATCTGCGTTCTGCCGCCGCCGGCGTATTTTTTGCCGCTCTCAACGCAGTCTAAAATCCCGGTCAGTTCGTCGCCGAGGTAGACCGAGAGGATCGCGGGCGGGGCTTCCTCGCCGCCCAGACGCTTGTCGTTGCCGGGCGAGGCGACCGAGATGCGCAGGAGGTCTCCGTATTCGTCGACCGCCGTCAGGACCGCCGACAGAAACAGCAGGAACACCGTATTGGACGCCGGATCGTCGCCGGGGGCGAAGAGATTGACGCCGGTATCGGTGAAGAGCGACCAGTTATTGTGCTTGCCAGAGCCGTTGACCCCGCGGAAGGGCTTTTCGTGCAGAAGGCAGGTCAGCCCGTGACGGTCGGCGACCTTCTTTAACAGTTCCATTGTCAGCTGGTTCTGGTCGGCGGCGCGGTTGCAGACGGTATAGATCGGGGCAAGCTCATGCTGAGAGGGCGCCGCCTCGTTGTGTTCGGTAGAGGAGAAGACCCCCAGCCGCCACAGTTCCTCGTTTAAGTCTTCCGTGAATTCCTTGACGCGCGGACGGATGACGCCGAAATAGTGGTCGTCAAGCTCCTGCCCCTTCGGCGCCGGCGCGCCGAAGAGCGTGCAGCCGCAGAAGCGCAGATCCTCGCGCCGCGCGACAAGCGAGCTGTCCACAAGGAAGTATTCCTGCTCGGCGCCGACGTTGACGGTCACGCCGCCGACGTCCTTCATACCGAGCAGCCGCAGCACCCGCGTCGCCTGCGCGGACAGCGCCTCAAGCGAACGCAGAAGCGGCGTTTTTTTGTCGAGCATCTCGCCGCCGTAGGAGCAGAACGCCGTCGGGATATAGAGCGTTTTTTCCTTGATGAAGGCGTAGGAAGTCGGGTCCCATGCGGTATAGCCGCGCGCCTCAAAGGTCGCGCGCAGACCGCCGGACGGGAAGGAGGAGGCGTCGGGCTCGCCCTTGATCAGCCGCTTGCCCGAGAACTGCTCGATCGCGCTTTCGCCGTCGCCGTCCTTGGCGGGGCGAAGGAAGCTGTCGTGCTTCTCGGCGGTCACGCCGGTCAGCGGCTGGAACCAGTGCGTGTAGTGCGTCGCGCCCTTCTCGATCGCCCATTCCTTCATCGCGTGCGCGACGGCGTTGGCTAAATTGATGTCGAGATCCGCGCCGTCCCGGATGGTCTTTTTGAGGGAAAGATAGACGTCGCGCGGCAGTTTTTCGCGCATCACCGCGTCGTTGAAGACCATTGCCGCAAAATCCTTGACAAGTTTGCCCATGCTGCTTTTCCTCCGTATTTTTTTGATAAAAAACGCAAAAACGTTTGATTTCTTATCTAAAAAATCAAAAACCGCGCGTTTTTCCCGATTATTGCGGAATTATGGAAGAATTATACGCTTTTTTGAGGAAAATGTCAATAAGCCGGAACCAAAAAATCGCCGTTTTCCCGCGTTTTTGTAAAAAACCGGAGAAATCACGGCGATATTCTGTATTTTTTATATATTTTGACAGACAAACGCGGCTTTTTGAAACTGTTTTTTAGATTTTTCCTGCGTTTTTTGATCATTTCCGACGGACGGCTTATCGGCGGCAGGGCGGCGGGTCACCGGTCGATACGAAAAACCCGTTTCGCATTTTCCGTCAGTATGCGTTTTGTTTCCTCGAGGTCCAGTTGTTTGATCTCCGCGAGCTTTTTGACCGTTTCGATCATATAGCCCGAGTGATTGATCTTTCCGCGCCAGGGAACGGGCGTAAGATAAGGGCAGTCGGTTTCCGAGAGCATACGGTCGGCCGGGACGATTTTTGCGACCTCGACGGGCTGCACGGCGTTTTTATAGGTCAGCACGCCCGAGAAGCCGATATAGCGGTTGCGGTTCATCAGGTACTGACGCGCCGTTTCGGGCGATCCGCTGAAGGAATGGAGGATGCAAACGACGTCGGGATAGCGCGAGAGGATCTCAAAGACGTCGCCGTGGGCGTCGCGGCCGTGAACGACGACCGGGAAGCCCGTTTCGCGCGCGAGATCGAGCTGTGCGATGAAGTATTCCTTCTGTTTTTCGCGCGGCGGATTGTTCTGCCAGTGGTAGTCCAGACCGGTTTCGCCGATCGCGACGACCTTCGGACGTTTCAGCAGCGCGCGCAGGCGCGCGACCGTCTCGCCGACGCTCTCCTCCTCATCGCAGTTTTCGGGATGCACGCCGACCGCCGCGTAGCAGCCCTCGAATTTTTCGGCGAGCGCCAGCGCCTTCAGGCTGTCCCTCGTGGTCGTCGCGGCGTTGACGATATACCGGATATCGCCGGCGAACAGATCCTCAAGCAGCTTTTCCGCGCCGCCCGTGATCTCGGCAAACCTCTCATCAAAATAATGTGCGTGTGTATCAAATAACATAACTGCTCCGTCTTTCGTCGTCGTCCGGCGGATTTCGACGCGTCTTTTGCTCTGCCGCTTCGTCAAAGCTCCTCGCAGTACACAAAGTACAGCTTCGTCGCTTTTCCTTGCTGCAAAGCAAAATCCGTCGTCGGACTCTCGCCGTCCGACTTCCTCAAGACTCCGCTCCCTCCGATTTTTCGCTCAATAATTTATAAACTGATAGTGCGGCTTGTTTGCTTGGCTGGACAGCTTCGTCGCTTTTCCTTGCTGCAAAGCAAAATCCGTCGTCGGACTCTCGCCGCCCGACCTCCTCAAGACTCCGCTCCCTCCGATTTTTCACCGAAAAAATATTAGTATCTGACTTGAAAACTTTCACTTGAAAACAGAACTATATTTGATGCTCCGTTATGCCGCGGCGAGCGGTTTTGTTGCAGAACTAGGCGCACAAATCGCAGCAATACTTTGTGTATTGCAAGATTTGGCAACGAAGTTATGCGGCAAAACAGCCGCCGCATAAGGGCGACGCTGCGACTTCGCTTCAGTTCTGCGACAAAATACACGGACGCGCTCTATCGGCAACAATTGCGCATTGCGCATTGCGAATTGCGAATTGTACGCGAATTGCGAATTGCGAATTGTACGCAGATTGCGAATTAATCGTCCCTATACGCGTCCACTGCGTAAAACCGGCTTTCGCTTCTGAATCCCAGCCGCCGCACGAGTCTGAGCGACGCGCGGTTGCGGCAGGAGGTGACGTATACGGCGCCCTTGCCGTGCTCGAGCAGGTATTTTGTCAGCGCCGCGGCGTTGGAGGAGGCGTAGCCGCTGCCGCGGAAAGCGGGGCGGGTATAGACGGTGAGTTCCAAAAGGCGCTGACCCTCGCTTGCCTCGTTGACGGAGGCGAGGGAAACGAGTTCGTTTCCGACGGTCGTGATATAGGTCGGCAGTTTTTTTGCCAGCAGCTCCGCAAGGTCGAAATCCGTGCGGTTGACCTTCACCTTTCCGGCGGACGCCGAAGTGAGGCGGACGCTTGACGGCAGGATGAGGGCTTCGTTCAGCCCGGCTTTGTCCCACAGCACGAAGGAACGGTAGTATCTGAGGATCCCGCCCTCGCGGCGGCAGCCGATGCCGTCGAGATAGGGCTTCAGGCGGCGATCCAGTTCGGTCAGCGCTTCCTTGGAAAAGGGGGAGGCGCCGTATTCCGCAAGGAAGGCGCGCAGGATCGGGTAGGCGCCGAAGGTGCATTCGCACTCGATGCCTTCCGCGCTCTTGACGAACACGACCGGCACGACGGCGTCGTAAGGCCAGCCTTCCATGCCCTCTTCATCTTCAATCGAAAACCTAATCATTTTTTATTCTGCTCCGTCTTTCGTCGTCGGTCGCGGGTCTGCGGTTCGTCTTTTGCCCCGGTACTTCGTTGCGGCTCCTCGCAGTACACAAAGTACAGCTTCGTCGCCGCGCCTTGTCCCGGAACAAAATCCTTCACCGGATCCTCCGCGCCCGACCTCCTCAAGACTCCGCTTCCTCCGATTTTTCGCTCAATAATTCAAAAACGATAGTGCGGCTTGTCTGCGTGGCTGGACAGTTTCGTCGCCTCGCCTTGTCCCGGAACAAAATCCTTCACCGGATCCTCCGCGTCCGACTTCCTCAAGACTCCGCTCCCTCCGATTTTTCGCTGAATGATCAATAGAACTAATTTAAAATAGAACTTTGTTTGATGCTCCGTTATGCCGCGGCGAGCGGTTTTGTTGCAGAACCAGGCGCACAAATCGCAGCAATACTTTGTGTATTGCAAGATTTGGCAACGA
>JAFTCT010000043.1 GCA_017454525.1 Clostridia bacterium
CGAAGCAAAAGGCGGCGTTTGGGGGTTCCCAAGGAAAGGTGGCGCTTGCCGACGGATGAGGCTGATGCGTTTTCGTGGGCAAAGGTGTCGGCGACGCCGACGAAATGAGCAACAAATAACTGCTTCACCGGAACAATTGCGCGCGGAGCGCGAAGCCGCGGAGCGCGCCCTTTAGGCGCCACCCTTTCGGAAAGGGTGGCAGAGGAGCCTTCCCCGATGGGGGAAGGTGGTGCTTGTCGCCGGATGAGGCCGAACACTTTCATTGGGCTATGGCGTCGGCGAAGCCGACAGAACGCCGCCTTGAATATCTGTAACAAATCTGAAGCAAATCAGCGTTTCTCCGCTTTCCGTTTTTCTATATACTCATAGATTTCCCCGGAGTCTACGCCAAGATGTGCAATAATATCATCCGTGACGCTGCGAAAAGCGTTCTGTACGGAAGTGTTTTCATATCTCAGTACGCTGATCCCTTTTATTTCAAAGGTATCGGTTCTGTAAGCGTCGTAACGCTTTTCTTCAGGAAATGAATGCTGTATCCCGTCTAATTCAATGACGGTTTTGTATTTTGGAATATAGAAATCGACGATATAACTGCCGATCGTTTTTTGCCTGTGAACGGTAAAAGGCAGGAGCGACAAAAAATCATACCAGAGCTTTTTCTCCTCCTTCGTCATACGCTTGCGCAGATCCTGCGCGAGAGGAGTATTGAAGTGATCGTAATCGAAGGTTTGAGACATCGGCGTCTCCTTTGAAGGTGGTGGATGATAAGGGCGGGAAGGCGTCTTGTATGGCGAAGCCAACCGCGCGCAATTGTTCCGGTGAAGCAGTGACTTTCTGCTTGTTTTGTCGGCTTCGCCGACGCCTTTGCCCACGGATAGGCATCAGCCTCATCCGGCGGCAAGCGCCACCTTCCCCCATCGGGGAAGGCACCTTAGCCACCCTTTAACAAAGGGTGCCGCCTAAAGAGGCGCTCCGCTGCTTCGCGCTCCGCGCGCGATTGTTCCGGTGAAGCGGTGACTTTCTGTTTGTTTTGTCGGCTTCGCCGACGCCATAGCCCAACGGTAGTGTTTTGCCTCATCCGGCGGCAAGCGCCACCTTCCCCCATCGGGGAAGGCTTCTCTGCCACCCTTTAACAAAGGGTGCCGCCTAAAGAGGCGCTCCGCTGCTTCGCGCTCCGCGCCTTCCTTTTGCGCTCCGCGCCCGTCCTCAACCCGCCGTCGAGGCGGATTTCACCGAACACGAAGTGTTCGATTTCACCATCGCAGATGATTTCACCGCTTGGCGGGGGTTCCCGCAAGCGATTTCACCGCTTGGCGGGGGTTCCCGCAAGCGATTTCACCGTCTGTCGGGGTTCCCGCAGGCGATTTCACCGTCTGTCGGGGTTCCCGCAGGCGATTTCACTGCGCTTCGCGCCATTCCTTTATCCGCTCACGATCCCCGTCAGCAGACCCATATACCCGTCGATCAGCGTTTCGCCGAAGAAGATCATGAGCACGATCCCCGAAGCCATGAAAGGCACGAAGGGGTATTCGGCGGTGCGGTCTCTTTTCTTCACCTTTTGAAGGATGATCAAAACGATACTGCCGACGACGGTGGCGATCAGCATCGCGGCGAGCATTTTCTGCCAGCCGAGCAGGAGCCCGGACACGAACGCCAGTTTGACGTCGCCGAATCCGAGGGCTTCCTTGCCGAGTTTTTTAGAGAAAATGAAGGCGACGAGCCAGAAGACGAGAGCGAAAGCGACGGCGCCGATCAGATGCGCGTACCAGGGGGTATAGGGATCCAGTACCGTCGCGGCGATCCCGAGGATCAGAAGCGTGATCTGCAGGGAATCGGGGACGATATAGGTTTCCAGATCGGAAAAGAACATCGTCAGATACGCCGAACAGGCAAGCGCGTAGATGCACGCCATCGGGATGCTCTTTTCCCAGAAGAAGAATACGCAGGCGACCCACAGAAGGGTATTGGTCAGTTCCACCGCCGTATAGCGGAAAGAAATATGCTTCCCGCACTTGCGGCACTTGCCGCGGAGAATGATATAGGAGAGGACCGGGATATTGTCATACCATTTGAGCGCGTAACCGCAGTCCGGACAGTGAGAGCCCGGCTTGGCGATATTCATGTTCCGCGGCAGGCGGTAGATCAGCACGTTTAAGAAACTGCCGACGCACAGCCCCAGAAGCGCCGCAAAGAACCAGACAAGTCCCATCATAGTATTGCGTTCCTTTGTTAAAAGTTGTTGAGCGCGCCGAACTGGTCGATGAACAGTCCGCCGTAGAGGTCGAGGTGGTCGGTGATGATCGGCTTTTCCTTGCGGATGCCCAGCGAAGAGAACTTGATCTTGTTCTCCTTCTCCTCCTCGTTGACCATATCGTAGAGGAAATCGTATTCCTCCGGCATATTGACGAGCACCGACGCGGGGGCGGAGATAGAGGTCAGCCGGGCGTTTGCGCGGATGAACTCCAGAACGTATTTGACGAAAATGCGGAAATTCTCATAGACGACGCCCTCGTGCGTTTCGGGGACCGGACGCTGCATCCATTTCGGCAGGACGCGCGGGGTCTTTTTGGGCAGGGTCTTGATGGCGCCGGCGGCGCCCAGCTCGCGCGCGGCGGGGGTCGCCTGATCGGTGGCGAGGATGCCTTCTCCCTCGCCGCCTTCGCCCTCGCCTTCCGCCGGTGCGGAGCCGCCCATCATCGTGAGCTGCTTCGCTTTCGCTTTTTCCTTGGCGTTGACGACGGCGAGTTCCGCGACGTCGTGATTGAAGAGCATATTGTCGGCGACCGGCTTGTCCTGCGTAAGGACGCTCCAGCCGAAGGGCAGGTCGATACAGCCGAGCGAAACGCCTTTATAGACGAAGATGATCGCCGAATCCACCTCGCGGATATCGAGCAGAATGACGGTATCGTTCTTGAGTTTGCCGTTGAGCGCCGCCGCGCCGCAAGCGGTACCGCTTGAACTGTAGGACAGGACGCTTGCGAACATATTCGCGCCCGAGCAGGCGGTATAGACGTCCTGCACGAGTTTCTGACGGATCAGCGACACCGCGATCGTGGAGAACTGCTTGTTCTGCTTCACGGTGAAGTTGTTCATCTTCAGTTCGTTATAGTTGGCGTAGGTGCCTTCGACGGCGACCTTGAAGAGATTGGCGGTATTCTTCTTGTTCACGCCCGGGATATTGAAGGAGGTCGTCGCGATCAGCGGGTCGGGCAGAAGCACCGTGACGAACGCCGATTTCCCCGCGTAGGAGGGGTTGGCGTTTGCATATTCTCCGAGACAGCGCGCGAATTCCGTGAAGAACTCCTCGTCGAAAAAGCGGGATTTATAGTTCTTCACGTCATATTTGAGCGAACTCTTATCGCCGCCGACGCAGGAGTAAAAGAGGAACTGTCCGTTCTGCGGATGCACCGAGATCACAGTTGAAAAGGCGTTGTTTTTTGCCATAAGGCGTCTCCTTCAATGAATTTCATGCGGTAGGGGCGTATTGTGTCCGGTCAGCCGCCTGTCCCGACCGCGAAGCAGAGCGTCAGATATACCGTCCTGCCGTTCTGCTCATACGCGAAGACGATCTGCGCGTTTCCGGCGCTCACGCCGGTTACGGTGAAGGACGAAACGTCTCTGCCCGCGCCTGAGAGCGAGATCGCCTCGGGCGTTCCGTAGCTGCCCGACTTGCTGATCTCGTAGGTTACGGGGTAGAAGACGGCGTCGGGACCTTCGGCGTTGAAGGTCACGGTCTCGCCGACAGGAAGGGAATACGGGTCGGAGGAACCGTTGAAATCGACGAACGCGCCGGTGGCGGCGTTCGTGACGTAGATCGGCTCATAGAGACTGACGGTCCTGCGGTCCGCTTCATGATCGCCGACATAGAGGATGAAGGTCGCTTCCTTGATATATTCCCCGCCGGGCTTGACGCGATGCGCCGTAAACGCGCCGGTCGAAGCGTCGAGCGTCACGACGCCGGAGTAGACCTCCACCGCGTAGCGCAGGTCGCCCGCCGCGGCGTTTTCCGGCGTCAGGGAGGCGGAAAGCGTATAGGGCTCTTCAAAGAAGATGCGTTCCGGCAGGATCAGTTCGGCGCTTTCAAGCGCAATGACCGGAGGATCCTTTGAGATCGTCACGGAAAGCGTCGCGGTCACGCCGCTCTCGCCCGTCGCCGTGAAAAGAACGGTGACGTCGGCAGGCAGATCCTGCGAGATCTGGTATCTGCCGTCGGAAAGCAGGGAGATGCAGGACGGATCGTCGACTGTGAAGACCACGTCTTCCGGCGCGTTTGCAGGCGTTTTGACGACCGACAGAGCGCCTTCGTCGCCCGCATGCAGTTCGCCGCAGACGATCGAAACGCTCTCGAGCGGGATCGCCGTGACGTCTTCAAGGACGGCGGAGCAGTTCTCCGCCGAAGCGGTAAAGGAAAGTGTGCGCACGCTTTGACCGCGCACGTCAATGAGCAGACTGTCGCCGTCAAATCCCGCAAACGGCGCGCCGTTTTCGTCGACGGCGGTCACAGTCACGGCTTCCGTCGCGTTTTCGGGCGTTTTTACGATATTCAGGCGGTAAGTCTCGCCCGCCGTGACCGTCTCATAGGAGAGCGTCATGGCGGTAAGCGGCACGAGCGGTACGGTCAGCGGCGCGGAAGTGACGCCGGTCACGGTCGAACGCGCCGTAAGAGTCAGATAGCGCGCCCCGTCGGTGACGGCGATCCTGTTCGTTTGAGCGTTGTAGCCGGCGTACGGTACGCCGTTTTCGTTGACGACGGTCAGTTCGAACGTATCGGTCGCGGCTGCCGGAATGGGAATGATCTGCGGCCGGTAGAGCGCGCCGGGAGTCACGGCGTCGCAGCGCACGTCGATACCCGTCGCGGGGATGCGCGGCACGGTCAGCGTCTTCGTTACGGCGTCAGCCGTCACGGTGAAGGTGAGCGTTCTGGCGCTCGATCCGAACGCGTCGACCGTTCCGGTCGAGGGATCGTAGCCGGAGAAGGGAAGACCGTTCTCGTCAACGACCTCGACGGTCGGCACGGCGTCGGCGTCAGCCGGGATCTTATTGACGTTCAGACGGTAGGTCCTGCCGGAGATCACGGGCGTATAGGTCAGGATCAGATTCTCCACGTATACGACCGGCGTTTCCGTCGGGGTCGGCGTGGGCGTCGGCGTGGGCGTCGGTGTAGGTGTAGGCGTGGGTGTCGGCGTCGGCGTGGGCGTCGGCGTGGGCGTCGGGGTAGGCGTCGGCGTAGGTGTCGGCGTGGGCGTAGGTGTCGGCGTAGGTGTCGGCGTCGGCGTAGGTGTCGGCGTAGGTGTCGGCGTAGGTGTCGGCGTCGGCGTGGGTGTCGGCGTCGGATATGCGGGCATCACACGCACGGTGCTCTCCGCGGTCAAAGATCCGTTTGCCGCGGACGCGGTGATCAGAACAAGTTGTTCGCCGTCAACAGGATCAGCGACGGTATAAACGCCGTTTTCGTCAACAGAAACAGAGTAGGATTCTCCGCCGCCCAGCGCGTCAAGCGCCGCGTACTGTACGGAATACTCTTCCGTGGCGTTAGCGGGGATCGGCGTTACGGCCACGCTCCCGCTCTGCGCGGGATAAAGAACGTCCGGTACGGACAGCGTAATGCCGGTGAGCGGAACAAGAGGCGTCGTGATCACGGCGGAGACGCCGCCCTCGATCCTTGCCGATACGGTGATCGTTTTTACGGTACTGTCGCCGACCGTCACGGTCATCGTTTCAGCGTCAAAAAGACCGCCGGCGTCGTTTCCGTTTTCATCGGTCAGCGTGATCTGCGGCGTGTCTATTGCGCCGACGGGCGCCATCTGTACGTCGATGCGGTAGGTAACGCCCGGCTCGACCGCAACGTAATTGAGGGCGATCGACTGCGCATGCGCGGCAAAATTATCGCCGTTCGTGGTGAAGCGCAGAACGTTGCCGGCGTTGTCGCAGACGACGCAGAGCAGCACGTCGCCGCCGATCTTGTCTGCGGCGGTCATCGCATAGCGCGGCTGACCGTTTTCGGCGTAGGCGTATTTCTCGACCTTGTACTGCGTATAGGAGGAGGGAACGAACATATCGTAGTTGCTCCTTCCGCTGCCGTCCGCGCTGCAAAGGCGCACGAAGACATCGCCGATGCGCGCAAGTTCTACGCGCTCATTGACGCTTCTTGCGATTTTTCCGTTCAGAGAAGCGCCGAGTTCGGCGACGGTCAGTAAGATCAGACAGAGCCCGAAGATCACGAGCATGGTGACCAGCGCCAGCTCCATTGCGACGCCGCGATTGTTTCTCTTTTTCATGACGACGCCTCCAACGCTTTCATATAGTTGTCAACGTCAAAGACCTGCTCGCCGCCCTCTCTTCTGACGGATACGGAATAGTACGCGCGCGTTTCTTCAAAGGTGACGCGCACGGTGACGGTGAAGCCGACCGGCTGAAAAATGATCGTGGCGGACTCGGAAACGGTCACGGTCTTCGTGCCGGCGGAGGGATCCGACGAATCGACAGCGCGCTGCGCCGTTTGGTTGCTGTAACCGTATTCCTGGAAGGTCAGGGATGTGACCATTGGCATACATTTGATGAATTCCCCGTAACTCGAGGAGATCTTGAAACTTTCGAGTGTATTTTCAGCGATGGTGAGCGCCTCGTTGCGCTGAAGCATCGCGGAGGACTGCTTGGAATACGCCGTGATCAGCGTCACGGCGGAGGCGCTGACAACAAGAATGATCAGCATGGCGATCATTGCTTCCGCAATGGTCACGCCGCGTTTATTCGATTTTATCATTCCGGGCGCCTCCTTTTCTGTAAGAATAGAATATATGAAGGGGATAAACTCTGTATGAACGTGCCGAAAATCACTTTCCGGCGGCGCGCGTGGCGACGACGACGTCGTAACTGCCGACGATCTCCTGCTTCTGGGTGTTGACCGCGGGGAGAATATAATGGACGGTGCAGCAGATCAGCTGCTTGTTCTCGCTTCCGACCGTGCGGATATAGAAGGAAAGACTGGAGATATGCTCCACGGGATAGGCGGAATCTCTGCCGGGAACGGTATAACGCAGGGTGTCGGTCTCGGGATCGAAGCGCAGCTCGTACGCAAGCGACGCGTCGGAATGGGAGCGGACGGACAGTTCGTGACCTGAAAAGTTTTCGAAATAGTAATCGGCGTCGTCAAAGGTGTTGACGAAATCGTGAAGCGCCGTGGACGCGGTCTGCTCGTCCTGAACGAGACGGTAGCGCTGGATGCCGATGTGCACCCATCCGTCGCAGAGGATCGAGAAGGTGACGACCATCACCGACATGACGGCGACGACCGCCATCACGATGACCATTTCCGCAAGGGTCGTGCCCTTTTTGCTGTGCATACGCCGTCTCCTTTCTTTGAACGTTATAAGTTGCGAAAGGCACCCGGCACTGCAACAAGTGCCGGGTGCCCCGGGATTATTCAGTTCACGCGATATGCGGTTTGATTAGTCGTTGCCGATGAAGGCGACCATGGTTTCCTGAATGTCGCTGGTGTAGTACACTCTGAAGGTGACGTTCGTCTGATCCGGCAGAGTCTTGCCTTCAGCCTGAGTAAGGGTCAGGGTGTAGTAGTTGTTGTTGGTGTCAGCGGTGTTGATGGTAGCGGTGCCGAGCGTATCAGTGTAACCGGAAATGGTCTTGATCGCATTCGTCAGAAGCTTTTCAACAGCGGTTTTGTTCTTGGTTACAGCAGCTAATTCGGTTTCATTAGCACCAGTTTTGGCGAAAGCGGATGCAGTGACGTAGACAGCATACACGGTGTCGGTTGCGCCGGGTTTGCTGTATGTTTCGATTACAGCCTTGTCGTTTTCGACCTGGGTCAGTTTGTTTCCGCTGTAAACGAAGTTGTAATCAACGGATCCGTTGTTGGAATCGCTGGTGATGACGAACAGCGTGCCATCCGGCAGGGAGCCTTCGGTCAGAGCAAGGATGGAGTCCAGACCTGCTTTAGCCTGCTGCTGAGCGGCGGACGCTCTTGCGCTGCTGGTAACGGACGAGAAGGTGGGGATCAGAACGGCTGCGAGGATCGCGATAACGGCGATGACGATGACGAGCTCAACGATGGTGAAACCTTTTTTGGTGTTTTTCATGGTAGAATACCTCTTTCTTTATTTGAATTTGTTTTTGTTGGTTAATTGATGAAATGACGTATAAAGAAAGAGTGGTATCAACAGTTCGCCCTGCAGTAGAGTTTGATCAGCGGCACGTTCCCGTGCAGATGACGTACCGAATTTGTGCGCTCCCTATAGGATCTGAGGATTCTTGCGTAACTGTGCTTTGCCAGCTTGCAGATCTCGCGCGTCATACGGAAGCCGCCCACCAGGATGACGGTGAAGGCGGAACCGGCGACGAGCAGAGAGACCGTGACGATCGCGACGAGCAGATCGGCGGGCAGCTCGTACATTCTGGCTGCCAATCCGGTGATCGCGTGGTAGATATCGCTGCCGAAGATCAGGCTTTCACGCGTTTGCGTCGTTGAGAAGCCGAGGTCCGCGATATCGATGACGAAGACGAGGGTCGCCCAGAGGATCACGTAGGCGTAAAGCGCCGTGACGACGCCTGCGGCGACCTTCATCCCCTTCTTTGATAAAAGGTGGGTGAAATAGATCGCCGAAAGCGACCACAGAGCGATCAACAATACGATCATGTTCACACCACCTTTCTTTGATTATTGATTACTCGATTATGAAATTGCTGTTTAGATCCGGTTCGATCAAGCGGTGATCTTCGCCTTGTTCAGATCATACTTGTCAGATTTGACGTAGTATGCGGGCAGACCTTCAACGACGTTGATCGTTCCGCCGAACGTAATGTTGCCGGCTGCCGTAGTGCTTGTAACGGTACCGATCACAGCGCCTGCCTTGAGCGCCAGACCCTTGGAGTTGATGCTCGCGCCGGAGAAGTCGTTGGTGCCCTCGAAGGTGACCTTGCAGTTGTTGGTCATGTCGCCGATCGCAGCGCCGATCATCGTGGTGCCGTCAACGGAGCCGTTGAACGTGCAATCCTTGATCTTCAGCTCGAAAGCGGCGTTGACGCGGCAGATGAAGCCGACGATGCCGCCGACCGGGCCGTAGCCGGAAGAAACGTACTTGTAGTTGTTGGAGACCTTGGCGGCAACTTTGCAGTTGTCGATGGTCAGTTTGCCGAGCATATTGTAGCTCGGGTCAGCAGAGCCGACGTAGCCGACGAGTCCGCCGCCGTCAGCGCCGCAGATAACTTCGCAGCTGCTGTCAACTTCAATGTTCTTGAGGACGACGTTTGCTTCGGTGTGGTCTGTGTTTTCGGTAACGCCGCCGATGATGCCGATGGAGTTACGGTTATCAGCCTTCTTGCCGTTGACCATGAAGGTCGCCATAGCGAAGTCCATAGCCGGCTGATTCAGCACGATGTTTGTGAATTTGACGTTCTCAATCGTGGTATCGCCGTAAACGGTTCCGAAGAAGCCAGTCACGAAGTACTTGGAAGAGGAACCGGTGAAGGAGACGGTCTGGCTGTAACCGGTAGCGGTGGACATTTCAGCGCCGTTGATGACGATCGGGTTCGCAGAGTCGGTGGTTCCGAAGTAGCCTTCGAACTCCTTAACGGCAGCCCATTCCTTACCGGAGACGTCGATCGTCGTGCCGGGAGCGAGAATGATCGCCGCGTTGTTGTCGAGCTGAGAGGTGTTCATCTGCGTGAACAGCGTGTAGACCATGTCGCCGGCTGCTTTCTGAGCGGACGAGATGTCACCCGCAGAGGGGTTGCCGCTGGTAGCGACCTGGATGAAGAAAACGTTCTCCTGAACGTCGCCGTTGTTCTTCAGAACGGGATCCTTGGTATCGCCGACTGCGACGATCTGCATCGCTGCCTTCGCGGTGTTGCCGCCGGTTCCGAAAGCTTCGGAAACGACTTCCTTGGTACCGTAGGTGTAACCGGCGTTGCTGAGGTTCAGTGCCTGCTTGATCGCAGCATTGCTGGAAAGAGCGGAGCTGACCGCGTTGATCGCCGAGGTAGCTGTCGTAGAGCTCTTGACAGCGTCATTGTTGACGAGCTGAGCGGTGCTGGTAACAGATGCGTTGCTGCCCAGAGAAACGTCCTGCTTGATCGCCGTCATCTGGTTGTTGTTATAGATGTAGAAGTCGCCGCCGTTATCCGCAGTGATGAGCTTCTTGATATCGAAATCGGTGGGATATTCCACTTCAGCGGTAGCGGAGTTGTAGAGGACCAGACGGTTCTCTTTTGCGAACCAGTACACTTCGTAACCGGTGGTCAGGCAGACCCAGTTGTCGCTGTTGTAGCCGGCGTTCGCAAGGACTCTCATCGCCTTTTCGATGGTGTCCGCTTTGCCGTGCAGTTCTTCGTCAGCGGCAAGAGCCACGTTCATTTCACGAACCGCCTGTTTATCAGCCGACAGGTTCGCCTTTTTGATCAGGCTGGAGAAGGTCGGGATCAGCACCGCCGCCAGGATCGCGATGACCGCGATGACGATGACGAGTTCGACGATCGTGAAGCCTTTGCGTTTGTTCCAGAAGGGAGCAAAGATTTTCATAATGGTTTTCCTCTTTTCCTTTTTAAGAATGAATTTGGGTTTTGGGTTTCGGTTGCGTTTTGCCGTCCGTATGGGCAAACTCAGGCGGCCGGATCTCAGAGCAGGAAGACGAGCAGAGCGACGACCGCAACGATCACGACCTCAGCGCAGATCAGGCCCCAGGCGAGAGCGTTGTTTACGAACTTTTTCTCTTTCTTTTGCTTAGTTTCTTTCTTATCTGCCATTGTCCGTTCCTCCTTTCGCTTGATTTCAGGAGCTTTCGCAAAATAAAACCTTTTCCCACGATCTTATAATGCAGGATTATTCTACCACATTTCGTACCGCTTGTCAAGAGTATTTTTTTGCTTTTTTTGCTTACCCCGCATTTTTTCGGTATTTCAGGGTTTTTTTTCGGAAAAATACGGCTTTTTGACGCATTCTCGTCGGCTTGCGCAAAATTCAAGCGCTTTCCTTTTGCGTTTTGTATATTATTCCGGAGGCGAGGACGCGCGGCGGGCACGCGGTGAAATCCACCTCGACGGCGGGTTGAAGTACGGGCGCGGAGCGCACATGGCGCGCATGGCGCGCAGTGAAATCGCCTGCGGGAACCCCCTGAACCCGCGAAGCGGCTTCCGGGGAACCCCTTTCCCGGGAA
>JAFTCT010000044.1 GCA_017454525.1 Clostridia bacterium
GGCAAGCGACACCTTCTCCCATCGGAGAAGGCTCCTCTGCCACCCTTTCCGAAAGGGTGCCGCCTAAAGGGCGCGCTCCGCGTGCAATTGTTCCGGTGATGCGGTGACTTCCTGTTCATTCTGTCGGCGTTACCGACACCATAGCCCAATGAAAGTGTTCAGCCTCATCCGGCGACAAGCGCCACCTTACCGGGCACCCCCAAACACCGCTCCTTGCGTCGCGCTATTCGGGGAACCCCTTTTCCCCCATCGGGGAAGGCTCACATTCATCCGGCGACAAGCGCCCCCGGACAGAATACAAAACCGGCAAACGGCTGAAGCCGTTTGCCGGTTTTGTATGTTCGTTACTTTCCGGGAAAAGAAGATCCCGGGCGGTGCGCTGTCACTGCTGCGGCGGCTGCTGATAGGGCGGCTGCTTCTGCGGCTGCTGCGGCTGCTGCTGATAAGGCTGCTGCTGGTAGGGCTGCTGCTGGTAGGGCTGCTGCTGATAAGGTTGCTGCTGATAGGGCTGCTGCTGATAGGGCTGCTGGTAGGGCTGCTGGTAGGGCTGCTGGTAGATCGGCTGGGGCTGCGGCGCGTTTTTGTCCTTGAGGACGCACGCGACGATGATTGCCGGAATCAGCGCGCCGACGCCGAACCAGTAGAAGCCGACGCCGCTGTAACCCTTTTTCTTTGCGATCTTCGAGGGAATGATCGCGAGCAGAAACGTGGCGACGATGCTGATGATCAGGAAAACGATATAAATCGTGCCGCCAAGAATGGCGAGATCCTCGTTGGATGCGACTGTCATAAGAACACCTCACTATAAGATATTTTGTGAAACTATTGTACAACCTTTTTTTGCGCTTGTCAAGGGCAAACGGCAAAATTGCGCGTATAATCGGTAAAAATGCGCGGAGAATACGGTGAAAAACGTCCAAACGGCAGGAAGACGCTGTCGGCGGTCACTCGCCGTCGGGGATGACGGCGTCGAGGATCTCCTGCGGAACGTAGAAGACGGCGGTCGCTTTGCCGGGGTCAAGGTAGACGTCCGAGCCGTCCTCGGTATGATACCGCACGGGGTTGGTCAGGAAGATGGGCAGACCGCAGGAAAGTTCGTGCGGATCGCCGTTCTTATCGAAATAGACGCGGCTGTTGCGCTCGACCCTTGCGCCGTTTGAGAAGGTGAAGACGGCGGTCTCGGGGTCATAGGCGCCGTAACCGTATTTCGAGGGGTCGTTCGCGTCGTAGACGGGGACAAAGAGTTTTTCCGTCGCTTCGCTGAAGGTCATGAGCCCCGCCGCCTTCACGACGGCGCCGGCGATATCGGAGTTGAGGATCTGATAGTCGGGATCGAAGACCGAACCGTTATAGTAACGGCCGGTGCGCACCTTGTCGGGCGCGGCGTCGGCGGGCAGACCGAGATATTCAAGGATCTGCGCTCTCACGTCGTCGGGCGCGTACAGCCAGACGGGGACGTTCTGCGCCGTATGACCGCTTGCGAAGCCGTCGAGCGTGGTTCTGTCGGCGACGGTCCCGTCGTGCAGGGCGGTGAGCAGATCGTCGAGCGAATCGAAGTCCCGGTTCCCCTGTTTCGGGGCGCCCGCGTTGTTTTCGGGATCGAAGAAGCCGCCGGAATCGTGATCGGGGCAGGCGACGACAACGGTGTCGCCCCGCGCCGCCGCCCAGTTGACGCAGTAGCCGAAGACTTCGTCGAACGCGAGGTATTCGGCGACGCCCTCCTTGACGTTCCGCCCCTCGCAGGCGTTGTCGATCGCGCCGCCCTCGATGACGAGGCAGAAGCCGTCGGGGTCGTTGACGTTCTTATCGAGCATCGTCAGCGCCGCTTTCGCCATGGAAAGGAGCGTCAGGTCGCCCTCGCGGGCGTCGACGTCATACAGAATATGGTGCGCCTGGTAGTCGGTGTTCCACGCGGCGCTCCCCGTATAGTAGTTGCTGCCGTTCAAGTCGTATCCCTCCCCGAGAGCGAGATAATCGATCTGAAAGGACGAGAAGATCTTCGCTTTTCCTTCGACGACCGCGGCGTTCAGAGAGGCGAGGTCCGTCACGACGGTATAGCCGTGATTGGCGGCGGTGTCGTCACTGACGGGGACAGAATCGGCGAAGTTCTTCTTATAGGGGTATCTGCCGCCGTCGGTGCCGTACATCAACTGGATATCGATATTGTTGTTGAGCATCTGCGCGGAGACGTCGGGCTGATAGGCGCAGGAATTCTGATCGGGACGGCGCAGCAGGTGGGCGACCATATCGCTGGTCGTGGCGTCGACCGAGCACTTGGTGGAAACGGCGCCGGTCGCCTTGCCCTCGAGCCGCGCGAGTTCCAGGATGTTCGCAGCGGGGCGGAAGGCGTGGTCGATTCCGACCATAACGTAGTCGGTCTTTACGCCGCAGAGCAGGGCTGTACCCGCGGCGGCGGAGTCGGTGGCGGTGTTCCCGGGGTGACCGAGGGGATGATACATATCGGTGTTCGCCGAGGCGATGAGGTACTCGTCGAGATAGAGCCCCGTCACGGTTTTGCCCGAAACAGCGTTCGTGGTGATCGGCGTTCTCTGAGCGGCCGAAGCGGTATCCCTGACGCCGTCGACGATCCCGTCGACCGCAAAGGGCGCGTACTTCTTTTTGTAGGCGTTGGCGATATCGTAGGTGCCGAAGCCCGCGCCGTCGGGGATCAGGTAGATGACGTTTTTGATCTTGTTTTCGGGCAGGTTCCCCGCGAGCACGTCCAGAAGGGAAGTGACGTCGCGGATGTCGACGCTTCCGTCGGCGTTGACGTCATAGCGCGACTGCGCGTCGTTGGCGGCGCAAAGCGCCGTGACCGAAGCGGAAAAGAGCAGGGCGGATACGAGCAGTACCGCGCAAAGTATGATCGTAAACTGATAACGTTTTTTCATTGCGTATTCCTCCGATATGGCAGGAGCCGTTTTTGAAGAGGCGGTTCCGCTGGCGGACGGCGCGCCCGTTTACGGGGCGTTTTTTGTTCCGGAAAACGGAAAACGGCTCTTCCGGGCGTTCTGCCCGACCGCAGTATAGCACATTGCGGGCGAAAATGCAAGTATTTTTGAAAGCGGAAACGAGCGTTTTGAAAACGCAAGCGTCCCGCCGGAAAAGGCGAAACGAACGGTCCGCGCGGCGTCCCGGCAAAACTGCCGAACCGGTCCGGCGCGTGTGAAAAAGCGCCGAAGAGCGCTTCACGTCTTGACATCCTCCGAAAAATATGATATATTTGGAATAACGGCAGAGAGAGGAGAAGGAATATGGTTTCGATGTCTTTTTTATACATCTATCTGATTTTCAATATCGCCCTCTCGCTTTTTGCCGCTTACATTTTTTTCCGGGTCTCGCCTGATCTGGTCAAAAAGAACGAGTATATCGCGATCAAGGTGTTCATCGTTGCGTTTGAAGCGTATCTGGTGTTCAACACGCTGTGGACGCTTCAGGAGTACGACATTCTCGCCCTTCCGCACGCGGTCTTCGTCGCCGTCTGCTTCCTTTCGCTGACGAGCGTGGTATACAATTCCTTTTGTTTTTTCGCATTCACGATGATCCATTTCGATTTCCGGTTCAACGTGAGCAAAAAAGCGATCTGTCTCGGTTTCGCGCCCTTTTTCGTCGCGTTCGTTCTTCTCGTGATCTCGCTGTTCAACGGGATGATCTTTTCGGTCACGCCCGACAATCATATCGTCAACGGTCCGGCGTATATCGCGCTGCCGCTCTGTTCGTTCGTCTACTTCATCGTCATCGTGCGCGTATCGGTTCAGAAGGCGATCCGGCTGCGCTCGAAATACGCCCGCCGCGACGCGCTCGGACTGACGGCGTGCGTCGTGTTCTTGGTCGGCTGGGTGCTGCTCGACGATCTGTTTGACCGCATCACGATCATTCCCGTCGCGATCTTCGCCGTGATCTTCGTGCTCTTCACTTCCATGCAGCAGTCCAATATCTATACGGACGCGCTGACAAAAATGAACAACCGCCGCAAGACCGAGGAGTATCTGACGGGTCTGAGCGATTCTTTTTCCGAGGATGCGCCAACCTATCTTTTCATGTGCGATATCAATTCCTTCAAGCAGATCAACGACAGTTACGGTCACGCCGAGGGGGACGAAGCGCTGATCATGGTGTCGAACGCGATCAAAGCGGTGATATCGGTGCACAAGGGCTTTGCCGCCAGATACGGCGGCGACGAATTCATCTGGGTCTGGCGGTGTACCGACGCCGGGAAAACGGCGCCCGATACGCTGATATGCGAGATCGAGGAGCGGCTCAAAGAGATCTGCGGCGAGGCGAAAAAGCCGTACGCGCTCTCCTTTTCCGCCGGTTATGTTTGCTGTACCGATCCGCAGCGCTCGGTCTACGCGTATATCAAGGAAGCCGACGAGCGGATGTACGAAAGAAAAAAAGAGTTTCACAGAACGTAAAAAAGGGGGTGTTTCATTTGGCGTATTTGCGCCAAATGAAACACCCCCGTCGACGTTTTGCTCCTCGGCTCA
>JAFTCT010000045.1 GCA_017454525.1 Clostridia bacterium
CACGCCCACGGCGGAACCCACGCCCACGGCGGAACCCACGCCCACGCCCGAGCCGACCCCCACGCCCACGGCGGAGCCGACGCCCGCACCCACGGCGGAGCCGACGCCCACGGCGGAGCCGACGCCCACGGCGGAGCCGACGCCCGACGCGCCGGAGAACGGTGAGAACAGCGCTTCAAAGACCGCCTGGATCATCGTCGGATGCACGGCGGCGGTCCTGGTCCTCGTCGGCGGCGGCGTTCTGATCGCCTACAGAAAGACCAGACTGAAGTATTCAAAGAAAAATCGGAAGTAATCCCAGGATTTTTTAAAAAAAACTATTGACAAGCCCCACGAAATATGCTATGATGACTCTACGCGTGCGACGGGTCAAAAGCACGGCTCGACCGTCACCCTTGCGCAGCGAATACGGCATAGAAGCCATAAAGAAAGGAAGGTGCTTTTCGTGTACGCGATCATCGAAACGGGCGGAAAGCAGTACAAAGTCAGCGAAGGCGACATCATCTTCGTTGAGAAGCTCGAAGCGGAAGAAGGAAGCGAGTATACCTTTGATCAGGTACTTGCGATCTCCGGGAACGACGGGCTGGTGCTCGGCAAACCCACAGTGGACGGCGCAGCGGTCAAAGCGAACGTCGTAAAGAACGGCAAAGGCAAAAAGATCTACGTCTTCAAGTACAAGAGCAAGAAGAACGAGAAGAAGAAGATCGGCCACAGACAGCCGTACACCAAGGTCCAGATCACATCCATCATCGCTTGAATATGACGAAGGTCACATTCTACAAGCGCGACGGTATCTATTACGGATTCAGGGAAACCGGTCACACGGGTTTCGGAACGGAAGGCGACGATCTTCTCTGCTCCGCCCTCTCCGCGATGACCATGCTGATCATCAATACCGTCGAGATCTCTTACGCGTCAAACGTTGATTATACCATCGACGAAGAAACGGCGGATATCGAGCTCAAAGTGATGTCTGCGCTCCCCGAATTTGAGGAGGACGACAGAAAACGCTACGCGATTTCCGGTCTGCTTCAGGGGTACTTCTTTCAGCTGAACGACCTGACGGAAGATTACTACGATTATTTGACGGTGGAAGAGGTCGAAGAGTAGTCGTTTCCACAACGAAAAGAGGAGGTTACAATCATGCTCAGATTAGGTTTACAGTTCTTCGCACATAAAAAGGGCGTCGGCTCTACCAAGAACGGCAGAGACAGCGAATCCAAGAGACTCGGCGTCAAGAGAGCGGACGGCCAGGCAGTGACTGCCGGCAGCATCATCGTCAGACAGCGCGGCACGCACATCCATCCCGGCAACAACGTCGGTATCGGTTCTGACGATACCCTCTTTGCCAAGATCGACGGAAGGGTCAAATTCGAGCACATCACCGGCGGCAGAAAGCAGGTCAGCGTTTACGCGATCGAAGCGTGACCGCCCGAAGCGACTGAAAAACGAGGCGTTTTTGAAAGCCCATCGAACGGGCTTCGGAAACGCCTCTTTTTTCGGGGCGTATTTGTTAACATTTTTGTAACACTTTTGACAGAAAACTGTGGTAAAATAAGATGAAAGAATATCCATCCGGAGGAACTGCGATGAAAAAACTGATTTCGATCGTAATGATCTGTGTTATGACAGCGCTTACCGCCCTGCCCTGCGGCATCTTTACCGCAAACGCGGAAACGCTGCCGGCGGCGGTCGATCTCTCCACGACGATCCACCTGCCGAAGATCGGCAATCAGGGCGCGGTCGGCTGCTGCGTCTCGATGGCGGCGACCTATATGCAGCTGACCAACGCCTACTCGCGCTACCTGCACGAGCTGGACCCGAACATCACGTGGGATCCCTCGTCGGGAAGCGCCAAATACTGCTTTGCGCCGCGCTTCACCTATAACCTCGGCGGCGCCGCGACCGCGGAAGTCTACCGCATCCTCGAGGAACAGGGCGCGCCCACGCAGACCTGGGCGCAGTTCAGCGGCGGCGTGACCGGTTACGCCTCCAACGATAAGCTCGCCAAGGACTGGGCGACGATCGACGGCAGCTGGGACGAGGCGCAGAGATTCCGCATCAGCACCTTCGACCAGGTGTGGGCGATCAAGGACGATATGTTTTATAACGGCACGCAGTCGGGCGAAGGCGCCGCGCTCATCAACCGCATCAAGGAAGCGCTGAACGCCGGCAACGTCGTCGTCACCGGCGGTTATCCCGACCGCTGGGTCACGGATCTCGTCACGATCAGCGCGAAGGGCACCTACGGAAAATCGGGCGACCGAGCGATCCCCTACTCGACGAACGTCTCTTCCGGCGGGCATCAGGTCTCGATCGTCGGCTACGACGACAACATCACCTGCGTCAAGAACGGCGTCACCCTCAAGGGCGCCTTCAAGATCGCCAACTCCTGGGGCAGCTGGCAGAACAGCGGCTTCATCTGGATGATGTACGACGCGCTGAACGGCAAAGGTCAGTCGCAGTACAGCGCCCTGAACGTCGCGAACCGCATCTGGACCATGGATCAGTTCATCTTCCTCGACTACCGCACCGACCTCAACTACGGCACGCCCGAACTCATGGCGAAGGTCACGGTCAACACCGCCGACAGAGACAACTTCTCCGTTACGCTGCGCCGCACCGACGTTTCGACGGGCGTGACCGATACCTATCTGCCGGTGATGTTCAAGGACCGCTGCCGCGCCGACTATAACGAGGGCTACGGCTTCTACGGCGACAAAAACGGACCGGCAAGGGACGGGATCCTCACCTTCAACTACGACAAACTCACAAAGGATCTGCCCGCCGGCAAGACGCTCGACGACTACATCTGGGGCGTGGAGGTCACCTACTTCAATTCCGACAGCGGGAAGACCCCGACCGTCAAGAAGGTGCAGCTGCTGAAGAACGGTTCGGTCGTCTGCACGAGGTCCGGGCTGAACGCGAGCGTCACGAAGGATCAGAGCCGCGTCATCGACCTCGACGGGCGGCGCGCGATCTCGTTCGATCTCGCGCCCGGCGTCACCGTCGCCCCGCAGAACGGTACGGCCTTCATCGGGAGCGCCGGCGACAGCGTCTCCTTCACCGTCAGCGTGAAATCGGGCTACAAAGCCGACAAGATCCTCAACGTCTACCATAACGGCGTGAAGATCTATCCGCTGGACGGCGTATATACCGTCAAACTCGCGGACGGAGAGCCGCTCGGCTCGAACGTCGTGAAAGTGGACGGCGTCCGCTCGACGAGCGTCAAATCGATCGATATATCGAATTACGGCGACGGCTTTGAGAACCCCTACGGGACCTACTGGCTGGTCTTCACGGTCAGCAATTCCGCGGTGGACGCCGACGTCGTCGACCTCGCCGCGATCGACGCGCGCACCTACAAATACACGATCCGCATCACCGTTGACGGCGTATCGTACGACTTCCTTCCCGATTCCTACTACGATTTCGGCACTTCTACGCTCTTCCGCGTCAATGTCGCCGATCAGGGCTGGTTCCCCGTCACGGGAAAGAATTACGTCATGCGCATTGAATTCTGCAAAAACGGCGTCCCGCTCTACCGCGACACCGATTTCAGAACGCCCTGCAAGGTCACGCCGACCTCTTCCGATATGCCGACGCACACCCACGTGTTCAACGGCGAGGCGCTGCCCTATATCACCTCCTCCTGCATAGCCAACGGCACGGGCTACGTGCGCTGCTCGGTCAAGGGCTGCAAGGCGATGCAGTCCGCGGAAATGCCTTTGGACTCCACCGCGCACACCTTCTCGGGCGAACTGACCGTCACGAAGAACGCCTCCGCGCACGAACCGGGCGAACTCTCCTTCGTCTGCCGCGACTGCGGCGCAAAGGTCTTCGCGCGCACCTTCACCGCGGGCAAGTGCGACGTGAACGGCGACAACCGCGTCACCGTCGAGGACGTTACGACCGTGCTCGACCGCCTGTCGAACACGATCACCGACGACGATCTCGCTTCAAGCTGCGACTTCAACGAGGACGGCGTCATCTCGATCAAGGACGTCACTTATCTCCTGCTCGTCGAGAGCGGACTGATCATCCTGTAAATTCCCTGTCTGATATCACGCGGGGTCTGTTGCATTTGCTTGCAAATGAACAGACCCTGCAAACGTCTTCCGCCGCCGTTCTCCGCGCGCGCACACCGTCATTTTGTCGAAAGGAGGAACGCCCATTGAAGATCCTGATGATCCCCGCGGGTATCGTCACGCCCTTTCTCTTTTTCTTTGCGCTCGGACTGTACTGCGCCGTGCCCTTCCCGCTCACGGTCCTTTTCTTTCTGATCCTGGTCTTCCCCGCGATCCTCCCCGCGGCGCTCGATCACGCGCCGAAGGGACGCGCTTCCTCCTTTTTCAGACGCTTATCGGAAGCCGTCACCGCCGTTTATCTCTATTTTCTCATCGTTCTGCTCGCCGACGCCTGCGTCCTTCTGATCTTTCATTACACGCGCCTTTCCCTCTCTTTTCCGCTTCTTTTCGGTATTTCCGCCGCGCTTTACGGCGCGGTGATCACGGCGGGCGTACTCCACGCAAGAAAGATCGCCGTCAGAAAGCATGAGATCCGTCTTCCCTGCGACGGCGTCAACCGCGGGAAAACGCGCGTGGTGTTTTTTTCGGACCTGCACCTCGGGTTTTCGACCACAAAGAAGATGCTCAAGCGGCTAGGTGAGACGATCAGCGCCCAGTCGCCCGACTGTATCCTCTTCGGCGGCGATCTCTTCGACTGCGATTATGCCGACCTGCGTCATCCGAAGGAAGCTCTCGCGTTTTTAAGATCTCTCCCCTGCCCCGACGGGTTCTGGCTCTGTCCGGGAAATCACGACGCCTACGCGACCGACGGCGCGCGCATACGGGAATTCATCGCGCAAAGCGGCGTGCGGATGCTGCGGGACGAACTGGTCCCGCTTCCCTTTTTCGACCTGTTTGCCCGCAGGGACGCTGACGAACAGCGCTTTTCGGCAAGCGAGGTCTGCGCCTCCACGATGCGCACGCTCGTCGTGCTCGACCATCAACCGAAGGAAACGGAAAAACTCATTGACGGCGGCGCCTCTCTTGTCCTTTCGGGACATACGCACAACGGTCAGACGTTCCCCGGGAACGTCCTCGCGGCGATGACCGGCAGGTATAACTACGGCGCGAAGACCTATAAAAACGGATTTGCCGTCACGACCGCCGGCGCCGGCTGGTGCGGTCTGCCGATGCGCTTTCTCACCTCGTGCGAGATCGTGACCCTCGACTTATATTTTGAATGAACGATCAAAGGAAGGAGTCTGAACCGTGAAAAAAGCCGTTTCTGTTCTGCTTATCGCGCTGCTCCTTCCGTTTTTTGTCTCCTGTACGCAGAAAAACGCCGATAGCCGGCTGAAAAGTCTGTTTTTCGGCGATTATTTCGATACGTTTTCGACTCTCTACTACGACGGCAAAGAAGTGACCGATCCCTCTTTCGCCGAGGAATTCGAGAAGGAACTGCGGCGCTTAAACGGTCTCTTCGACGCCTATCACGACGCCCCCTTTCCGAACGTCAAAACGGTCAACGACCGCGCGGGCGCGTCGCCCGTGAAGGTCGACGCTGACCTTTTGGAGCTGCTCTGTGAATGCGCGGCGTTTTCGGACGCGTCGGGCGGGACCGTGGATCCCGCGATCGGCGCGGTCAGCGCGCTGTGGAAAGAGGCGGCAAAATATGAACGTCTTCCGGACGAAGCGGCGCTGAAGGAGGCTTCCGCCCATATTTCCCCGGAAGTGATGCAGATCGACGAAGAAGCCGGAACGGTCTTCCTTCGCGACCCCGCCGCGCGCATCGACGTCGGCGCCTCCGCAAAGGGATACGCCGCGCGGATCATGAGCAGATGGCTTGACGAACGGAAGATCGGAAACTATCTGATCTCCCTCGGCGGCACGCTGCTGGCGCGCGGGAAAAATCCGCACACGAACGAGCCCTGGACTGCCGGCGTCAGGGATCCCTTCAAAAAAGAGGACGCGGCGATATCGTCGCTTACGCTCGCCGGCGCCGCGCTCGCCACGAGCGGAAGCTATGAGCGCTGTTTCACGGTGAACGGCAAAAGCTACCATCACATCATCGATCCCGCGACCTGCGCGCCGTCCGCGCGTACCGACGTCGTATCGGTCTCGGTCCTGCACAGCGATCCGGCAGCGGCGGATCTGCTGTCCACCGCCCTTTTCATCCTGCCGGAAAACGAGGGCAACGAACTGCTGAAAACGACCGGCGGCGAAGCGCTGCGCGTCTACGCAAACGGCAGGATCACGCGTACCGCAGGTTTCCCCGACGACGCGAACAAAGCGTCGGGCGTCTCCGATTTTTCCGTGATCGCCGTCGTTCTTCTCTTCTTTACCGCAGCGTTCCTCATCCTGTATTTCAGGCGCCCGACAGGGCGGGCGCAGGCGCGGGAAGAATGCGGCGATAACGGAAAAAGCGCCGGAAAACGGCGCGCGCCCGGCGGCTTCAGAGCGCGCGACGTGATACTGCTCTCGGGTCTGCTCGCCGCGGCGATCCTTCTGCCCTTTCTCCTGCTCCCGGGCAAAAACGCGCCCGCGCGCGCCGTCGCCGTCGTGCGCGTGGAGGGAAAAACCGTAATAACGCTGCCGCTGGACAACGATACGGAATACCGCGTCGCCTGCGGCGGCGGATACAATACCGTGACGGTCAGAAACAAAAAGGTCATGATTTCCGACGCGGACTGCAGAGGAAAGGACTGCGTGCGCACGGGAGAGATCGATCCCTCCTCCACGATCCCCGTCATCGCCTGCCTGCCGCACCGGCTGACCGTCAGCATCGAATATCTGTCAGAATGAACGTCTCATCGGAAAGGAAGTGAGAAAATGCAGGAAAAACGCCGACGCATACTGCGCGCGCTCGCGCTCACGGCGCTTCTGTCCGCTCTCGGCGCGGCGCTGGGATATCTGGACGCCGTCCTGCCGGTCCTGCGCTTCATTCCGCTGCCCGGCATCAAACTCGGTCTGGCGAACGCCGCAACGCTTTTAGCGCTCTGTTTGCTCGGCTGGCAGTACGCGGCGGCGGTGTCGCTCGTGCGCATCCTGCTCGTCAATCTTCTGCTCTTCCCTTCCGCAACGGCGCTCTGGTTCGCGCTCGCGGGCGGCGCCCTCTCGCTCGCCGTCATGATCCTCCTGCAGAAATGCGCCTTCCATACCGTCACCGTCAGCGTCGCCGGCGCCGTCGCGCATAACCTCGCGCAGCTCGCAGCCGCAGCACTCCTCACCTCGTCCGCCGGGATCTTCTCCTACTTCACCGTGCTCCTGCCCGCAGGCATCGTCACCGGCGCCCTGCTCGGCATCCTGACGGCGCTCATTCTCCCGCGCGCAAAAAAAGCGTTTGAAACGCAGTTCTCCGGCAATACGGAAGGCGCAGAGTGAAAGGACGACACGAAATGCGCCATCAACGAAACGAAAAGCGCGGTCAAAGGAACAAAAAAAGAGAAACAAAAAAGCACTTGACAACCGCCCGAAAATGTGATAGTATAGTCGCGTTCAAATAATACGGAGAGGTATCGAAGCGGTCATAACGAGGCGGTCTTGAAAACCGTTTGGGCCCTGCCCACAAGGGTTCGAATCCCTTCCTCTCCGCCAACAGAAAAGGCACCCAAGCGGGTGTCTTTTGTGTTGGCGGAGAATCAAACAGGGATTCGAACGGGCGCGTAGTGAATGACAGCCCGGTGGGCTGTCAGAGCGCGCCCTGACCGAGCGACCTTGCGCTTTTCGCGTTCAGCGAAAGGCGCAACCGCGGGAGCGAGAGCGAATCC
>JAFTCT010000010.1 GCA_017454525.1 Clostridia bacterium
ACGCCTCGGTTTTGTCATATTGTTAGACAATAAGCGTTCGCCTGTCCGGACAAAACCGCAAAAGTCGCGCAAAACGGACGGGATCCCGACCATCCGTTTTGCGGGGGCTGCTCATTTGCAGGCAAATGAAACAGCCCCTTTCACTCAAAAAGCTGTTCATGATCTTATAGAAGAACAACCCGCAGTACGCGCACAATCAGAACAGTTCTTTCAGTTTCTTTGCCGTTTCAATTTCTTCGGGCGCATCAGGATCATCATACAGAGCGCCGTTATTGAACGCAACGGTCTCCACGGTCCTGTGGATATCCGCAAGATCGACAATATCGCCTTCTGTCAGCCAACCGTTCCGGTACGCGTCGGGAAGCGGTAGTTCGACGCCGTCTTTCAGTACCATGATCGATAGATGGGAACTGTGCCTGAAACTGCAGCCGGCGAGATCGTAGCTCCCGATCACCGTCATCGGCGATTCCGAAAACCATACGGTGCATCCGCTGAATTTTCCGTAGCAGAGCAACTCGACCCGGTTCTGCGGGATCGAGATCGTACTGTCAATATAGACGACCGGCTGCGGAACGTATCCGGTTTCGGGATTCGGGACGAAGAAGAGCGGGATCTTTTCCTTGAGATAGTTCTCAAAGGCGTCCTTTTCCTCTTTCGTCATTTCGTTGTTATACTTCCTGTTGAGATCTTTCGCCATCGCCAGTACACGCTGATCGTAAGTCGGCGTTCCGGGCTCTGCCGTCGGGCTGTCGGGTTCTTCGAAAGTCGTTTTGGCATCGTCTGACTTTTGTTCGTCCGGGCTGTTCAAGGATCCTTTGTTTTCCGTCGTCTGTTCAGAACCGTTGTTTTTCATGACAACAAACGGGATCGCGGCGGCCGCGATCAAAAAGATCGCCGCGGACAGCAAAACGGCGAACCTCAACACGCCCGCGCGCCCCTTGCTGCGCGCATTTCCCGACTCCGCTTCAATAAGAAGATCCTCGTCGATCGCGCTGAACGCGTCGATCATATCTTTTTCTTTCATATCTGAAATCCCTCCTTCAACAGATAATCCTTCAATTTGATCCTCGTGCGGGACAGTCTGCGCAGAACTGCGCCGCAGCTCAGGTCAAATTCGGCGGAAAGCTTTTTCGTCGATTCAAGAAAATAATACCGTCTGATGAAAAGCACGCGCTCTCTTTTGTCGAGTGAACGCAGAAAACTGTTGATCGCTCTTGACAGTTCCCTGTTTTCCACCGCGTTTTCAACGTCTTCCGCTGAAAACGTTGCCTCTAGTTCGTCGAACGCTTCGCACTGGTTCTCATTGCGCTTCAAACGCATATTCGTTTTATACCTGTCATAGGCAACGTTGCGCGCCGCCGCGCCGAGATACTGCCTCAAAGACTGTACTTCACGGACATCTGCGGCAAAAAGGTGCATCAGAAGATCGTTCATGCACTCTTCGCAGTCCGCTTCGTTAGACAGTACGTTCAAAAAGACCGTGTAACAGTAGTTCCTGTACTTTTTCGTGATCTCGTCGAGCGCAGCTTCATCGTGTTCTCTCAACAGACGGATGATCTCCTCGTCGCTCACGGTACTTCCCTCCTTTCATCGGTTTTCCGGCGCCGTCATACTATAAGACGACGGAAAATGAGAATTCGGACAAAAAAAGAAAAAACGGCGCCGTGATCAGACGCCGTTTATTTCTTTCATGATCTCATCGAAAAACAGTTCGTGGACCGCGAGGTCCGTGCGTTTATAGAGCATCCGCGCGCCGACGACGTCCTCGATCTCGTTGAGCAGCGGTACACCGTCCCGGAACGTAAAATCAACTCCGATGAACGTCGGGCAGAGGGCTTTCCGGACGGCTTCGACGATCTCTTTCATCCTTTCGTTTGGCTCATAGAGCGCGCAATCTCCGCCAAGTGAATAATTGGAACGAAAATCGGTACGGGAAGTTCTCTCGACCGCCGCGAGGATCTTTTCGCCGAGCAGATAGACGCGGACGTCTCTGCCTTTATCGACGATCTCCTGCAGCAAAAAATCGCTTCCTTTGATCTTTTCGACGGCGTCCGCCGCGCTTTTCGGATTTTCCACGTAGAACACCTCGTTACCGCCGTGGCCGGCAGCGCTTTTCAGGATCAGCGGATACTGATAAAGCGCCGGATCAAAGGTGTGCGCACACGTAAAAAACGTCTTTGCGGAGGGGATATTCAAACCTGCAAGAAAGGCGTGCGCGGCGCGTTTATCGTTTGCGATCCTGCTGACGCGGGATGAATTGAACACGCGGACGCCGTAAGTTTCAAGACACTCCGACAATAGCGGAAAGACCGTCCGTACGATCGCATAATCGGGCGATATGCCGTCGGGAAACGAAAAAAACAGTTTGCCGTTTTCGCTTCCGAAAAAAAGTTCCGACGCGCGCGTCACGCGCAGTTCTTCCCCGCGGGTCTTTGCATACGAGATCAGTCTGTCGATAAACCATTCGTTGCGTGAAAGCCCCGCGTCGTCATAAATCAGCAGTCCGTACATATCATTTCCCCTGAACTTTCGCCGCGATATACCCGAGGATCTTTTCGGACAGATCGACGCCGGTACATTGAAGCGTCGTTTTGAAATGGGGACTTGCGTTGACCTCACAGACGACGGGACCGTTCTTTCCGAACAGTACGTCAACGCCCGCGAAATCGGCGCCGACCGCCCGCGCCGCGCGCAGAGCGATCTGCCTGTAGGCGCGCGGAGGATCGAAGGGCGTCATCGTCCCGCCGAGCGTGATATTGGAGCGGAAGTCGTTCTTATTCTCACGCAGCATCACGCCGCAGATCTCTTCGCCGACAACGTTTACGCGCAGATCTCTGCCGCAGCTGTTTGAAATGAACTCCTCAAGGAGCACTTCGCTGCCGCCGCAGGAAGCGCAGATCTCTTCCGCTTCCCTTCTGTTGTGCGCAAGATATACCTGCGCGCCGAAAGAACCGAAGCGGTGCTTGATGATCATCGGGTAGTGAAGGAACAACTCCGCGCGGTCAAGAAACGCAAAATCGCAATAGCCGATATTGCCGTAGGTTTTCGGTGCGATCAGCGTTTTGGGCATCCTGATCCCGGCGCACGCCAGCGCTTCCGCCGTCAGCGCCTTATCGTCGCAGAGGGCGATCGCGCGGGAACTGTTGAAGACCGGTACCCCTTCGTTTTCAAAACGGCGCGCCAAAAACAGGTCCTTATCCCAGAACAGGACGAAACCGTACCGGCAGCGCCTGCCGCCGCCGACAGGTCGAAACAACTGATCGGAAGAACGCACGTCAAGAGAGATCCCCATCCTTTTTGCGGCAGATGAGAAATATGCGTACAGATCGCCGAATTTCTTGTTCTGAAGAAAACTGTTGACGACCAATAGCCCTTTCATTTTATCCCTCCGTCGTCCGTTAAGACGCCAGCCCCTGCACGATGAAATAGATCAGAGTCGTTACGCTGCCTAATATCATCAGTCCCGCAAGGATCAGGCAGACGAGTCTTTTGGTCGTGATTTTTTCATTTTTCTTTTTTGCCATAACTGCCTCCGGATCGGTCGTTATTCGACCGGCTTATAATCGGTGAGCGTCACGCCGGACGCCGGGATCTTGATCTTCTTTAAGGACTTTTCATTGTTGAAACGCGAAAGATCGTCGCTGATCTCAAGAACTTTTGCATTCTTCTTGAGCGACAGGACGGTCACCCCCGCGGCGGACCTCGTCGCTTTGACGGGGATCAGAGCGCTTGAGATCTGGATCGCCTTGCTGTCGGAAGAAACGATCACGAAGTCGAAGGGCTTGTCCTCCCTCAGAATGCCGACCACGGGCGACACCGTTGAATAGGCGCCGGTCAGACGCTTGCGCGGACCCTTGGTCTCGTATGCGGACAGCGGGACCTTCACGCCCTTTCCGTTTTCAAACACGAAGATCACGTTCGTCTTTTCGGAATACTCCTTGAGATCGATCACGTAAATACAGCGCTCGTCCTGATCGAAACCGAGTTTCGCCGCAACGTATTCGCCGAGCGCGGACGCCTTGGTGTTGTCAAAATCGGCGACGCGCGATTTGTAGCACTTCCCTTTGTCCGAGAAGAAGAGCAGCTCGTCTGCGTTCTCTGCGTCTTTGTTCAGTAAGATCCTGTCGCCTTCCTTGACGCTCTGTTCATCGTTTCCGCGCAGCGACTGCATCGTGATCTTCTTGAAGTATCCGTGCGCGGAGAAAACGATGTGCACCGGATAATTCTCGGGCGTGGAGTCCTCGACGTATTCGTCGATCTCGTGCTCGTAGACGATCTTCGTTTTGCGCGCGGCGCCGTATTTGTCGCGCACTTCCTCAAGCTGCTTGATGATATACTTCTTCAGCGCCTTCTCGTTTGAAAGAAGATGTTCCGTTTCCGCGATCTTCTTCTGAAGGTCTTCGATCTCCTTGACCTTGTTGAGGATATACTCCCTGTTGAGATGGCGCAGTTTGATCTCGGCGATGAACTCCGCCTGGATCTCGTCGATGCCGAAGCCCGCCATGAGGTTGGGCACGACTTCCTTTTCCTGCTTGGTCTCCCGGATGATCTTTATCGCCTTGTCGATGTCCAGAAGGATCTTGCCGAGCCCTAACAGCAGGTGCAGACGGTCGCGCAGCTTGCCGAGTTCGAACGTGAGGATGCGGCGCACCGTTTCCGTGCGGAAAGCGCACCATTCCTTGAGGATATCGACGATGCCCATCGTCTTGGGGACTTTGTTGATGAGCACGTTGAAATTGCAGGAAAAACTGTCCTCAAGAGGCGTGCACTTGAAGAGCTTGGTCATGAGCTGATCGGGATCGACGCCCTTGCGCAGATCGAGCGTGAGCTTGAAGCCCGAGATATCGATCTCGTCGCGGACGTCCACCACTTCCTTTAACTTCCCTTCCTTGATCATGTCGACGATCTTCTTGATGATCAGTTCAAGAGAGGTGGAATAGGGGATCTCGATGACGTCGATGCAGTTCGCGTCCTTATCGTAGACGTAGCGCGCGCGCATCCGGAAACTGCCGGTACCTGTACGGTAGATCTCAAGCAGCGCGTCTCTGTTGTATATGAGATTGGCGCCGCCCGCAAAATCGGGCGCCTTGACGATCTCGAGCATTCTGTCGGCGTCGACCGTCGGATCCTTCAGCACCTCAATGGCGCCGTTGCAGACCTCGGCAAGGTTGAAGGAGCAGATGTTGCTCGCCATACCGACGGCGATGCCCTTATTGGGCGTGACCAGGATGTTCGGGAAGGTCGTCGGGAACAGAACAGGTTCCAGCATCGAACCGTCGTAGTTGTCGATCATATCGACGGCGTTCTCGTCGATCCCCGCGAAGAGTTCCGAACAGAACGGATCGAGTTTCACTTCAGTGTAACGCGCGGCGGCGTACGCCATATCGGTAGAATACTGCTTGCCGAACGTTCCTTTACTGTCGATAAAGGGGTGCAGCAGCGCTTCGTGATCGCGCGTCAGGCGCACCATCGTTTCGTAGATCGCGGCGTCGCCGTGCGGATTCAGCCGCATCGTCTGCCCCACAACGTTCGTCGATTTCGTTCTTCTGCCGGTCAGAAGCCCCATTTTATACATGGTATAGAGGAGTTTTCTGTGCGCCGGTTTGAAACCGTCGATCTCGGGGATCGCGCGCGATATGATCACGCTCATCACGTAGGGCATATAGTTTGTTTCTATCGTTTCGGTGATCAGCTGATCACGTACCGGGGCGTCAGCCTCGGGCAGGACTTCCTGATTTTTTGTCTTCTTTCTTGCCATTTCCTAACTCTCTTTCCTTCTTATTCCGTTCCGTTCAACGCTCGGCAAAGCCGGTCACGTCGATGACCGTGAATCCTGCCGCCTTCGCAAGACGGTTATAAACGGCGAGCCCGATCCCGTCTTTTGACGGAAGAGGCGCATACACCGTGCCGACCTTCGGCATACCGTCAAAAGCGCGCAGGCACGCAAAAAGACTGTGCGCCTCGTCTTTGGCGTCTTTGCCGTAACATACCGTTCTTTTGCTCCTTAAAGCGTGATAGTGCGCTTCGTCGGTCATCAACCCGACGTAGGGACAGCGCTTATACCGCATCATGTACGAGGCAACGCGCTCCTCATCGCCTTTCAGCAGCCGGACGTCCGCGCGCGGCGCGTAATGCTTATACTTCATTCCCGGCGCAAGCGGTTTCTCGTTCCCTGCAAGCGGCCGTTCAAGCGAGGGATCGATCAGGACGCGCGCGGCAAACGGGGCGAGCATCTCCGGCGTGACGGCGCCCGGGCGCAGAAGCGAGAGATCGTCTCCGTCGATCATCACGATCGTCGATTCAACGCCCACCGAGCATTCTCCTCCGTCAAGGATCATATCGATCTTCCCGTCCATATCGTCAATGACGTGCCCGACCGTCGTCGGACTGGGCTTTCCCGAGATATTCGCGGAGGGAGCCGCGACCGGGAAATCGCATTTCTCAAGCAGTGCGCGGGCAACGGGATGCGACGGGACGCGCAGCGCAACGGTCTGAAGCCCGCCTGTCACTTCGTTAGGAACGATCGGCTTCTTTTTCAGAATGACCGTCAGCGGACCCGGCATGAAGGCGAGCGCCAACTTATAGTACAGCGGACAGGTATACGCGTAGCGTTCCGCCTGCTCGGGCGAATACAGATGCAGGATCAGCGGATTATCGGAGGGTCTTCCCTTGGCGGCGTAGACTTTTTTCGCCGCTTCTCTGTCAAGTCCGTTCGCGCCCAGACCGTAGACCGTTTCGGTCGGAAAGGCGACCAGCCCCCCGGCGCGCAGGACCGAGACGGCTTCGATAAGCGCGCTGTCGCCCGGATGATAATGGATCTTCGTCTGCATCGCGCTCCCCCTCCCGTCTGAACTCAAAAATTCTCTTTATATATTGTACAACAAAAAACAAAAAAAGTAAAGTGCAGAAAAGAAAAAATGTTTCATATTTCTTGACAAAAGATCAAAGTATGGTATAATTTTACTGTCAACTTTTCTATTTCAAGGAGGATGATCATGAAAATTCCGAGACCCGAATACCCCCGCCCGAGAATGGTGCGCGATGAATGGATGAACCTCAACGGAAAATGGCAGTTCTGCTTTGACTTCGGCGACAGCGGCAGGTTCAAGGAACTGTGGAAGGACGGAAAGACGGAGTTCGACCGCGAGATCGTCGTGCCCTTCGTGCCCGAGTCTAAACTGTCCGGCATCGAATACACCGATTTCTTCACGACCTGCTGGTACCGCCGCTCCGTCAAACTGCCCGCAAAATGGAAACTTGACGAAGGAAGAGTTCTTCTGCATTTCGGCGCTGTGGATTTCTACTGCGAAGTATGGGTCAACGAATAGCGCGTCGGTTCTCATAAAGGCGGCTATACGCCCTTTGCGCTCGATATCACCTCCGCCGCAAGAAAGGGCGAAAACAAGATCGTCGTGCGCTGCTACGACAACGGCAGGGATCCGCTGCAGTATACCGGCAAGCAGATCTATTTCAACTATTATAACAAATCCTGCTATTATACCCGCTGCACGGGCATCTGGCAGACGGTGTGGATGGAATACGTCCCGAAGAACTACATTTCCGAGATCAAACTGACGCCCGACGTCGACAATAAGAAACTCGACGCGCTGATCACCTTCGCGGACTACACGAAACCCGGCGATACGGTCAGGGCGGACGTCTCGTTTGAGGGAAAAGACCTGCGCAGCGTCACGGCGAAGACCACCGGCAAGGCGGTTTCCTTCTCGATCCCCATGCCCGGCGCGAAACTCTGGGATCTGAAGCATCCCTATCTTTACGATCTGACTCTCACCTACGGGAAAGATACCGTCAAGACCTATTTCGGTATGCGTAAGATCGCGGTCAACGGCTACGCGATCGAGCTCAACGACGTTCCGGTATATCAGCGTCTGGTGCTCGACCAGGGATACTATGAAGACGGCATCATCACGGCACCCGACGTCAAGGATCTTGAGAACGATATCCTGATGTCCAAGAAGGTCGGCTTCAACGGCGCGCGCTTCCACATGAAGGTTTTTGAGCCGTATTCGCTTTACTATGCGGACAAACACGGCTATCTCGTCTGGGGCGAATTCCCCAACTGGGGGATGAACGAGGGCGATATCGGCGGGCTGAACGCCTTTCTGCCCGGCTGGATGGAAGCGGTGAAACGCGACTATTCCTCCCCGGCGCTGGTCGGATGGTGTCCCTTCAACGAAACAGGTGAAAGAAGGCGCGAGGACACGTTCAGAAGCGTGTATAACGTCACGAGAGCCATCGACGCGTACAGACCGATCATCGATACTTCGGGCTACGTCCACGTCATCACCGATATCTACGACGTCCACGACTACGATCAGGATCCCGAAGGCATGAAGGAACGCTACAAGTCGCTTGAGACCGGAGAAGGCAAAGTGTTCGTCAATAACGAGCGTCACGAGCATTACGACGGTCAGCCCTATTTCGTATCGGAATTCGGCGGTATTTTCTGGGATATTTCCGAGAAAGGCAGCGACGACTGGGGCTACGGCAAAGCGCCCGAGGATATGGAAGAATTCTACAAGCGCTTCAAAGGTTTGATCGACGTCCTGCTCGATAACCCCAAAATGTGCGCTTTCTGCTATACGCAGCTCACCGACGTCTATCAGGAGAAAAACGGCATTTATGCCTTCGACCGCAGAGAGAAGTTCAATGCCGAACGGCTCTATAAGATCCTTTCGCGCAAAGCGGCGATCGAAAAGAAGAAATAAGAGGTATCTATGGAAAACAAGATCAAAGTCGGCGTCGTCGGCTACGGAAACCTCGGCAGAGGCGTCGAACTTGCGCTGAACGCCGCGCCGGATATGGCGCTTTGCGGCGTCTTCACGAGAAGAGCGCCCGAAAAAGTGCGCATTCAGAGTAAAAACGTGAAGGTATATCCCGTGGACGAACTGCCCGCGCGCGCGCCGGACTTCGACGTGCTGATCCTCTGCGGCGGCTCGGCGACCGACCTGCCCGTGCAGGGACCGGCGTTCGCGGCGCTTTGCAGCACGGTCGACAGTTTTGACACGCACGCAAGGATCCCCGAATACTTTTCAAACGTTGACGCGGCTGCCAAAAGTGCCGGCAAGGTCTCGCTCATTTCGATCGGCTGGGATCCGGGGCTCTTCTCTATCTTACGTCTGTACGGGAACGCGATCCTGCCGGACGGCGCGGATTACACCTTCTGGGGCAAGGGCGTGAGCCAGGGACACTCAGACGCGATCAGACGCATCGAGGGCGTCAGAAACGCAAAACAGTACACCGTTCCGGTCAAAGAGGCGATCGACCGCGTGCGCGCGGGCGAGTACCCTGCTCTGTCGACCGCCGATAAGCACACCCGCGTCTGTTACGTCGTCGCCGAAGAGGGCGCGGATCAGAAGAGGATCGAACACGAGATCGTCACGATGCCCAACTACTTCGCCGACTACCACACGACCGTGCATTTTATTTCCGAAGAGGAATTTGCGCGCGACCACGCGGGCATGGCGCACGGCGGGCACGCGATCCGCTGCGGGAAGACCGGTAAAAACGGCGAAACGGAACACGTGATGGAACTGTCGCTTTCGCTCGGCTCCAACCCCGAGTTTACCGCCTCGGTTCTCGTCGCATACGCGCGCGCCGCGGTCCGGCTCTCGCGCGAGGGAAAGAGCGGCGCGTTCACCGCCTTTGACGTTCCGCCCGCTTACCTCTCCCCGAAGAGCGCGGAGGAACTGCGCAAAACGCTGTTATAAAGGAAACGGGCTGCGGCGCGTTCGATGCGGCCGCAGCCTGTTGATCGTACCATGAAAAACAGAAATCTGCTGTCAGAAAAACTGAAAGAATCCACGGGCGCGGTACTGCCGATCGTTCTGATCGTCTGCGCGGTCTGTATGGTTTTCGTTCCGATCGAATCGGGGCTTCTGCTCTCCTTTTTGCTCGGTTCTGTCATGCTGATTGCCGGTATGGCGGTCTTTTCAGTGGGCGCGGATCTGTCGATGTCTAAGATCGGCGGCTGCATCGGCGCCAAAATGACGAAATCGAAAAAAGTATATCTGATCCTTCTGATCAGCTTCTTCATCGGCGCCGCGATCACGATCTCCGAGCCGGATCTGCAGGTCCTTGCGACCAACGTTCCGGAGATCGACAAGACGGTGCTGATCCTGACGGTCTCGGTCGGCGTCGGTCTGTTTCTGATGATCTGCATGATCAGGATCCTGACGCGCATACAGCTGCGGATCATCCTGATCGCTTCGTACGCGCTCGTTTTTATCGGGCTGATCTTCGTACCGTCGGAAATGTGGGCGGTCGCGTTCGATTCGGGCGGCGTCACGACCGGACCGATGACAGTTCCGTTCATCATGGCGCTGGGCGTGGGCGTCGCGTCGATCCGCAGTGACGAAAAGGCGAAGTCCGACTCGTTCGGACTGGTGGCGCTCTGCTCGGTCGGTCCGATCTTGGCGGTGATGCTGCTCGGACTGATCTATAAGCCGCGGGCAGCTTCAAGCGAAGCCGCCACGGCGATCTCGCTGTTCGAGAACACCAAGGAGCTCGGCTACCAGTACATCGCGCGGATCCCGGAATACTTAAAGGAAGTCGCGCTGGCGCTGCTGCCGATCTTCGCCTTCTTTCTGGTCTTTCAGATCGTTTCGCTCCGTCTGCGCAAGCAGCCGCTCGTGAAGATCCTTTCGGGTGTCGTTTACACCTATGTCGGACTGACGCTCTTCTTGACGGGCGCGAACGTCGGCTTTTCGCCGCTCGGAGTGATCCTTGGCGGAAAAATCGCCGACAGCGGCGCGAAATATCTGCTGATCCCGCTCGCCATGCTCATGGGCTGGTTCATCATCAAAGCCGAACCCGCCGTTCAGATCTTAACGAAGCAGGTCGAGGAACTCAGCGCGGGCGCGATCTCCGGTAAGGCGATGGGCGTCAGCCTGTCGATAGCGATCGCCGCGGCGAACGGGCTGGCGATGGCGCGCGTGCTGACGGGCGTCTCGATCCTCTGGTTCGTGATACCGGGATACGTGATCGCGCTTGGGCTCAGCTTCTTCGTGCCCGCAACCTTCACCGGCATCGCGTTCGACTCAGGCGGCGTGGCGTCTGGACCGCTCACGGCGGCGTTCATGCTGCCGATGGCGATGGGCGCGTGCAAGGCGATCGGCGGGAACATCATGACTGACGCGTTTGGACTCGTCGCGCTGGTCGCAATGATGCCGCTCATCACCGTGCAGATCATGGGTGTGATTTATACCGTGAAATCGAAACGCGCACCGGCAGAACTGATCGTCCCGAACTTCGGGGATGACGAAGTGATCGAGCTGTGGGAGGTGGCGTGATGCTGATCAATTTTGTGGTTGCGATCGTCGATCGTGAAAAATGCAACGAAATGGCGGGCATCTTCCGGGAAACGGGATCGTCGTTCACGCTCTCTTTTCTTGCACAGGGCACCGCGACGCGCTCGCATCTCTCGGCTTACGGACTGTCGCAGACCGACAAGGGAGTCGTCGCAGGGATTTCCAACAACGATCAATCCAAGCGGATCTTCCGCGAAGCGCGCAACAAGCTGTTCATCGACATTCCCGGAAACGGCATCATTCTGTCGATCCCCGTCAAGAGCATCGCGGGGCGGAAATCGTTTGAATACCTGACGCAGGGAAACATTACCGAAGGAGCACCGAATATGGAATTCAAATACGAACTGATTATCGCCGTGATGAACGAAGGCTATTCCGACCTGCTCATGGCGGCTGCGCGCACTGCGGGCGCGGGCGGCGGTACGACGCTGCACGCCAAGGGCACAGGTTCCGCACAGGCTGCGAAATTCTTCGGAATGAGCATTGCCGACGAAAAGGACGTCGTCTATATCGTGGCGCGAAGCGACGAAAAAACCGCGATCATGAAAGCCATCAACGAGCAGGCGGGGCCCGGAACGAAAGCAGGTTCGATCTGCTTTTCCCTGCCGATCTCGCACGTCATGGGACTGCGCGAACGCGAAGAGGACCTTGAAAAAGACACGTAAAATACGCGGGACGCCTGCTGCAGAGCAAGCGTCCCGCGGTGGTTATTTGAAATCATTTCAGCAGATCGATATAGTAAGGAAGCGCAGGTTCGAATTTGACGCCGTAGCGGTGCGCGTCGTCGTCGACCGTGCCCTCGATACATCTGACCGTGTAATCCGCGGCGATCTTAGCCGCCTGATACGCGCTCTTGCCGTTCATATGCGCACCAACAAACGCGGAGGCGTAAACGTCACCCGTTCCGTGGCTGCCGCGGCTGATCTTCTTATGCTTGTAATAAGACTTCCCGTTTTCATCGAGCACGACGACGCCCGTGGTTTCGGGCGTATATCCGACGCCCGTCAGGATGATGTTCTTCGCGCCCGCGCGCTTCAGAGACTCCAGCAGTCCGTCGATATAGGTTTCGTCGTAAACCTCTTTGTACTCTTTTCTGACGAGATAGCACGCCTCGGTGATGTTCGGCAGGATGAAATCGGCGCCGAACGCCAGCTTTTTCATTTCGTCGACGAACGCGAGGTCAAAGCCGGGATAAAGTTTTCCGTTGTCCGCCATTGCCGGATCGACGAAGGTGACGACCTTTTCGCCGCCGGTCTTTGCGATCAGTTCCTTGACGTACCCGATCTGTTTCGCACTGCCGAGATAGCCGGTATAGACCGCGTCGAAATGAATGCCTTCCTTCTGCCAGTGTGCGCAGATCTTCGGAATATCGTCCGTCAGATCCCTGAAAGTATATCCCGAAAAGCCAGCGGTGTGGGTCGAAAGCACGGCGGACGGAAGGATGACCGTTTCCTGCCCTGCCGCCGAGAGGATCGGCAGCGCCACGGTCAGAGAGCATTGTCCGAAGCAGGAAATATCCTGAACGGTCAGAATTTTGTTATACGGCATAATTATAAAAACTCCTCTTGACATTTTTCAAGAATGAGTATATACTCTTTTTGAACATATAAAAATAGTCAAAAAAGGATAATTTTATAGGACCAGATGAGATACTCCATTCAGAAAGATCATCACAAACCGATCTATATCCGGCTTTACGAACTGCTGCGCGAGGACATCATAGCGGGCGTCTACCCCTACGGCTCGAAGCTGCCCTCCAAACGAACGGTAAAAGAGGAACTCGGGATCAGTCTGATCAGCGTCGAGCACGCGCTTGAACTGCTGACAGATGAAGGCTATATCGAGAGCAGAGAGCGCAGCGGGTATTTTGTGCGCTATCGGAAGAGCGACGTTCCGTTTTCGCCTTCTCAGAGCGCGCACCTTGTCAAAAAGATGGAAGGCGCGGGCGCTTCTGACGATTACTTCCCATTTTCCGTTCTTGCGAAAGCCATGCGGCGGGTACTGTCGGTATACGGCGAGGACCTTTACGTCCGCTGTCCCAACAAGGGCTCGGCGGAACTGCGGGAGGCGCTTGCGCGTTTCCTTCTGCGCAGTAAAAACATCTCCGTCACGCCCGACAGGATCTTTATCGGCGCAGGCGCAGAATGGCTGTATATGACGATCGCGATGACCTTCGGAAAAGGGAGCGTTATCGCCGTGGAAGACCCTTCCTATGAGAAGATCGGACAAATCTACGCGTCAAACGACTCGAAAACCCTGAAGCTTCCGCTCGGACGCGACGGCGTTCTGTCGGAGGCGCTATGGGCCTGCAAAGCGGACCTTCTGCACGTGACGCCGTACAGGAGTTTTCCCACGGGCGTCACGACTTCGGGCGCCAAGCGGCGCGCCTATATCGAATGGGCGCAGAAAAACGGCGCGTATATTCTGGAAGACGACTATCTATCGGAGTTTTCGGTCTCCAAGAAGCCCGAAGAAACGATCTTCTCGATCGACGGCGGCGTGCGCGTGATCTACGTCAACAGTTTCGCGCAGACGATCTGTCCGACGATCCGCGTGGGCTACGCGGTACTGCCGCAGAGTCTTGTCGACCGGTACGAAGCCGCAGCCGGCTTTTACACCTGTCCCGTTCCGGCGTTTGAGCAGTACGTCTTAGCGGAACTGATCGAAAGCGGCGATTTTGAGCGTCACCTCAACAGAGTGCGCAGAAAACGCAGAAAAGAGGAAGGAAAAACATAAAAAAAGACGGGGTTCATTCTGTGCGGTTGCTCAGAATGAACCCCATTGTTTCAGAACTGTTCTTCCATGAACTTCATGATCGGAAGATAAAGGAGATCGTAGCCCTGTCCGTTCGGGTGAACGAAATCCGCGGTGTTGATCTTCTCTTGGACCTTGAAGGTTTCGGAAAACCGACCGTCATGATAGAGATCCAGCGCGGGGATCCCCCACTTTTTGCAGATCGCAAGGATCCCGTCAAAGTATTCGTCCATGTTCGCGATCCTGCCGATCCTTGAGGACGGACAGGCGAAATTCGCGACAAAGCAGATCTTTGTGTCGGGGAAATACTTTTTTGTGTAGTAAAAGAGTTCCTCAAGCCCTCCGGCGCAGGTATCGGTGTCAAAATCCGCAAGATCGAAGGAAGCGGTCATCTTTCCGGGAGTCCAGCTGTCCCAGGCGTCGTTGACGCCGCCGTGCAGAACGATCATATCGAACTGTTCGCCCTTCGCCTTTTCGATCTGCGTGAGAATGCGGTTTTCTCCTCTGCAGGTCGAAAGCGACGCGCCGTCCCTGCCGAGATTGATATAGGAAAGACCGGATGCGGAAGCGATTCTGCCCGCCCAGCCCCAGAAGGTCTGGTCCTTATAGTCGTAAACCGACGCCGCGCAGATCGAATCGCCGCAAAACAGTACTTTCTTCCCCGCAAGGACGCTCTCGCGCCGCGGGTACGCGTCTTTATTCTGTTTCAGAAATTCCATATCAACCCTCAAACGCTTCCTTATCGACGATCAGCGTGACGTCGGCGTGCGCAAGCAGCAGCGTGCCGGAGCACATCGTCGTGATCCTGCCGGAAAGCATTTTGGCAACGACCGCGTGCTTGCCCTTTCCGGAAGCCAGAACGATGATCTTTCTCGCTTTCATGATCGAACCGATCCCCATTGTGACCGCCTGCGTGGGAACGTCGTCGATCGAAGCGAAGAATCTGGAATTCGCTTTGATCGTGCTTTCGGTAAGCCCGGTCAGGTGCGTGCCGGCGTACAGTTCTTCCTCCGGCTCGTTGAACGCGATGTGTCCGTTCGGTCCGAGACCCAGGACCTGCAGATCGATGCCGCCAGCCGCTTCGATCGCGGCGTCGTACGCCTCGCCCATCTTCGCGGGGTCTTTTGCAAGTCCGTCGGGCACGTGCGTGCGCTCTTTGTCGATGTCGATATGATCAAACAGATTGACGTTCATGAAGTATCTGTAGGACTGATCGTGCGTCGGCGCCAGCGGATAGTACTCGTCGAGGTTGAAACTGGTCACGTCCTTGAAAGTGATCTCGCCCGCCGCGTTTTTCTTCGCCAGTTCCCGATACATGCCCACGGGCGTGGAACCGGTCGCCAGACCGAGAACGCACTTCGGCTTTTCCTTGAGGAGATCCGCTATGATCTCCGCGCCCGCCTTTGACATTTCTTCATAGTTTTCGCATACAACGATCTTCATGATCGCACCTCCTGTATCTGCCGGTTAGGCAAATTATTCCTTCCGTATTGTAGCACAATCCGCACCGGTTTTCAAGTGGAATTGAAGATTTCGTCCGTTTTTTTGAAACGAGTAAATTCTCAAAGTAAATGCAACAGTGCAATTTGGGGTTGCATTTACAATGAGAAGGAAAATGTGGTAGCATTTAGTTTGAGAAAAGGAGGGCTCAAACAATGGTACCAAACGAAAAGAAGAACAAACACATGACCCTG
>JAFTCT010000046.1 GCA_017454525.1 Clostridia bacterium
GATGGTCGGGATCCCGTCCGTTTTGCGCGACTTTTGCGGTTTTGTCCGGACAGGCGAACGCTTATTGTCTAACAATATGACAAAACCGAGGCGTGAGCCGAGGAGCAAAACGTCGACGGGGGTGTTTCATTTGGCGCAAATGTGCCAAATGAAACACCCCCATTTCACGTTTCTTTGCAAAGCCGGGTTTGCAAAGAAACATTTCACTCGTCACGAAGTGACGAATTTCACTTGCGCGAGCGCATCGCGCGAAGCGCAAATTTCACTGCGCTGAGCGCATCGCGCGAAGCGCTTTACTGCGCCGCCTTGACGATGACCGCGAAATCCGCGGGCTTGAGCGAAGCGCCGCCGATGAGTCCGCCGTCGATGTTCGCCATCGAGAGCAGGCCCGCCGCGTTCTTGGCGTTCATGCTGCCGCCGTACTGTATGACGATCTTCTTCGCCGCGTCCTTGCCGTACTTGTCTGCGATCACCTGTCTGATGATGCCGCAGACCTCGTCCGCCTGTTCGTCGGTCGCGGTCTTGCCGGTGCCGATCGCCCAGACCGGCTCGTAGGCGATGATGACCTTTGCCAGCTGCTCCGCCGGAACGTCGTAGAGCGCCAGCTTGGTCTGGCGGGAAACGATCTCGGCGGTGATGCCGCATTCCCTCTCCCAGAGCTGCTCGCCCACGCAGATGATGGCGGTCAGTCCGGCGTCAAGCGCCGCTTTGGCTCTCTTGTTGACCGTTTCGTCGGTCTCGCCGAAATACTGACGGCGCTCGGAATGTCCGACGATGACGTACTCCACGCCGCAGTCCTTGAGCATATTTGCCGAGATCTCGCCGGTGTAGGCGCCTTTTTCGGCAAAATGGACGTTCTGCGCGCCGAGTTTCACGCAGGTGCCCCTGACCGCCTGCGCGACGGCGGGGATGTCGATGGCGGGAACACAGACGACCACGTCGCAGTGCTTCGTGCCCTTGACCTCCGCGTAGATGTTCTTTACCAGTTCCTTCGCTTCGCTCGGCGTCATGTTCATCTTCCAGTTGCCGGCGATGACTTTTCTTCTTTTCGTGCTCATGAAACCATCATTCCTTTCGACAGTCGATTATTTATCGTTCAGCGCCGCGATACCAGGCAGGTCAAGTCCCTCGAGGAACTCAAGCGACGCGCCGCCGCCGGTCGAGATGTGGGTGATCTTGTCGGCGAACCCGAACTGTTCGCAGGCAGCCGCGGAGTCGCCGCCGCCGACGATCGAAACGCAGTCGGAAGCCGCCAGCGCCTTTGCCAGCGCGACGGTGCCCTTTGCGAGCACGGGGTTCTCAAACACGCCCATCGGGCCGTTCCAGACGACGGTCTTGGCGGTCTTGATCTCGCGGGCGAACAGTCTTCTCGTGTTGATGCCGATGTCCAGACCCATTCTGTCGTCGGGGATCTCGTTCGACGGGACGGTGCGGACGGTGATCTTCTTGTCGATCGGGTTCGGGAAATCCTTCGCGATGACCGTGTCGATCGGGAGCAGGAGCTTCACGCCCTTCTTTTCGGCTTTCTTTAACATCTCCTTGCAGTAGTCGAGCTGTTCGCCCTCGTACAGCGAGGTGCCGATGCCGTATCCCTTCGCGGCAAGGAAGGTGTACGCCATGCCGCCGCCGATGATCAGGGTGTCGACCTTGCCGAGCAGATTGTTGATGACCTTCAGTTTATCCGAGACCTTCGCGCCGCCTAAGATCGCGACGAAGGGACGGGCGGGGTTCTCGAGCGCCTTGCCCATCACGCCGATCTCCTTCTCGATGAGGAAGCCGCAGACCGCCGGCAGATAGTCCGCCACGCCCGCCGTGGAAGCGTGCGCGCGGTGCGCCGTTCCGAACGCGTCGTTGACGTAGATCTCCGCCATGTCCGCCAGCGCCTTCGCGTACGCGGGATCGTTCTTCTCCTCCTCCTGATGGAAGCGGAGGTTCTCAAGCAGCATCACCTGACCGGGCTTGAGAGCGGCGGCTTTCTTCTTCGCGTCTTCGCCGACGACGTCCTTCGCCATCTTGACCTTCTTGCCGAGCAGCTCGGAAATGCGGTCGGCGACGGGCGCCAGCGACAGTTTCTTCACGTCCTTCTTCGCCTTTTCGAGGGCTTCGGCGGTCGCCTTTTCCTGCTCTTCCGCGGGCAGGGCTTCGATCTTCGCCTTCTCCTTCTTGTTGAGTTTCAGCTTCTCGTTGAAGACGTTGTGGGGTTTCCCCATATGCGAGCAGAGAATGACCGCCGCACCGTTGTCGAGCAGATACTTCACCGTCGGCATCGCCGCGACGATGCGCTTGTCGCTCGTGATCACGCCGTCCTTCATCGGGACGTTGAAATCGCAGCGTACAAGGCACTTTTTGCCTTTTACGTCGATATCCTTAATGCTTTTTTTGTTGTACATGGACATATTGAAACACCGTTCCTTTCATCATTTTCGGGGTTGTTTTGCCGTATGGATATCATAACACAATTCTTACCGTATTACAACAGGTTTTCGTTAAAAATTTGGCAATTTTTTGAAGAAACCCGTTTTTTTACGGCTTGCCGCCCCGTTTTTTCTCCTTATTCGTCGGCGGAAGGCGCCGGAACGGGGAAAGCGAGGTCCGCCCAGAGCATATTGTGGTCGGACGCGTTCTTGCTGGGGTTCACCTTCGCCTCCTCCATGCCGTAGCGCAATTGCGTGAAGAAGGGGGAGGAAATGACGTTGTCGAGCGCTCCGTAGCCGGGACAGCTGTCGTACCATGCGAAATCGGGCGTGTGCGCGGTCTTGAAGAAGCGCCTGACCAGACGTCCGGTCACGGTCACGGGACGGCCGTTCTGCAGTTTGTCCGACGCGTTCGACATACTTGTGACGCGGATCTTATAGTTCTTTAACCGTTCGACCGTCATGCGGAAGGAGACGGTGCCGTCTCCGTTGTCGATCACCGCGCCGCTGACTCTGCCGGACAGCGTATAGGTCCCGTCGAGTTCCTCGCCGTCGTTCAAGGCGAACAGGCGGTAGATGATCTCCTTCTGCGCGGCGGAATCGGGCACTTCCGCGTCTTCGGCTGCGGTCGTGCAGCCGGCGGCAAAGCCGGTCAGTTCCGTGCCGTTGACCATATTGTAGTTCTCGCCGAAGAAGCGGTCGTAGTCCTCGGTGCCGTCGCGGTTGAAGTCGCCCGTGAGAATGGTGCGCTCGAGCGGCAGCGCCTTTTTCGAAATGGTGTTCCACTGCTTGCCGCGCTCGGTGTCCACGAGCGTCATGTGCGTGTTGAAGAAGTCGACCGTCACGCCGTCGACGTCGATGATCGCGTGCCCGCAGGATCGCCCTTCGTCGCCCGCCGCCTTGGGCAGTTCGATCGTTTCATAGGAGAGAATGGGGTATTTGGAGAGAATGCCCGTACCGTATTCGCCGCCGCCGAAGGCGATCGCCTTCGAGAATCCGTAATAGGGGTAGCCGGTGGCTTCGCTGAGCGCCTTCATCGTGTCGGCGCCCTCCACACGGGTGGTCAGCTGGTCGACCTCCTGCAGTCCGACGATCTCCACGCCGTTGTTCACGATGATCTCCGCGAGTTTTGAAAAATCGTGACCGACGTCCGCGCCGTTCTGGATGTTGTAGGTCGCCGCGCGGATGATCTTTATCTGCCTGTCCGCCGGCGCCCGGTAGGTATAGGGCAGTTCGAGCGCGTCTTTTGAAAGCAGCGCGGGCAGATCGGCAAGGAAGGTGCCCGCCGCGTAGTCCGAGCCGACGTAGAGGTACAGCGCGTCTCCCGAGAGAGCCGCCTGATAGTCGGCGTTCCCGAGCGCCTTTCCGTTGATCTCAACCTTATGGAAGGCGAAGAAGACCGCGGCGCCCCCGGGCAGCGGATCGCCGTCCCCCTCGGGCATCTCCGTCGGCGCGTCCGCGCCGATATACTCCGCGAATTTCTGCGCGCAGTTCAGGGCGTACTGCCCCGGATCGCGCGGCAGTATGACGGCGACGGGTTCCACGGACGCTCTGACCGCCTTCACGAAATCGTAGAGCGCGTTGTTCTGCGGCTCGGGCGTTTCGGTCGGCGTCGGCGTCGGCGTCGGAGTGGGCGTCGGCGTCGGAGTGGGCGTCGGGGTCGGCGTCGGTGTGGGCGTGGGCGTGGGCGTGACGGCGGTTTCCGCCGTCGTCACGGTCAGCGTGGGCGTCGGCGCGGGCGTCGGCGTCGGGGTCGGCGTTTCGGTCTGAGCGGACGCGTCGGGCGTTATTGTCGCCGTCGGCGTCGGAAGGGCGCTTCCGCCGCAGGCGGCGAAGAGCGCGGTCAGCGCCAGCGCCATACAGCACGCACGGATGATCTTCTTCATATCCTGATTCCTCTTTTCGGCAGTGATTGCCGCGCCGGCGGTCGTGCCCGCCGGCGCCGGCTTGTTTCTCTGCTGTTATTGTATCGCATTTCCGCAAAAAAAGCAAGAAGAATATTTGCGCCCGCGGCTATAGGCATCCCGGCGCCCGCCCCCGAACCCTCTGCCGGGCGCGCGGCGCCGTTTTGCGCCGATCCCGCGGTTCATTTTGCCGTGAATTTCCCGGCGTCCGTTTGAAGCGAATTCCCGAAATTTTATTGACAAAGCCCGCGCGGCGTGATAAAATATACACTGTAATATTATAGAAAGTTCTCTCTGCGGGTCCTTCCGCGGGGAAATGAAGCGGAATATGGATGAAAAAGCACTGTCGGGCGCGACGCTGGCATACCTCGGGGACGCCGTTTTCGAGGTGCTGGTGCGCAGGCGGCTGATCGAAGAGGGACATTCCCGCCCGAAGGATCTGAATAAGGAAGCGCTGAAATTCGTGACGGCGGTCTCGCAGAGCGAAGCGCTCGGGCGCGTCCTGCCTCTTCTGAACGAGGAGGAGAGCGACGTCTTCAGGCGCGGGCGCAACGCCTCGGGCATTTCGGCGCCGAAAAGCGCTGACGCTCTGACCTACCGCCGCGCGACGGGTCTTGAAGCGCTCTTCGGCTGGCTGTATCTGACGGGCAGAGAAGATCGGGCAAGGGAACTGTTCGACAGCGCCTTTCCGGACAGGAGTTAAAGGAGAAAGAGTATGTACAGGATCGGTATTGATTTCGGCGGCACGAACATCGCCGTCGGCATTGTGAACGAAGAACGGAAAGTCGTCTTGAAGAAGTCGCTTCCGACGGGGATGGGCAAACGCCCCGTCGACGAAATGGTTTCCGATATGGCGTCGCTCTGTCTGGAACTGACGGAAAAGGTCGGCGTGAAGCTGTCGGACGTTGAGAGCATCGGCATCGCTTCTCCGGGCGTGGTGAATTCTTCGACCGGGGTGGTCGAATACTACTGCGGCATGAATCTTGACCATTACCCGATGGCGAAGATCCTCTCGGAGAAGCTCGGCGGGTTTCATCCCGTCTATATGGAGAACGACGCCAACGCCGCGGCGTACGGCGAAGTGCTGGCGGGCGCCGCCAAAGGCGCGCGGCACGCGCTGATGATCACGCTCGGCACCGGCGTGGGCGGCGGCATCGTCATCGACGGCAAAATATACGACGGCTTCAACTTCGCGGCGGCGGAACTCGGTCATACCGTGATCGAAAAGGACGGCGTGCCCTGTTCCTGCGGCAGACGCGGATGCTGGGAGAAGTATTCCTCGGCTACGGGACTGATCCGCATGACGAAGGAAGAAATGGAAAAATGCCCCGGCAGCAGGATGTGGGAAGGGATCTCCGACCTCTCACAGGTCAACGGCCGCACGGCGTACGACGCCGCCAAAAAGGGCGACGAAGCGGCGAAGCGCGTGGTGGATGCCTATCAGGATTATCTTGCCGTGGGGCTTGCGAATATGGTCAATATCTTTCAGCCGGAGGTGCTCTGCATCGGCGGCGGCGTGTGCGGCGAGGGCGACTACCTGCTGATCCCGGTCAACGAACAGGTGATGCGCGAACAGTACGCCAAGACCTCGGCGCGCAAGACGAAGCTCGTCATCGCGTCGCTCGGGAACGACGCCGGGATCGTCGGCGCCGCCTGTCTGGGTGAAGGAAAATGAGCGGCCGCCCCTATCCCCGCGTGACCGTCACAAAAAAATGCGAACGCTTTCTCGACGGCGGGCATCTCTGGGTGTACGGCGGCGAGATCGTCGGGCGCGAGCCCTGCGAAAACGGCGCGATCGCCGACGTGTATACCGAAAACGGGAAGTACCTCGGCAGCGGATTCTATAACGCGCACAGCAAGATCACCGTGCGCATCCTCTCGCGCAACGCCAACGATCGCTATGACGACAAAAAATTCTTTGCGCGCAGAGTCGATTACGCCGTCCGTTTCCGTCTGGCGGTCCTCCCGCCCGAGGACTTTGCCTGCTGCCGGCTGATCCACGGGGAAGCCGACGGCATCCCGGGACTGACGGTCGACCGATACGGGCCGGTGCTGGTCTCGGAATGCCTGTGTCTGGGCACCGACCTGCGCAAAGGGGAGATCTACCGCGCGCTGATCGACAGACTGCGCGCCTGCGGGGAAGAGATCGACGTCCTCTATGAGCGCAGCGACCAACCGGTAAGAAAACTCGAGGGCATGGAGGATTATACCGGCTTTTTCGCGTATGATGGGCTGAAGAGCGATACCGACGGCAAGGTGAACGTCACCGAGAACGGCGTCGTCTATGAGGTGGATTACGTCCACGGTCAGAAGACCGGCTTTTTCCTCGATCAGAAATACAACCGGCAGTCGGTCCGGCGCCTTGCGCGCGGGAAAAACGTGCTCGACTGCTTCACCCATACCGGCTCCTTCGCCCTGAACGCCGCGATGGGCGGCGCCGCTTCGGTCACGGCGGTCGATATCTCTTCCGACGCCGTCGCCCTTGCAAAGGCGAACGCGGCGCGCAACGGTCTGAACGTCGATTTCATTACCGCCGACGTCTTCGACCTGCTCACCGACCTCAAAAGAGCGGGGAAGGCCCCCTATGATTTCATCATCCTCGACCCGCCGGCGTTCACCAAATCGGGCGCGACGGTAAAGAGCGCCTTCCGCGGCTATAAGGAGATCAACCTCAAGGCGATGCGGCTTCTGCCGCGCGGCGGCTTCCTTGCGACCTGCTCCTGCTCGCACTTCATGACGCCCGAACTTTTTGAAAAAATGCTCGACGAAGCCGCGCACGACGCCGACGTGCGCCTGAAGCAGATCGAGGCGAGAGGGGCTGCGCCCGATCACCCCTATCTGCGGGGCGTGCCGGAAACCGGATATCTGAAATTCTACCTGTTCCAGGTGTTGTAGATTTTCGAATAATCATAAAAAGGAGAACGACCCTATGAAAAAAGCATTTGCCGTCATACTTGCCGTCTGGATGCTCGTTTGCCTCTTCCCGTTTGCCGGGACCGCCGCCGACGCGGCGGTGACGGTCGCGTTTGACAACGATCTGCGCGGCTCCGCCGCTGGCGTGTATAAGATGACCGTCCCGGGCTCGGGCAAATACGCCCTCTACTGGGGCGCGTCCGACGGTCAGCGTCTGACCGCCGAAGTCGGGGAGCAGAAACTCTCCTATACGGCGCTCTATGAATTCGAGACCAAAAAGGAGACGACCGAGACTTTCGAGCCGCAGTCCTTTACGGCGATCCCCTACGGCGCCGCCAAACTCCTTCTGACGCGCGCGGGCGAGACCGTCGCGACCTTCGACGTTCCGGAGAGCAAGAAGCTCGAAAAGGCGCAGAACTACGCCTACGGACTGCTTTCCGACCTGCACTTCAACACCTACGAGGACAGCGCGGGGAAGGACGAGTCGATCGGCGCGGTCGACGCGGCGCTCGCGTACTTCAAGGCGGCGGGCGTCAAATACGTCTTCGAGACCGGCGATATCTCGACCAACGCCGACGAGACCGCGTATCAGCATTTCGCCGATTGCGTCGAGCGCGGCGGGCTGACCTTCCTTGCCTGCGGCGGCAACCATGAGGTGGTCAGCGGATACGACAAGATGTACGGGGAAAATGGCCTGTTCTACAAATACGTCAATAAGGGCGTTTACGACGGGACGCTCGAGGGCGTTCTCGAGATCGCCCCCGACGGTCACGACTTCGTCTATCAGATCCCCGGTACGAACGATCTCTTCATCGCGATCAGCCAGGTGCGCTGGGACAGCAAACTGCCGACGATGAAGCCGCTCGTCGAGCCCGAGACCATCACGTGGTTCGAAGAGATGCTCGATAAGTACGCCGGCAAGAAGATCCATCTGCTGATGCATACCTTCCTCTCCGACGACGACTACGATCACGTCGACGGCGAGGGCGATATCTCCAACAAAGCCGGCTTCGGCTACGCCTACTACTGGAATATCTACAGCGAAGAGGACGCGCGCCTGCGCGCCATCTTCGACAGCCATGAGGACCTTATCTGGTACAACGGCCACTCGCACTGGATCATCGAGATGCAGAAGTACAATAAGAACCTCAATATCTACGACTATGAGGGCACGACCTCAACGCTCGTTCACGTGCCTTCCGTCACGGCGCCCCGTACCGTCGACGACAACGATACCTCCTATCATTCAAACGTCGGCAAACGCTCGGAGGGTCTGTTGATGTTCTCCTGCGACGGGTATGAGATCGAGAACGCCATCAACTTCAAGACCGGCGAGATCTACGCCTTCGGCTGCTATATCATCTATGACCGCGCGACCAAAACGGAGCGCGGAAAAGCCGGCGAAAAAGCGGAATACGTCTTTGACCGCCAGCTCTCCTCCCTGCGCTTTACGGGCGAGGGCGCGATCGACGCGTCCGACGCCTCCTGGATGCGGTACGCCGACGGTATCCGCTCCGTCTACGTCTCCAAAGGCGTCGAAAAGATCGGCGACGGCGCTTTGAAGGATCTGACAGCCCTCCGCCGCATCGAGATCAAGGAGGGCGTCTCCGCGATCGGCGCCGAAGCGTTTTCCGGCTGCCGGAACGTGAAGGAACTGATCCTGCCCGAATCGCTTGCGTCCGTCAAGAAGAACGCTTTCAGCGCGCTGGGCAGCGATACCGTCCAGGGGAAGCCCGCCGTGACCTTCGGCGGCACGCCCGAAGAATTCAAAGCGATCAGAGTTTCGTCCGGCAACGACGCCCTGACCGGCGCGACCTGCCTCAAGCGTACCGTCACCTGGAGGGTCGGCGAGTACGTGCGCCGCGAGATCCTGCCGGTCGGTACCGTGCCTTCCTACGGCGGCGCCGCCGTTTCGCCCTGCGAGACCGAAGGAAAGTATTTCACCTTCGTCGGCTGGAATAACGGCAAGAGGACCTTTACCCCCTCCGCGACCCTGCCCAAGCTGACGGACAACGCCGAGTATACGGCGGTCTTCGGCAAAGAGGACGACCGTTATGTGACGGGCCAACTGACCGAAAAGATCACATGGACCTTCGATCAGAGCACCGGTACGCTCATCCTCTCCGGCTCCGGCCCTACTCCCAATTTCAGCTCTAAAGACGAGAAACCCTGGGATGAGTATAAGGACAGGATCTATACCGTCGTCGTCAAAACGGGCGTCAGAACGATGGGCAATAACCTCTTGTCTCATCACGACGCCATGCATACCCTCATCGTCGAGGACGGTATCAAGACCTTCGGCGGCGACTGCTTCGCCTATAACGGCGCGCTCACCGACATCTATATCCCCTCGTCGGTCATCGGCGTGTCGCAGGGCGCGTGCTATACCTGCGACGCCTTGAAGAATATCTATTACAGCGGTACGGAAGAGCAGTGGGCGACTTTCCAGTCGCGCCTCAAGACCAGTTATAACGAGGTGCTGCGCGACGCCTCCGACGTGCAGGTCGGGACCTCGGCGCCGACGCTGTCCGACTATACCGTGACCTTCGTCGACGACGAGGGCGCCGAACTTTCAAAGATCTCCGGCGTCAAGTGGGGCGAGGGCGTCATTGCGCCCGCCGCGCCTGAAAAACAGGGCAAGACCTTCGTCGGCTACGACGCGCCCTATTTCCTCGTCACCGGCGATATGACGGTCCGCGCCGTCTACGACGCGATCGTGCCTACGCCCGAGGAAACCCTCGCCGCTATGCCCTTCGGCGTCGGGGAATTCATCATCGCTGCCGCTCTGCGCGCCGCGTAACGGAAATTCACGCCGGCGGCGGCAACGCATTAGAATACCAAAACCGGCAAACGGCCTCAGCCGCTTGCCGGTTTTGATATTCTATCGGGAGGGCTTTTCAAGATACAGAGTGCGCCCGGGGGCGCTTTTTGGGAGAACGACCGGAGAACGCGACCCGGGGGCGCTTTTCGGATACAAAGTTCGACCCGGGGGCGCTTTTCGAGAAAAGCGTCCCCGGACCCCCGCAAAAGCTTTCCTACTGTGGAAATGAAAAGATATACTTCCGATTTGTTGCCCACGGAGGCGTCTGTAATTTTGCTTTTTAATAGAAATGCGATTTACCGCGCGCGGACTGCGTCCGTTGTTTTGTTGTTTTTGAATTGAAATTTGGCTTTATCGCGCGCGGACTGCGTCTTTTGTTTTGTTGATTTGTGTTTGAAATCCACTTTACCGCGCGCGGACTGCGTCCGTTGTTTTATTATTTTGAATTGAAATGTTCTTTACCCCGCGCGGACTGCGTCCTCCAAAAGCCGCGCGGCGGCTTTTTTCCGACCGGATCGGGGATATCCCGTTCCAAACCTCCGGCTTGCCCCGAAATATCCCCGCCCGCCCGGCGCGCGGGAAAATTATCGGCGGAGAGCAAAGGAAGGCGCGGAGCGCGAAGCCGCGGAGCGCCCCTTTAGGCGCCACCCTTTGTTAAAGGGTGCCCAA
>JAFTCT010000047.1 GCA_017454525.1 Clostridia bacterium
GGCGATCGCCGCTGTAATGGCGGCAATGACCGCACCTTCGTCCTCCTTTGGCTCCTGTTCCGCTTCTTCGGCAGGGGAAGCCTTGGGGAGCGGATCCGGTTCCGGAGCTTTTTTCGGTCTTCCGAGCAGGACGTGCAGCAGTTCGATGACGCCCCAGAGGACGGCGAGAACGCCGAAGATCATCGCCATGCCGAGCAGAGCTACCTGTCCGGCTTCCCTGGCGTTTCCGCCGAAGGTTCCTTCGTATTTTACAAAATATGCAAGTGCGGCTGTCATAGGGATCCTCCTCAGAGCGGCAGATCGCAATGTCTGCGCCGGACGCCGCCGGGATCCTTATCCGCGAGCATATAGACCGCCGCGCAGATCCGCCTGCGCAGTTCGTCCGGGGCGATGACGTCGTCGATGCTTCCGTCCCGCGCCGCGGCTTCCGCCGAGGCGACGGTCCGCGTCCATTCATCGACCAGCGACGCGCGGCTGACCGTCTCGCTGATCCGGTCGTTCCAAAGGAACGCGACCGCCGCTTCCGGCGCCATGACGCTGATCTGCGCCTCGGGGAGCGCGTAGACCGTATCGGCTCCGAGCGCCCTCGAACCCATGAGCGTAAAGGCCGCTCCGTGCGCCTTGCCGAGGATCACCGTGACCTTTGCCGTCTCTGCCGACGCGTAGGTCATGGCCAGTCTGCCAAGCGCCGCGGCAAGCGGATCGCTCTCCTCGACCGGGCTGATCGCGACGCCGGTGCTGTCGACGAAGGTCAGGACCGGAATGCCGAAGCAATCGCAGAAACGAATGAATTTTGCCGCTTTTCTGGCCCCTGCGGCTGTGATCGCGCCGTCGTCGGTCTCCGGATCGTTGGCAACGATCCCGCAGGTCACGCCGCCGACCTGACCGAATCCGGTCATCATCGCGTCGGCATAGCCCGCTCCGATCTCCAGAAAGCTCTCCGCGTCTGTCACCGACGCGACCGTTTCGCGCACACTCCCTCCGAGTGCCGACGAACGGTTGACGTCATCGGACGGGGTCTCCGTGACGGTCCCTTCACCTGCGTTGGCAGGGAGCAGACCGATCAGGCGGCGGACCGCGGCGACCGCTTCCGCCTCATCCGCGGCGCAAACCGAGGACAGCCCCGTACCCGCGGTATATTCCGCGGTCCCGATCTCCTTGCCGACGAGGAAGGGCGCGTTGACCGAAAGCCGGGAACGGTCCCGGATCGTCACCGCAAAATCGCACATTGCCGCCGCCGTTGCCGACATCCCGACGCAGGTTCCGCCGATCACGGCGATCTGCGGGATGACGCCCGACGCCCGGCTGACCTGTGCGAGAAGCGTCCCGTATGCCGCGAGCGCCGTCGATCCATCCGCGACGTAGGCTCCCGCGCTGTCAAACAGCGCGATCACAGGCGCGCCGTTGCCGATCGCAAGCGTGTACAGGGACGCGATCTTCTCGGCCTGAAGCGCGTCGAACGCGCCCTTGCGGCAGTCGCTGTCCTGCGCGAACGCATAGACCAGTCTGCCGTTCACCGCGCCGTAGCCGCAGACGACGCCGACCGGCGTTCCGTCGGCCCGTTTCCGGTACGCGCCCAGCTCTGCAAAAGTTCCGGCGTCAAAGAATCCCGCGATTCTTTCCGTGCCGGTCATCGTGTCTTTTCCCATTCGGACGATCCCTCCCGATTGATGAAAATGGGGCGTCGGAAGAACGTCGGAAAACCCTCCCGATCCGAAAAACCATCCTACCCCAATTTACTAAAATTTTATCACAAACCGAACACTTTGTCAACGAGATCCGGCAAAAAGATGTGAACTGTTTGTAAATATATGAAATCCGACGTTGCGCGCTTCCCCGATCCGGTTGTCGGAACGGTCTGTTTTTTCCGGTTTTCCGATCGTTCCGAACGGCTCCGGGATCACACGAAAGCCACGCGCCGCAGAAAGAAACGGGATCGGTCGAAATCTGCATAAAATACGCAAAAAAGATGGGGCAACCTCTTGACAAACTTCCTTTTTTGTGGTAATATAAAGGGTGTCGTAAAAGACGCACCGCCGCGGGACCGTTCCGCGAGCAAAAAAGGAGGAAAAAACCATGAAGAAGTCCTATGAGATTCCGGAAATCGATCTGACCATGGTCCAGAACAACGACATTCTCACCTCGTCGAACGAGCTGGAGCCCGATTTTGACTGATCCGGTCTTCTGATTTTCCGACCTGCCCCCCATTTTTCCGCCTGTGATACCCGCAGGCGGATTTTTTTGGTTCTATAATAAATGTTGGGGTAAAACCAACAGATATCTCGAAGAAAGTAAAAAAAGCAAAAAAAGAAAGAGCATATCTGAAAAAATCTGATATAATGTTAAGTGACCAAACCAAACATTATCGGAGGTTTCGGATATGCTCAATATAGATTATACAGGAAAAATCCTCGGATTGCAAGAGGTAACGGTAAAAAACGTACAGGAAAATGAAAATTTTATTGAAATATCAATTGAACTGCCGAGAAAAGAATGTATCTGTCCGTCCTGCGGAGAAAGGACAAGCAAAATCCATGATTACCGGTATCAACGGATAAAAGAGCTTCCGGCTTTCGGGAAAAACATTCTATTGCGGCATCGTAAACGCAGATATGCTTGTTCTTGCGGAAAGTCATTTTTTGAGCCGAACACCTTTTTAGCGAAATACCAACGTATGACAACAAGAACGATTCTGGAAATGCTGGACAAATTAAGCGATAACCGTTCTTATACATCGGTAGCACGGGAATATCATATCTCCACATCAACGGTCATCCGGTTCTTTAAAAAGATCCAATACAGCAAACCGGTCAAGCTCCCTGAAGTGATCGGCATTGACGAATTTAAGGGAAACAGCGGCGGAGAGAAGTTTCACGGGATCCTGACCGATCTTGGAGAAAAGAAAGTCCTTGATATCCTGAAAACACGGTACGAACATGATCTTTGCGACTATTTCAAGAAATATGACCGTGGGAACGTCAAATATTTTGTCAGTGATATGTACAAGCCGTACGCGGAGATCGCCGAGTATTACTTTCCGAACGCAGTTTACGTCATAGACAGGTATCATTGGATACGGCAGGCGACATGGGCATTTGAAGCGGTCAGAAAGGAAGTTCAGAAACAATTCTCCAAACAGCACAGGATCTATTTTAAGAGATCCCGACATCTGCTGTTGAAGCATCAGGACAAGTTAACAGACGACGAACTGCAGCAAGTACTGGTTATGTTAGATATCTCCCCAACGCTTTCTTCGGCATATTTCTTAAAAGAATCGCTTTATTCCATCCTGAAGGAACCGGATCCGGACAAGCAAAAGAAACTCTTTTCCGATTGGATCGAAGAAGCGCAGGAGAGCGAGATCCCCGCGTTTATGAAATGTGCTGATACATACTGCAAATGGTTTGTTCCTATTACGAACTCGTTTTTCTGTCCTTATACAAACGGATTTACAGAAGGATGCAACAATAAGATCAAGGTTTTGAAACGGAGTGCTTACGGCTTGAAAAACTTCAAACGCTTTCGCAACAGGATCCTTCATATGTTCTCTCACCAGAGCTGCGCCGGCGCATAGGGAAAGCGCCACTTCGCTACGCTCCGTGGCGCTTTCCCTATGCGGTTTCAATATTTCTTTGCCTTTTTGATAAATCTTTTCAGATTTTTTCTACCCCAACTATTGACAAAGAGCCGTTTTTTACTTGCCTATATTATACCACTTTTCCTCCCTTTTGTAAAGACGACAAAGGGTTCAGTTTCCTCTCCTGAACCCTTTGTCAGCAATCTGAGGAGCGAATAGCTCGCTCCTGTTTACGATCAAGGACGCAAAATATCATTCCGGCACAACCAAGGGATAACTCTGCCCGAATGGTGGACAATGGGTGGGTTCACGGTGGACACACAAGGGGAACTTAACAAGGGAAAAAGGATATAAAAAACAGAGTAAAAATGGGAAAACGACTACACGGTATGCAAATTCCTCAATCGTACACATTGAGATACCACCTGCCGTCGTAGCCGAGGTCGCGCTCCCGCCCCTGTATTCGCACATGAAAGAAATACCCGGGGTGCAGATAGGACGCGGACAGGCGGCTGGCGGAAAGAATGCGGTCGATCTCGTATTTCGTTCCGTCCTTCCACTCGATCCAAAGCGGGGTGATATTCCCGTCCTCGTCCATCCGCGCCACCACGCAAACATAGATCCGCCGCATCCATTTCTTTCTCCTCTGCTTTTTGACATAGGGTGTCCTGAAAGAAAAAGCCTATGCAAAAACGAGGTACTCTTGAAAAAGTCCGGATGTGTGTTATAATGGGAGTACCACCAGAAACGGAGAAAATGACCAGATCATGAAACTCAAAGACCTTGACTTTGCGAAATATGACTACAAACGCATAGCGATCCAGACCTCACGCGCAACGGAATATTGCGCTCCGGATTCGGACGAATATGTGAAAAAGACCTATGGAGAAACCGAGATCACCGAAGAACAGATCCAGGCGGAAAATGACGGGCTGACCTTCGATTTACAGGAAAAGAAGTAATCACAGGTCCGGATCAACAGCACAGCAGATTGCTGACAAAGTACCTTTTTCAAAACGCATTCGTCAAAGTACACAAATCGTTGCTTTTTATTATCCGCTCGGATCCGAAAAAAGGGGAATAATCAAGTAAAATCAAGCCTTTGAAAACGCTTTTTAAGGTTTTATCAGATCACGAATTGGTTATTTTGATGAAGACAATTGAGATAATAGGGTTTGTCAGCAATCTGAGTTCGGGAGAAAATCTCCCGAACCCATTTTTAATGGCAAAGAATGTAAAACGAAAAATCTTCCACAAAGTCCGAATAATCACATCTTGAACAAGTTGTCAACGTTCCATGTACTTCCAAACACCGTGGTTGTTCTTCCCGAACGCAGTGTTCGATAACGATCAAAGATTCTGTAACTTTTTTATGCCCAAAAATATTGCACAGAACATTGTTAATATGGTTTTCTCCGCCGATGCTCGCTTGTGCTTCTCCAGA
>JAFTCT010000048.1 GCA_017454525.1 Clostridia bacterium
CACGCCTCGGTTTTGTCATATTGTTAGACAATAAGCGTTCGCCTGTCCGGACAAAACCGCAAAAGTCGCGCAAAACGGACGGGATCCCGACCATCCGTTTTGCGGGGGCTGCTCATTTGCAGGCAAATGAAACAGCCCCTTATTATTCATATTCCCGACCGCCGCCGCTATTGTCATACGCGAAAAAAGATCTCTTTGTCCTCGAGCCGGACCATGGGAAAACTGTCCGAAACGTCCGCCAAATACGTCAGTTCGTCACCGTTGACGGCGAAGCGGTAACAGAAGTCCTTCATTTCGTAAGTCTTGTGATCGTCGTGCATGACCGCCCTTCCCTCTTTGACCGTCAGGACGCCGTCCTCGAGCGTCCACTCCGCCAGACCCAGGTGGCTGCTGATCAGTCCCTCATAATAAGTGCACTGACCGTTCCCGCCGAACGAGATCGAAAAGATCCCGCTGCATCCGTGCTTCGCACAGATATAGGTCTTCCATGCCGATCCGTCGGTTTCCCCGGGATCGACGGTCACGCCAAAGACGCCGTTTGCACCGCTTCCCTCCTCGCGAACGTACTTCGTACCGGGCTCGACGGGACTTTCGCCCGTAACAAAGACGCCGGAGACGAGCCGGAGCGTATCCTTCTCCGTCTGTTCGAAAACCAGAGCGCCGCAGTCCAGTCTGTCGCCGTCGGTCGTATATTTCCCGTGCGGGACCGCCGTATATGAACCGAAACCGTACATATACCATACGCCGCTTTCTTTCAGCACGAGCCATGCGTTTTCGTACGACTTACCCGTTGGATCCCGGTGGTAAACGCCGGGCGCGATCCCGCCGTCGTCACGTTCTTTCGCTGGCGTTATTGCATTATTGCCCATCGGGTCGGCGCCGTTTTCGTCTCCCGTCCGGAGGGTCGGGCTTTCCCGCGTCTGAAGGTCGCTCTCCCCCGGATCCGCCGAAGCCGTTTGAGGCGGCGTCTGCGCGCAGGACGGGAGCAGCGTCAGCGCGCACACCAGGATCGCGATCAGTACCGTTCTGTTCATTGTTTCCTCCCGTTTATATTCAAAGAATCTTTACGCATCCGATATCCCGTTCAGGCAGAAACGCATTTCCGGAGAATAAACGCCGTTTTTCGTATTCCATTCCTCTTTCAGGACGAGCGTCCCCGGGGAATAATCGAACCGTATTCGCTCATTCTCGCCGTAAATCAGCGTCAGGACGCCGTTATCCAGCGTATAGTTTCCCGTGACGTCCGTTATGCCGGTGAAGACGAAGCGTCCGTCGTCGCACAGTCTGATCCTGCGCGCCGGAAGATTTGCCGAACTTAACCGTTCCTCCGGCTCGGTACCGACAAACGTGAATTCCCCGGCAAGCGCGTAGTCTAACGCCGTATGGCAGCCGCGCGACGCGCCGGACAGCAGATCCGTCACGGTCGTGACCTTCCTGTTCTCCCAAAAACCGCCGTCCGAGCGTTCGGTCAGTTCCTTCCATTCCTCTTCACTTCCCCCGAGCACCACCGTTTCGAGCGCCGTACAGCCCTCGAAGGCGTCCTTTGCGATCGCGGTGAGAGACGCGGGGATATAGACGCTCCGAAGAGACGTGCAATCCTTGAAGGCGCGCGACGGAACAGAAGAAAGCGCTTCGGGCAGAACGATCTGCGTAAGCGAAGAGCAGCCCTCAAAAGCCGCGCTGCCGAGAATCTTCAGTCCGGCGGGCAGATCGACCGAACTCAGGGACGAGCATCCCGCAAACGCATGGTCCATGATCGACGTCACGCTCTCCGGCAGGACTATTTTCGCTAATTTTGTATGCCCCGCGTAAGCGGAGGAACCGACCGTGCTGATCCCATCGGAGATAACGGGGACAAAGCCGATGACCACGCTGGACATATCACTGTTCACGATGTTATTGTCTCTGTTTATATAGGCGACGTTCGCTTTATCGACGTGAATGACGCTGATATCCGAATTCAGCAAAAAGCCCGACTCGATAAGCTTCACGTATTTGGAAAAGGTGATGCTGTTCGCCGTACAGTTGGTGAGCGCCCGCGCGCCCACCGCCGTGACCGGCAGACCGTTGACGGTATCGGGGATCACAACGTCTTCGCCGCTCTCACTGACGTCCCACAGCTTATAGGACACGCCGTCGTCGTTGAGCACAAAGATCATCCCGTCCTGACAGACGTTGTCTTTACCGTTCTGCGCGCGTTTCGTCAGCGCCGGTATGAGGATCGCCGCCGTCACCGCGAGCGCAATCACCGCCGCCGCTGAAAGGATGCGCAGCACGGTCGTCGGACGGCGGGCGCCGCGTCCCGTCAAGCCGACCTTCTCCGCGACCCGCGCCTGCAGACGGGCGCGTTTTCTTTCGGGCAGTTTCTCTTCGATCCCCTCTAAAAGCCGTCCGGCTTCCTCTTCGCCGATCAGGTCAAAGAGTTCTTCAGGTCCTTTCATATCAACTTTCCTCCTTTCCGAGCGCCGCGCGCAGTTTTTCCAGCGCCCGGTGCGTCCTCACGTCGACGTTTCCCGCGGACATACCCAGTCTCTTCGCGATGGTTTTCGACGGCTCCTTCAGATAGAACTTGCGGATCACGATCTCCCTGTCGGGCTCTTCCAACGCTCTGACCGCGTCCACGAGTTTTTTCTTTTCCTCCCGCTCCTCGAAGCGTTCCTCGACGGACGCGCCGCCGTCGCAGAGCGTATCGATCGCCTCGTCGCCGTATTCGACCGTTTTTCGCTTCCGCAGACAGTCGAGCGCGTTGTGCTTCGCGAGCGTACAGATGTAGCCCCTGACGCTCCCCTTTTCGGGATCGAACGAGGAAAGCGAGAGATAGAACTCGCTGAAAACGTCGGCGGCGCACTCCTCGATATCCCGCTCGGGCATCCCCGGCATCGCGCCGCGCACGACCGAAAAGACCAGTCCCCCGTAGGTACTCGTCAGCAGCCGCAGCCCCTCGTTCGGGTCGCCGCGGAGAATCATGATCAGTTCACGGTCGCCTAACATCCTTCTCTTCGTCCTTCGTGTCATTCCGCGGTCCGTTCCGGCGCCCGGACGCCGCTTTTCCGTGGCGTTTTGTCCTTACGTCTTTCTATGCGCGGAAAAATCAAAAATCTTACGGCTTTTTTGAAAAAAAATAATACTTTTTTGAAAAATGTATAAAAATATGCACTCCGGCAAAGGACCGCCGGAGCGCGAAGTTCAGTGATCGAATTTTACGGGGTATTTCAGGGCTCTGGCGCGCAGTTCCCCCAGCGTGCGCGGCGTATAGTCGACAAGCGGCTGCATGCAGCCGACGTTATACGCTTCGAAACGGTATTCGCCGCCGGGAAGCGCGCGCAGGCGGTTGTAAACGTCGTTTGCGATCTTCGCCTCGATCGAATTGTGAACGTGCCCGTAGATATGCACCGTGCCGCCCTTCTGCATATCCTTGAAGGAGGAGAGCGGATAGTGACAGAGGACCACCGTCGCGTTGTCGAGACGCACTTCGAGAAAGTCGTATATTTCGTCGAACGCGTATTTCAGGTTCACGTCGTTGTCGTGGTTGCCGCGGATGAGGATCTTTTTTCCCTTGAGCCGCTGCGCCGTCGAAACGAGGTCCGCGCCGTTGCCGTAGGAATAGTCGCCCACGACGAACACGCGGTCGCCCTCCCCTACGGCGGCGTTCCAGTTCCTGATCAGCGTCTCGTTCATATCCTCGACGTTCGCAAAAGGTCTGCCGTCAAACTTGATGCAGTATCTGTCAAAAAAATGTGTGTCCGCAATAAAGAAATCCATTGCTCTTCCCCGCTTTCGCTTTCCGTCTCAAGGGTCCTTTTTTTTCATTATAGCACGGTTTTTCATATTTGTAAAGAAAAAAAAGGGGGGCATTCAGCGCAGAAACGGCGTATTACTGTTTCACCGGAACAATTGCGCGCGAAGCGCGAAGCCGCGGAGCGCGCCCTTTAGGCGCCACCCTTTCGGAAAGGGTGGCTAAGGAGCCTTCCCCGATGGGGAAGGGGTTCCCCGAATAGCGCGACGCAAGGAGCGGTGTTCGGGGGTTCCCGGTAAGGTGGCGCTTGCCGCCGGATGAGGCTGTTGCCTTTTCGTGGGTAAAGGTGTCGGCGACGCCGACAAAACGAACGGCGTATTACTGCTTCACCGGAACAATTGCGCGCGTAAAGCAAAAATAGAAAA
>JAFTCT010000049.1 GCA_017454525.1 Clostridia bacterium
CGGGGGCGGCTTTTCTCGAAAAGCGCCCCCGGGTCGTACTTTGTATCTCAAAAAAGCGCCCCCGGGTCGCGTTCTCCGGTCGTTCTCCCCGTGTCGAACGACGTATCCCGAAGACCGCACCGGGAGATCAAAACGTCAAAGCCGGCAAGCGGCAGACGATAACGCTGCGCGAAGCGCTTTACAAAAAGCCGGAAATATGGTATAATACACGAAAGAGTTCGCCGGGGCGGTGAAGAAAGGAGCGGTCATGAACGGAAATACTGCGCTGCATCCCGTGAGGCGGTCGCTTGCCGCGGTCGGGCTGACGCTTCTGATCCTTTTCGCGGCGGCGACGGTCACGATCCTCACGCGCGGCACCTTTTTGCGCCCTGTCGTTCCGGTCTTCTACATTTTTCTTTCGACGTGGTTCACGCTGCGCGTTCACGGCAGGGTCGTCGACCGGCGGGTGCGCGCGTTTCTGACGCTCTCCTCCTCGATGATCGCGCTGCTCGCGTTTCTGTGCGCCGTCAAATATTTTGCTTTCACTGCGCCCGGCGCGGCGGCGCGGTACGTCTGGTATCTCTATTATTTACCGATCCTTGCGGCGCCGACCTTTTTATATCTTGCCGCGGTCTGTCACGATCTGCGCCCCGGCAAGCGCCCGCGCGCGGCGGTATTCCTGCCCGCGCTTCTCTCGCTTATCCTATTTTTGTCGGTGCTGACCAACGATCTGCATTTCCTCGCCTTTTCCTTCCGTCCGGGCTTTGCAAACTGGGACGCCGACTATGCGCGCGGTCCTTTCTACTATATCCCGGTGATCTGGGCGGTAATGCTGCTCTTTTTTGCCGTCGGGATATTCGCGCACAAATCGCGTCTTTCGGCGCTTCGGAAGCTGACGGTCATCCCGCCGGCGCCGATCGTCGCGGCGCTCCTTTTCAGTATCTTATACCTGCTTGACAGGCAGCCGAAATATGACGGGATCAACGTTTTTGAGTTTCAGGAGGTCCTCTGTTTCTCCTGCGCCTGCTTCATTGAATGCTGTCTTGCGATCGGGCTGGTCCCCTCGAACGAGGGGTATTCCTCGCTCTTTTCGCTGTCGTCGGTCTGTGCGGCGATCACCGACAACGCGGGGAAAACGGTCTACGCCTCCTCGCGCTCCGCGCTCCGGGAGGACCGGCGCCCGCCGCAGAAAACGCCGGTGATGCTCGACGGCGACACGCGCCTTGAAAGCGCGGAGGTGCGCGGCGGCAGGGTCTACTGGCAGGACGACCTTACGGCGATCAACCGCGTGAACGCCGGGCTTGCGGAGGCGGAGGAGCGCCTTCGCGAGGAAGCGGTGCTGATCCGGCTGCAGAACGAACTGAAAGCCGAGCAGGCGCGCACGCTCGAGAAGAACAGGGTCTACGATCTGATCGCGCAGAGCGTGAGAGCGCAGTCAGAAGCGATCGTTTCCCTTGCCGACGGCGCGCAAAGCGCCCTGCGCACGCCCGGCGGCGAAATAGACGCCGCGGACAAGTTAAAGAGGATCTGCGTTCCGGCGGCGTATATCAAACGGCGCGCCAATCTCACGCTGCTTTATGAAAACGGCGAGGCGGCGGGCGGCAAAGAGCTGCTTCTCGCGCTCGACGGGTCTCTGCGCGCCCTTTCGCTGTCAGGACTGCCCGCGCTGCGCACCGGCGCCCTCTCCGCCGACCTTTGCAAAGAGGAGGCGCTCGGCTTTTATGACGCCTTTGAGGAACTGGTCGAGCGCGCTCTGCCCGCCCTGTCCGGCGTCCATATCGCCGCGCGGGAGAATGTTCTGCGTCTGACCTTTGAAAACGCCCTGCCCGCGCTGACGGAGGAACGCGCGGCGCGCCTTGAAAGCGCCGGCGTGCGCTTCACGGTGCGGCGCGAGGATCAAAGCGCCTATTACACCTTCGTTTTTGAAGGGAGGGACGCCCGATGAACCGCCTCCCGATCCATTTTGCCGACCTGTCCCCGGCGCTTTGCGGGCTTTCGCCGCACCTGATGCTCTGGGCGCTGATATTCTGTCTTCTCGGCGCCGTCAACGTTTTCATATCGGTCAGACTGCGCCGGTACCTTTGCGTTCTGCTGTCCCTGCTGCCGCCGCTTTACGGATTTGCGGCGCTGCTGATCTTAGAGCGTCTGAAGCTGTCCGGCACGCCCGACGCGGGCGCGCCCGTCTTCCTTATTCTGCATTTTGTTTCGGGCGGACTGACCGTTTTCAGCGCCCTGCTCCTGCGCCACGTCCGCAAGACGAAGATCTCTCCCGCTTCGATCGCCGAGAGCTTCGACCGGCTCTCCCCCGGCGTCTGCTTCTATTTAGAGGGCGGCAGATGCGTGCTCGTCAATGAAAAAATGCGCGCGATCAGTTTTCTTCTGACCGGTCATACCGTGCGCAGCGGCGAGGAACTCGCCGCCTCTCTTCCGCCCGGCGGGACGGTCGCGCTGCCCGACGGGACGGTCCGTTCGGTGACTCTGCGCACGCTGACGTGGGAAAACGCGCCGCTTTACGAACTGACTGCCGCCGACGTCACCGAGCTGTCCTTGAAAACGGCGCGCCTGAAAAGCGAGACCGCGCGTCTTGCGCGCATGAACGGCGCCCTGCGCGCTTACAGCGCGAATATCGGCGAGCACGTGCGGCAAAACGAGATCCTGCGCGCGAAAATGAACATCCACGACGAGATGAACCGCCTGCTCCTGCAGACGCAGATCGCGACAGAGCGCGCGGATCCCGAAGAAATGAGGAAGGTCGCCGCCCTCTGGCAGAGCAGCGCGCTGCTGCTGAAGCGCGAGGCGGAGGAGGACGGCGCCGCCGACGCCGAAAAGGACCTCGGGGTCCTCGCCGCCTCCCTCGGCATCTCGCTCGTCTACGAAAGCCGCTCCCTGCGCCGCGACGGGCTCTTTCTGCGCCTGTTCACCTACGCGGCGCGCGAAGCGATGCTCAACGCCGTCAAGCACGCGCGCGCCGGGCGCCTGTTTATCGCCTGCGCCGACCGCGCGGACGACACGCTGACGGTCTTCCGCAACGACGGACTGCCTCCCGAGGGGGATCCGGCGCCGCACGGAGGACTAAAGAACTTGAAAAACCGCCTGGAATCGGCGGGCGGATCGCTTGAGATCCGCGCCGACGGCTTCTGGGCGCTGACCGTGATCATCCCGAAAGGAGAACCGTAATATGCCCTGCCGCGTTCTGATCGTTGAAGACGAGGAGATGCCCCGTCAACTGTTTGAGATCTTCGTCAAAGCCGACGACCGCTTCACGCTTTCCTCCTCGATCTCAAACGCCGCGCTCGCGCCCGACCTCTGCCGTGCGGGAAAGGTCGACCTCATCCTCATGGACGTCTGTACGGTGTTAGGCGAGAGCGGGCTCGAAGCCGCCGCGATCATCAAGAAGGAGTTCCCCGAGATCAGGATCATCATCGTGACCTCCATGCCGGAATACTCCTTCCTTGCGCGCGCGAAGGAGGCGGGCGTCGATTCCTTCTGGTATAAGGAGGCGAACAAGGAACACATCCTCGCCGTCATGGACCGCACCATGCGCGGCGAGCGCGTCTGGCCGGATCAAACGCCGACCGTTCTTTTCGGCGCCGCCACCAACCACGATCTGACCGACAGAGAACTGCAGGTCCTGCGCGAACTGCCGACGGGCGAGAGCAACGCCGAGATCGCGGAGAAGCTCTGCATTTCCGCCGGAACGGTCAAGCGGCACGTTGAGAATATGCTCGCAAAGACCGGCTTCCACACCCGCACGGAGCTGGTCGCGGAGGCGTGCCGGCTGGGGATCGTCTTAAAAGATTTCTGATCGGTTTTTCCTTTGACCGCAAAAGGGGCTTTCATCGCGCGTTCCGCCGCGCCGCGTGAAAGCCCTTTTTATTTTTTGCAGCGCGGCTCCTTTTTCAAAAATGTGCCGAACGGCACATAGCATTCAAGCGGGAAAAAAGGTATAATACAGACGGAAAGATATCGTCTGAAACACCGTTTTTTCAAGGGAAAAAGGAGGGTGAACCATGAAAAATATTTTGATAAAAAGGGCGCTGTGCCTGATCGTCGCACTCTTTACGTTTTTGGGCGTTCTGACGCTCTTCCCGATGGGGACGGCGGCGGAGGAGCCGGAACAGCCGGGAAGCGTCCTTGAAGCCGGGAGCTGGGACGATCTGAGGGATTGTTTGGGCACGGTGAACGGCAGTTATTGCTACAGCCACGGTCCCGTCACGATCAAGCTCACCGACGATCTGCGCGCAAACGCAGCCGACTATCCGCAGAACACCTCGACGCTCGTCAATCTGACCGTCCAGGTGGGCGCGGTCGTCACGCTCGACTTCAACGGCCATAAAATGATCTGCACCGACACCGCCTCGACGTCCAACCTCGAAGCGGAACTACAAGATTTTGTCGTGATCAGAGTCGACAACGCGAAACTGACGCTTGACGACTCGGTCGGAGGCGGAGGCGTGTTTATGACCTCGAAGCGCGCCATCGACTCTGCGATTGCGGCGCTGCGTGTGCGCAGCTACGCCTGGAGAGAGCCCGATCCCTACGGCGAAACGAAGCTGACCATCAACGGCGGCACCTATTCGCTCGACGCCGAATGCACCAAATTCGGACTGGGCACCAATCAGGAGAACAACTCCTGGAAAAACTATCGCGGCACCGTGATCGCCGATATGATCGCGACCGAGATCAACGGCGGCAAATTCATTGCAAAGAGCAACGGGATCGTGGTGGACGGAGAGGATTTCTGCGCGCGCGAGCTGACGGCGTTCGGAACGACGATCGTCGATTTCGCCGACGCGACGGCTCCCTACGACTGGGCGGTCGAGCACGGGGTCGAGGATCCGCGCGTGCAGTGCCACACGGTGATCAACGGCGGATATTTCGTTTCCGACGGCTACGCTCTGCACTCTTTCGAGCAGAACCTCGACAACCTTTACAACAATCTGCCGCATCGCCTGGACAGCTATTCCTACGTCAACTATCCCGAGATCTACGGCGGGCGCTTTGAGGGCGGCGTCGACTTCACCGGGCTGACCTTCACCTACAGCAACGGCAACGAGGAGCTCAATCCCCGCCCCGCCTCGCAGATCGTCAAGGGAAGCACGGTCTACGGCAAGAAGGGCAACGGAAGCACCTTCACCGACGTTTCGGATATGACCTGGAGAGACCTGCACAAGATCCGCAGCATGGTCGTGCTCGACAGGACCGCGCTTGCATTGACCACCGAGCCGACCGACGGCACTTCCCTCTTCGGTATGCGCCGCCTGACGAGATCCCAGTTTGACCGCGATACCTATTCGGTCTCCTACGTCACCCCCTCCTGGTTTGGCGACGCCGAGATCGTCTCACAGCCGACGATCGCCTATAAGGCGCTTGATTCCGACGTGTGGACGACCCATCAGCGCAGCAGATACGAACTGTCCTACGCGTCCTATCTTTCTTCGGGCGGTCTGAACGTCAAGGCGGGCGCGGTCTTCTACGTCGGGCAGTTCCCCGACTATTACGCGACCCTCGAAATGTTCAAAAGCTATCGCGTTTCCGTGCTGCAGGGCTTTGAAGCCATCAACGGTATTCCGCACTGCTCAATCGAACAGATCAACGGCGGACCGATCGCGGGACGGGATTTCAAATTCAGAGTGGTCCCCAAAGAGGACTACGAGATCGTCGATCCCTCGGATTTCCATATCTACGCCGCCGTGGAGGGCGATCCCTTTGAAGTGACTTCCGACGCGCAGGGCGTTTACACCGTGCCGAACGTGACCGACAACGTCTACATTTCCGCCGGCGGAAACGGACTCAAGGGCGTTTCGCGCCTGAACGTGACGATGGGCGACGAGGGCGAGACCTACACGTTCAAATATCACGTCGGAGACTCGGTCACGCTCAAGGATCCGCGGCATTACGGACTGGATTATCCCAATGACTGGGGCTTCCAGTATTGGAAACTCGGCAATTCGTCGACGCAGTATCAGCCCGGCGACGTGATCGAATGCACATGGGTGGGCGATAAGACGCTGCGCGCCTCCTTCTCGGGGCTCTACGGCGTCACCGTGCACGGCGGCAAGGCGTATCTTGACGCCGAACATACGCAGCGCGTCTTCTGCACCGCCGCGGAAACCGTCGTCTACCTGCTGCCCGATCCGCTGCCCGAAAACGATCCGCACGTCTTCCAGTATTGGGGGATCGATGCCGGCAGGATCTACAACAGTTGGTTCGACGGCGAAAACTGTCTGAATCAATATGAAGGCAGGATCCAGCTCGATTACAGCGACGTCGAACTCTCTCCGGTTTACGCGCTCGAGGTGAGGAACGTCACGGTCGCGGGCTTCCGGACGCCTGCGATCGGCGAAGCGATCGAAAAATACGCCTATACCGAGAGCGTGACGAGCGAAGGCGCGCGCTGGTCGTATTACGACGACTGGAAAGACGTGACCGATCCCGAAAACCCCGTATCGCTTCAAAACGGCGATCTCTTTGAGGAAGGACACGCTTACGAAGTCTCCTTCGCCGTGGCGACCAAGGGCGGACAGGCGGAAAAATACGTCTTCCCGGAGGATCTCGGTATCGCGCTCACCCTCGACGGCTCCGATCCCTCTTCCTATCAAGTGACCGGCAGAGAATTCACGAATTCCTACCACGAATACGTCCGCTTCACCCTGCGCTTCGCCCCGCTTTGTGTGACCTATTCCGTCAGCGGCGCCGTCAACGCCGTCGGCGACGAGGACGCGGCGGGCAGCGTCTTCCTTGTGCACGAGGGCGAGGATACGCCGGCGTTCCGCACCGCCTTTACGGGCAATTCCGGCAGTTACGCCTTTGAGGGCGTCACACCCGGCGCCTATACGCTGATCGCCGTCAAAGACGGCTGCGCCGCCTTCTCCGCGCCGATCACCGTGGAAAACGGGGACGTCGTCTTCGACCTGACCCTGACCGCCGCCGGCCTGTTCGGCGACCTCAACGGCGACGGCAAAACCGATATCTCCGACGTCACTGCCCTGCTCGACGCCCTCTCTACGGGCGCCATCCTGCCGTCGTTCGATCTGAACACCGACGGCAGCGTCGATATCAGCGACGTCACAACGCTGCTCGATTTCCTCGCGGGGAACTGACGCGGCAGCCGGGTGCGACCCGAGGAACGCTTTTCAGATACAAAGTTCGACCCGGGGGCGCTTTTCGAGTTACAAAGTTCGACCCGGGGGCGCTTTTCGAGAAAAGCGCCCCCGGGAACCCCCGCAAAAGCTTTCCTACTGTGGAAAGATAAAAAAGAGACGGATTTGCCGCCCGTACGCGGCGTCCGTCTTTTTTTGCGCGTTTTGAATTAAATGCGGTTTACCCGTGCGAACTGCGTCTTTTGTCTTGTTGATTTTTATTTGAAACCCACTTTGCCGCGTGCGGACTGCGTCCTTTAGGCGCCACCCTTTCGGAAAGGGTGGCAGAGGA
>JAFTCT010000050.1 GCA_017454525.1 Clostridia bacterium
AAGTCTATGTATGGCTTTTGAAGGAGAATAAAAAAGCTTTTCGCTTTTACAAAAAATGCGGGTTTATGCCTGACGGAAAAGAAAAGATGAGCGAATCCGTAGGAGCAGCAGGAATCAGAATGACTTTATACCGTTAAATTCTTGTTTGCCGCGGGAATATACGTGTATCTTTACTTTGTTTTTTCTTCGGTCGTTTGGCGGCTGCCGTATCCGTAACGATGCGCCGTATTGATTTTCGTGTCGTCAAGCGGCTTTCCCCGATCGTTTTGCTCCTTTCATGATGACGTTATTGGCTGCCGTTCGATCGGTCAGGAATAGACCGGCTCGCCGTTTTCGTGTTTAGCAAGGCGGGCGCTTTCCGCCTTGTCGATGATCTGCCGGAAGGTCTTGGTACCGGCGCCGCCGTGATCGGGATCGGACGGCAGCGTGACGGTCTTGTCTTCTGTTCTGAACTGACTGCCGTAGAATTCGATCCTGACCGTATCAAAGACTTTGAAAGCGCCGTCCGCGCCCGGATACGCAACGTACACGCCGTCGCCGAAGGTGCCGCTGCCGCCGAAGCCGTCCTTGTCAAGATATTCCACGTAAACGTAGGCAACATTCAGTTTGTCCTGTCCGGATCGAGAACGCTCTTCCACTTTGACGTTGATTTCGGCAGAATACACTTTTTCGGTATACCCTTCCGCGGCAGACACCTCCGACAGGACCGTCGCCGCGCTGACTTTTATGCGGGCGGTTCCGGGTTTCAGCCCTGTAACGGTAAGACCGTCGATCGAAACGATATCACTTCCGTCTATAATTTCCGCATTTTGGTTTTTCCAGCCGCATACGACCGTTCCGCCGATATTCGGATAAGTGATATGGATGCCGTCAGAAGCGCCTTGTGTGAGCGGTCCCGCTTCTGCTTTCAATTCTCCGGGAGGATAAACAGGGTCGCAGGCGCAGAACAAAAACATGCCGATCATCAATAATACCGCTGATAATACAACTCCTTTTTTCATGTGAAAAACCTCCGTTCTGAAGCTGAATGATTATGGAGCGTTTCGGCGCTCCATTCGATAAGTGTTCAAAAGATTGAAAAGGTTTCGGCATTTTTCAAATCTTCAGATTTACGACAAATCCGAACCCTGCACCGATCAGCGTGGGGTTCGGATTTGTATCTGTCTATGCGATCTTGCAGCAGGCCTTTTCTATCTGCTGATTTCACAAAAAATGATTAAAAATCTTTTCACAAACCGCTTGACAAAACTGACAAACAGCGATATATTCAAAGCTGCGATAAAAAAGTACCGACTTATGATCTGGGAAAGAGGAAGATAAGAGTATGAACTTTATAAAATATTTGTTAAAAGGAATAATCAATTGTTTTGATGCTTTTGTCGGAAAATCGAGTAATGATGTAAGTATTAAACAAGCTTTATTTGGCTTATTATTTATTGCAATGACAATCATCCTATTTTTTGTGTTTTTATTTTTTATTGATAAAACATTCGGATTAAAAGTTTATCTTAATATCATGATTGCCATATTTCTGACGATATTAATTATATGCTTGATTTTTGCTATATTTATTATTGCAGAAAAAATTTCATAAACCTGTTAATAGATTTATTGTTAATTGAATTGTGTTTTAAGTTTTAAATTGTCCAAAAGTCCCGTAAATACGGGCTTTTTTGCACTTTCACCATTAAAAGAAAGCCGGTGGATCATCGGGAATCCATCGGCTTTTTTATGTTTTTTGCTTTTCAACCGAAAACTACAAAAAGTAATTGTGTGCAAGTGCCCCCTGGTCGTGTGTGACGATCAGAAACAGGAGCGTACCCCCTCGTGGGGGGTGCGCGCTGCACTTTGGAGGGCTGTCAGGGACTCTGAACCCGCGCTTCGCCAAAGCGGAAACTTACCCTGCGCAGATAGAGCGAAGCGCCTGGAGATTTTTGCCCGCGGTCGGACACGTGGGCAAAAACTCGGGGGTTCGAGTCGTGAAACAGGGAACTCTGAACCCGCGCTTCGCCAAAGCGGAAACTTACCCTACGCAGATAGAGCGAAGCGCCTGAAGATTTTTGCCCGCGGTCGGACACGCGGGCAAAAACTCGGGGGTTCGAGTCGTGAAACAGACGATCAGAAACAGGAGCGCACACCCCCGCGGGGGGGTGCGCGCTGCACTTTGGAGGGCTATTAGGGACTCTGAACCCGCGCTTCGCCAAAGCGGAAACTTACCCTGCGCAGATAGAGCGAAGCGCCTGGAGATTTTTGCCCGCGGTCGGACACGCGGGCAAAAACTCGGGGGTTTGAGTCGTGAAACAGACGATCAGAAACAGGAGCGCACCCCCTCGTGGGGGTGCGCTCCTGTTTCTGGTGGGCGATTAGGGACTCGAACCCCAGACCAACCGGTTATGGGCCGGTAGCTCTAACCGACTGAGCTAATAGCCCGTATTCGTTCGCCCGGCGAACGGATGCAGAAAGCAGTATACCATGACGCACCGGTTTTGTCAAGACTTTTTTCTTCAATTGCAGAAGGCATTTTTCTTCGCATTTTTCTTCAATTGCAGAAGGCGTTTACAAGGCGTTTTTAACTGTAAAAGACCGCTTTCTATTTTTTCCTTTTGCGCAGGATAAGGAAGACGGCGCAGCCGGCTGCGAGGAGGGCGCCGGCGGCTGCGAGCGCGATCCACGCCCCGATACTGCCGGAAGGCGTCGCCGGCGGCGTTTCGCTCCCGGCGTTCGTTTCAGCCGGCTCTTCGCTCGGCGGCGTCGGATCGACTGCGGTTTCCGGTGCGGACGCCGTGTCGGAAGTCGGCGCGGGCGTTTCGTCGGGGGACGCCGTTTGCGCGTCGGTCGCGGTCGGCGCGGTCGTCGGCGTGGGCGTCGGGGTCGGAGTCGGCGTGGGCGTCGGGGTCGGCGTCGGATCGTCTGCTTTGTCTGACAGGGCGATCTTGATGAGCGCGGCGTCCTGCGCGGGCAGGGAGACGGTCAGCGCGCCGTTTTCGACCGTAACGGCAAGCCCTTTCCAGAGTTCCGTCGCCTTCGCCGCGAATTTGCCGCCGGTCAGTTCCGGCAGGTCGACGGTCATTTTCTTTTTCGTCGCGTCGAAATTGAAGAGCGCGAGGTACAGGGTATCGCCGTCCGTATCGAAATAGGCGTCGGCGCAGCGCTGCCCGGGCGTGACCGATACCGGACGGAAGGTGTTCCCGCGCGCGGCGATCTTCAGGATCTCCTCTTTTTCGAAGAGTTCCTTTATCCGCTTTTTCGCCGTTTCGTCCCTTGCCGCCTTTGAGAGATCGTCGCCCAGAAGTATGCTCGCGCCCGAGATGATCCCCGAGGTGACGCGCGCACGCGCCAACCCCTCGGGAACGCCGGTCACGACGAGGTGATCGGGATCGGGGAAAGCGTAGAGCGCGCCTTCAAAGAAGCAGGCGGTGATATGGGAGAGCAGATGCTTCGTATCGTCCAGTGAAGAGAAGGCGTCGCAGCTCATCCGTCTGCCGTCTGCATAGCGGTAGGGGAAGATCGGCGAGATCGACAGATTGATGAAGAAGTCGTTTTGGCAGAGTTCCTCTATCAGCTTCATGCCGACGTTGTACGCCTGCATCCCGGTCGTGATCTTCCCGTCGTAATGCTTTCCTTCCAGGGCGCCGTGCGTGAGAAAATCAAGTTTCAGATAGGTGAAACCGAGTTTTTTGAAATAGCCGATGCGGTCGGCGATATACGCCGCCGTGCCGGGGTGGGTCGGGTCGAGCGCCCAGCCGCCGTCGAGTTTTCCCCACAGCGTTCCGTCGGGCAGGCGGAGCGCCGCGTCGAAAAAGGTATAGTCGGTACCGGCGATCTTTTCGTTTTTCAGGTCGTCCTCGCTGTCCTTCCAGACGGCGAAGGGGGTGAGGTAAATGCCTGCCTGCTGCCGGTTTTCGCGGCAGTGCGCAACGAACAGGGAGAGCGCTTCGTCAAGGTCGCCCTTGAAGGACGGATCGTTGGACGCAAGGCGGTTCCAGTAGGAATCCAGGTTGATATACACCGTCCCGCCGGCGTCCTCGAAGGTCTTCTGCAGTTCGCCTGCGACAAAATCGGAAACGCCGGTCATCGCGCCGTAGGACACGCCCGACTGCATCCTGCCCCAGGAATTGAAGCCGCAGGGAAGCGTAAAGGAGGACGCTTTCGGCGCTTCGTGCGCCGCGCAGGCGTGTGCGAAGCGCTCCATGCCGTCGCGCCAGTCCTGTGCAAAGCCGACGTAGATCGCGGGCGTGGACACCGTTTTCCCGGTCAGGACGCCGTGCGGGCAGAGGTCGTGCGTTCCGGCGCCCGCCGCGCCCGTTCTGACCGCGAAGCGGCGGAGTTTTCCGTCTGTTCCGTACGCCTCGACGCCGGTCTTGACCGCGTCGTGATCGAGCGAACCGAAGATCAGCCCTTCGCCGCTGTCCCGGTCGAACCACGCGCCGACCTCCCAGCCGACGGAGGGGAAGCCGATCCGGTCTTCAGCCAAGAAGCGCGGCTCCGTCCAGGCGTCGTTGTCGAACGGGATCTGCAGGAACACGCCCTTTTCCACGCCGACGCCGCCGGTGTGGAGCAGAACGGGGGAAGCGTCGCCGAGGGTGAGCTCCTTACCGTTTGAAGACAGGACCGTCAGCGCAGTTTCCAGTCCTTCGGGCGTTGCCCGGAAGCGCTGTTCGACCTCGACGTCTCCGCCCTTTTCGCCCGAATGGCGCACGGTCAGCAGGTCTTCGCTTTTTTCCTTGATCTCACGCACCGGAAAATCTTCGTTTGTGAGCTGCCGCCCGTTGACCGTGACGGTAAAAAAGCAGTCCTTTATCCGCTCGGTTTCGCCCGTGTACAGCGACCAGACGCCGTTTTTCAGATCGAAAGAAAGCGTCGCGCCGCCGCATCCGAGCGTTTCGGTTTCTCCCCTTACGAGGTCTGTTCCGTCTAACGGGAAGGCGTCGTCGGCGTACAGTTCGATGCGCACAAGGTCTGGCGCGTACCAGTCGGAGCCGACGATCAGGTCGCCGTGTTCGGTCACGTCAAGAAGGGCGGAGGCTTTTCCGGGTATATCGAACCCGCCCGTATTCGGGCAGGGGAGCTTGACGCTGCCGCTGTCCGTGTCGATGATGAAATAGCGGTCGTCTGCGCCCGAACAGTAGGTGATGACCGCCAGATACCGCCCTGTTTTCAGCGGCAGATCGAAGAAGAAGACGTTCCCCTCGATCTCGCCGCCGGACAGTCCGAGGTCGTTGACCTTGCCGTTCCCGACCGTCGCCTTGCCGCCCGGCACGCCGTCGACGCCCTCGAGCGTCAGAAGCGGTTCTCCCGTACCGGCGGCGGACGCCTGCCGCGGGAAAAGAACGCAGAGGGGCAGTACCGTCAGGCAGAGCGCAAGGACGAATACCGCGCTTTTACGGAACAGCGTTTGTTTTTTCACGAGAAGAACTCCTCTCCGACGATCCCGAGCAGGGTCTTGGCGAGCGTTTTGGCGCCCTTTGAGGCGGTTTCCTTGAAGGGATGAAGTCCGTCGACCGTCATGCCGGCGTTCTTCGTCTCCATGACGCTGACGCCTTCCACCAGAGCGCAGACCGCGCGCAGTTCCTTTGCGAAATACTGTCCGAAGGGGATCATCACGACGATCGGCACGTCCGGATAACATTCCTTGAGGTAGTTCAGATCCTTTTCAAACTGCGCTTTGAAGACGTCCGACTTCACGCCGTTCAGCGAGTCGTTGGTGCCGTGATTGATCATGATGAGGTCGGGCTTGAGCGAGAAATCGACCTTCTCGCGGATGCTCAGGTGACTGATCGTATAGTGCAGGGTGTTGAAACTGCCGGTCATTTTGACGCCGGTCGCGCCGTAGCCGATATAGTAGGGGATCGCGCCGACTTCCTTGCAGAGGAACCACGGATATGCGCCGGTCGCGCTGTTTCCCTCCGCTTTGTTGTTGACCCTGAGCGCCAGCACACCCTCGGTGATGCTGTCGCCGTAGAAGAAGACCAGTTTGTTCTGCGGCACGACGGCGCGCATACTGCCGCCCTCCGGGCAGACGATCTCTTTGAGGGCGAAACCGATCTCGCGCAGTTTCTTCTCGCTTTCGGTCATGCCGTCGGCGACGATGCGCAGCACGTGCCTGCCGTCGTCGGGCAGAACGACGCGCGGCTCGGTGATCAGTTGTCTTTTCGGGTCCTTTCCGTCGATCGAGACGGCGAACCACGGGGTCTCCAGTTCGGTGATCAGCGTGAAGACGACGTCGATATAGGCGCATCCGCGCGTCATGAAGAAGAGTTGCGCGCCGTCGGTCACGGTGACGTGATGGACCGCGCCGTCGATCTCCTTTTCGATCCATCTGCCCGAGAAAAACGCCTCGTTCTCCTCGCCCGCGCTGTATTTCGGAAAGGAGACGCCTTCAAGGAAGGTGCGGTCGTCAAGATCGCGCTGCTCCTCCGGCGAGAGGGGCGTGGGCGTGGGCGTGGGCGTCGGCGTCGGGGTAGGCGTCGGCGTCGGGGTAGGCGTGGGCGTAGGAGTAGGCGTCGGCGTGGGCGTGGGCGTCGGTGTCGGGGTAGGCGTCGGCGTCGGCGTGGGTGTGGGTGTGGGTGTCGCCGTGGGCGTCTGTACGGACGCCGTCGACGCCGTTCCGGTCGGCTGCGGCTGCGCCGCGGGCGCGCAGGAAACAAGTAAGGAGAAGAGCAGCGCCGAAAGGAGGATCGCTGCAAAAAATCTGTTTTTCATGGGAAAACCCCTTTCATACCGTTCTGCCGGCGTTTTTGCGTTTTGCGCGGCGATCATACGCCGCCAAGGAGGTTCATATTGCGGATATTCGGGTCCTTTATGCGGTCGTTGAGTTCGAACGCCGCAAAGGAGAGCGCGCGGTCGGGCGCGGACAGCCAGCCTTTGTTAAAGAGTTCTTCCGTCAGGCGGCGGGTGACGCGCGCTGTGATCTCTTCCTTGCGCGCGGCGTTTTCACCGCCGCCGCCTTCTGTCAGCAGGGCGTCGAAGGAGGCGCCGAGATCAGACAGCGCCGGCAGACCGGCGAGCGCCCGGAACGCCCATTTATAGAAGGGACGGTAGACGCCGCTGATCAGAAACGCGGCGGACAGGGCGTGATCGACGAATTCGTACAGCGCCCACTGCGCCGCGGTCGCTTCCCCGTGAGCGAGGCAGCGCCGGTAGTTGTAGGGCGACGACTGTCCCGCCATCCACAAGTGCCCCGCGAGTTTCTTGAAGCGCACGTCGTCGGGCATTTGCTTCAGCTTCTCGCGGACGCCCGAGAACTGCCCGAGATCGTCGCGGAAGACCGTTCCGTTGACCGCCTCCGCAAGATAACTCTCCGGAACGGCGAACCATTCCTCCGGCGCGTCGAACGCGTCGGGTCTGCCGATCCTTTCGGTATAGAAGTCCCCCGTGCGGATCACGCCGTGGCGGTATCCGCCGGCAGGCGGACGGTCCAGCCGCGCGCAGCCCATGAATTCCTTCGGGAGTTTGGCGTATGCCCGCTCGAGCGCGAACGCCGTGCGGCTGTCGATGAGTTCCTCGCCCGGCAGGAAAAGGCAGAAGCCCGGTTCAAAATCGTGATCGCGCGAGATCGCGTCGTCGAAGCCGAAGCATTCCGAGCCGGCGCCGACCAGTCCGACGGCGATCAGGCGCTCGTATTCCTGAAAGCGCGTATGCAGCATCGGCGCGCCGTACGTTTCGTAGTAGGCGCGGGCGAGTTCAAGACCCTTCATAGATGTTTTTCGACCTTTCCTCCAGTTCTTTTGCATAGAAGAACCTGCCGTAGTAGGCAAAGACCGGCGCGCATTTCGAAAAAACGAAGGCGGCGTAGGCGTCGCTTTTCACCGTCGGCGCGTCGAGCAGCTTCTGCGCTTCGTTCAGCGCGTCTTCGATCTCCCTCTCGCCCTCCTCAAGCCCTTTTTCGGCCTCCGAAAGGTTGGCGAGGTTCGTATACGTCACCGCGCGGTCGAGGGCGGTATCCTCCTTGTTTTCCAGTACGGTGAGCGCCGTATGATAGCACGAGCGCGCTTCGCCGTACCGTTCGAGGGCGGCGAGCACGACGGCTTTGTTGTTGTACAGTCCCGCGAATCGCGCGTCGTCCGGCTTCAGTACCGCGCGGTAGATCCTTTCCGCCTCTTCATAGAGGGGAAGGGCGCCCTCAAAGTCGCCCGCGGCGCTGTGAACGGTGCCGGCGTTGAGGTACGCCGTGCCCGCCGCGGGATCGTCGCCGAGGTCTGTTTTCTTTACAAGCGCCAGCGCTTCGTCCGCCGCAGCGAACGCCGCGCCGTGCAGTTCCGCCTTGCGCAGAACGCCCATTTTCTCGCAGAGGACGGTGAGCATCCCGCCCTCGTCCCGGTTTTCCTTCGCCTCTTCGTACCAGTAGTCGAGATGCCGCAGCGCGCCCTCGGTATCGCGCGCGGCGACGTATCCGTCGAGTTTTGAGAGTACTCTGCCCACCGGGATCCGCCGCGGAAAGCGGTCGGTCGGGTCACAGAAGGGGCAGGCGGGCTCGGTATAGTCCTCGGGTTTCAGAAACGGTTTGTTTTCGTCTTTCATAAGGCGGTTTCCTGCGCGCGGCGCGCGGTCCTTTCGTTTGTCAGTAAGGGGCTGCTTCATTCTGCGCAAAGGCGCGAAATGAAACAACCCCCTGAAGGTGTGTTATTCCGTTCTCAAAGCGATCACGGGATCCTTCTTGCTCGCCATGTGCGCGGGGATCAGTCCCGCGACGAGCGTGAGCGCCATACTGATGGCGATGAGGATCAGAGCGGCGAGCGGCGGCAGGACGGCGTTGAGCGTTCTGATGCCCGTCAGATTGTGCAGGATCGGATTGACGATCAGGCACAGAAGCAGCGTGATCATCACGCCCATGACGCCGGCGATGAAGCCCTCGATGAGCGTTTCGGCGTTGAAGACGTTGCGGATGTTCTTCTTGGACGCGCCGATCGAGCGCAGGATGCCGATCTCCTTGGTGCGCTCCAGTACCGAGATATAGGTGATGATCGCGATCATGATCGAGGAGACGACCAGCGAGATCGCCACGAAGGCGATGAGCACGTAGGAGATCGCCTGGATGACGGTGTTGATGCCGCTGAGCAGCGTTCCGACGGGGTCGGAGATCTCGACCTGCTTCTCGTCGCCCGCAAGGGCGTTGTATTCGTCCACGAATTTCTTGAGTACGTCCTTCGACTCGAAATCGATGGCGTAGAGATTGATCGAGCGCAGCGTGCGGTCGTCGCAGACGCCGAAGCGGGCGAGGTTGCCGATATAGGTGTTGTCGTTCTCGTCGGGGGAGATCAGCCCTAAGATCATGCCGAAATAGGAGGGATCGAAGTGCGAAAGGATCTCGGGGAGGTTGTCGACGGTGATCTTGTACTGCGCTTTGATCTGCGCGACCAGGGCTTCCTGCCCCTCTTTCCCGATCGCCTCAAGGAACTGCGGGATCTGCTCCTTTGTGAACATCCCGCCGGAGAAGAGATTGAAGGTCTCGTCGTCCACCGTTTCCAAAACCGAAGCCAGCCGGTCGACGGTGAAGGAATTCTGGATCATGATATTGGCGAAACTGACGATCTGCTGCTTGCGTTCCTCCGGCATGGCGGCGAAGATCTCCACGGGATCCTTCGGCGTATCGTGTTCGAAGGGGAAGCCGGACAGCACGTCGCGGGTCTTCGTGATCTCCTGCTGACGGGTGATATCGGCGTTTTTATTGTATTCGGCGACCTGCCGCGCCAGTTCCGCCGTGTAGCCGATCGGGGCGTTGATGGAATCGGACGTGGCGCCGGCGTTCTTCTTGAAGATGCCGACGATGGTCAGAGGTCTGCCGTGTTCCTTGAGAAATGCCGACGCGTCGAAATCCTTGTCCTCGCGCACGTCCTTCCAGACGGGATAGAGACGCTCTCCGCCCGACAGATCGTTTATGACGTAGTTGTCGTCGGCCTTCACGTACCAGTCGGTATTCATCACGTACATGAAGGTTTTTCCGAGGAAATCGTCAAGCGCGTAGGAGAAGCCCTCCTCGATGCCGCTGTCGTATTCCTTGTCCTTATTGAAGAGCGGGGACATCAGATCCTTGATCTCGTCGGGATTCTTGAAGCCCAGCGCGTAGAGCGCGACGTTGCTGATGCGGTTGTGCTCGTCGACGATCAGCACGACTTCGTCGGCCTTTTCGGGCCATCTGCCGCCGACGGTGTCGTACTGCGCCTTCACGACCGGGTTGATCAGTTCGCGCGTTCCGTCGGCGCGCGGGGTGCCCTCCAGTATCTCTTCATAAAAGTTCATGCCGCCCGCGGCGGACATTCCGCTGAGGGTGGAGCCCGAAAGGGCGGTCATCGACGACATCATCGTCTTGATCTCGTCGTTCATATAGTCGAAGAGCGACGTGGGATTGGTGCGCATCACGCGGTCCTCGCCGCCGGGAACGTTCACGGCGTAGATGCTGACCGCGAGGTTGTAGACGTAGCGGTAGGCGTTGAGCGCGGGGGCGATCCGGTCGTAGTTCGTTTCGAAATACGCGCGGAAGGAGGGCAGATCGTGCTCCTTGTAGGTCGTCAGAGCGTTGAACATATTGCCCATCGTATCGTCGGGATAGATGCGGTCGGCGTCGAAAGCGGCGTTCTCCGCGTCCTCGCGCGATTTGGTCATCGCCGCGAAGATCGCCGACGTGTCGGAGGTGTAGCGGTTGACCGAGACCGGGAAGGTCGAGAGCGTGTCGCTCTGCACGTTGTCGATATACGCCGATACGCCGTTGGAGACCGACAGTATCAGGGCGATGCCGATGATGCCGATCGAGCCTGCGAAACTCGTTAAGATCGTGCGCGCCTTCTTGGTCAGAAGGTTGCGCAGAGAAAGGGAAAGCGCCGTCATGAAGGACATCGACGCCTTCTTCTGCTTCTTTGCGTCGGAGGCGGCGGGCGCTTCCTCATGTTCTTTATAGGGCATGGTGTCTCCGACGACCTCGCCGTCCTTCAGACTGACGATGCGCGTCGAATATTCCTTTGCGAGATCGGGGTTGTGCGTGACCATGATGACCAGGCGGTCGCGCGCCACCTCCCGCAGCAGTTCCATGATCTGCACGCTGGTTTCGGTGTCCAGCGCGCCCGTCGGCTCGTCCGCCAAAAGGATCTCGGGATCGTTGACCAGCGCCCGCGCGATCGCGACGCGCTGCATCTGTCCGCCCGAGAGCTGGTTGGGCTTTTTCTTAAGCTGGTCGCCCAGTCCCACTTTCTCAAGCGCCGCCGTCGCCTTCCTTCTGCGTTCCTCCTTGTCCAGTCCCGAAATGGTGGGCGAGAGTTCGACGTTTGAAAGCACGTTCATGTGCTGAATGAGGTTGTAACTCTGGAATACGAAGCCGACGCTGTGATTGCGGTAGTTGTCCCAGTCGCGGTCGGAGTATTTTACGGTGGAGATCCCGCCGATCGACAGTTCGCCCGAGGTGGGGCGGTCAAGTCCGCCGATGACGTTCAGAAGCGTCGTTTTTCCGCATCCCGAGGGACCCAGCACCGAGACGAATTCGTTCTTCCGGAACGCGATGTCGATCCCCCTGAGCGCCTGCACCTTCATTCCGCCGCCGAGTTCGTAATCTTTGCGAATCGAAGATAATTTGAGCATAGTATACCTTTCTTTTACGCCGTGCGCCGCACCGGCGCCGGATTTTCACAGTTTGCGGAAACGAAGGATCGCGGGAGGCGCGTCGCAGATCATGATGGCGGCGGTCAGTTCGTGCCCGTCAAAATCCATGAAATAGTAGTGACCGACCTCGTACTTTGAAGGATCCTCGTTGACGATCTTGTAAGGCCCCGCGGAAGAATTGCTCTTCAGAACGCGGATGCGGACGGTCTGCGCCGAATTGAGCGTCAGACTGTCACCCTTGAAAAGAAGGGTGCTGAAGCCGTCGTCGCACGTCCATTTGCCCTGCAGGAGGGGCAGCACTTCGCCGTCGACGACCGTGTAATCGCCGTAGCGCGAATGGTTCGTGCGCTTGAGGTTCGTTTTGCTGATCCCGCTGATCGGGAAGTCCTCCTCAAAATACAGGACGTCGTCCTTGAGGCGCAGCGCCGTGACCTTGGCGTAAACGCGGCCGTCGTTCTCGTAGCGCAGCCCGTTTTCATCGGGGATCGCGTCAAGACTGCCGTCCCCGTTTTCCCTGACATGGAACTTCGTTTTCAGTACGGGCGAATTCCTCCACAGGATCACCGCTTTCCCGTTCTCGATCTCTATACGCGTGCCGATCACGCCCGGTTCTTCCCAGTTGCCGTTGAACTGTTCGACGGCGGTGTTCTTTTTCTTGAAAAACATATCTGTTCCTCACAATTCCGACTAATGTTCCACAAATGATTGTAGCAGATTTTTTTCAGAAGTGCAACAGTTTTTTTTTCAATTTCACGATTTTTTTTCGCCGCTTCCTCCGCCTGCAAAAAAATGCTTGACAAGCGCGAAAAACTGTGATACAATCCCGCTTGTAACGGCGTTGAAGGTATTAAGCCGACAAAGCGAACGCACACAGAGAGCCGCCGGCGGTGGAAGGGCGGCAGCGGTCTTTGGCGGTCGTCTCGTACCGGAGCCGGATCCGTGAACGGCTTGCGCCAAGTAAGGGATCCCGGGAGATCCCGTCACAGATCGGAAGTCTAAGGACGGACTTCGCAGAGCGGCCGCGCCTGCGGCAACACGGGTGGTACCGTGGTCAACGATACGTTGGTCATCCCGCGGATCTTATGGAGTAAGATCTGCGGTTTTTTCATGGAGGAACGGGTATGAAAAGAATTCTTTTTGAAGACTATACGCTGCGGCAGCCGGAGTCGGGAAGCGCGCACAAACTGCTGTTCAGGGAGAAGGTGTCGGTCTGCCGGACGCTCGACGCGCTGGGCGTCGATTTCATCGAACTGCCCGGGACCGGAAATCCGCGTGAGGACGCCGTGATCGTCAAGACGGTGCGCGCCGCCGTGACGAACGCTTGTCTCGTGCTGCCGGTCGGCGACGATCCCGCGCGCGGGAAGGCGGTCTTTGACGCGCTGCCCGATCTTTCGGCGGTGCGCGTCAAGATCTCTCTGCCCGTTTCGACCGTACAAATGGAGTACCGCTTCCGGCTGAAGAACGCCGGTATGACGGAGAAGATCGCGGCGACGGCGTCGGAAGCGGCGAAACTCTGCCCGGACGTGGAGTTCGAGGCGCTCGACGCGACGCGCGCCGAGGAGGCGTTTCTGATCGACGCCTGCCGGACCGCCGTTGAAAACGGCGCGACGGCGATCACCCTCTGCGACGATGCGGGCGAGACGCTGCCGGAGGAGTTCGCCGCCCTCGTTTCGTCTGTGAAAAAAGCCGTGAACGCCGACGTTTTCGTCAAGACCTCCGACCGGCTGGGCATGGCGTCGTCGAATATGCTGGCGGCGCTGAAAGCGGGCGCGGACGGCGTGAAGGTCTGCCTCGAGAGCGGAGAGGGACTGACGCTTGAAAGAGCGGCGGCGGTCCTCTTCGCGCGCGGCGAGGAGGCGGGACTGACCGCCTCGCTCGAGAGCGCGGCGCTGCACACCGACGTGCGCACGCTGCTCCGTTCGCTTGACAAGGACCGGCAGAACGAGGCGCGGGAGAGCAAGGAAGTCTTCGTGGCGCTCGACGCCGAGAGCACGCCCGCGCAGTTGAGGGAAGCGGCGCTGACGCTCGGTTACGACCTGTCTGAGGAGGATCTCGGAAAGGTCCTTGACAGTCTGCGCACGATCTGCCGCAAGAAGGGCCCGGTCGGCAAGAGAGAATTTGAAGCGATCATCGCCTCGAGCGCGATGCAGGTGCCGTCGACCTATCACCTCGACTGCTATACCGCCACGAGCGGCAATACGACCCTGTCGGTCTCACAGGTAACGCTCGTGCGCGACGGCGAGAAGATCTCGGGCGTGGCGTCGGGCGACGGTCCGATCGACGCGGCGTTCCGGGCGCTGGAGGGCTGCATCGGGCATCACTATGAACTCGACGATTTTCAGATCCAGTCGATCACCGAGGGGAAGGAAGCGCTCGGAAGCGCGCTCGTGCGGCTGCGTCACGAGGGGAAACTGTATTCCGGCAGCGGCATCTCGACCGACATCGTCGGCGCCAGCATCCGCGCCTACGTCAACGCGCTGAACAAGATCGTATACGAAGGATAAAGGAAAGGCGTCCATGACGCCGGCAAAGGATAGATTATGAAACTCTGTTTTTCTACGGAAAACGTGAATATGCCCTCCTTCCTGCAGCTCTGCCGCTTTGCCGCGGACTGCGCGCTCGCGGGCTTTGAGATCTTTGATCCGGTCGCCGAACGGCGCGCGCATTCCGACAGCGTCACGGTGCCCGGCGGGCGCAGCGACGCGATGCGCAAACTGCGCAACAGAGGGCTGGAGGTCCCGGCGCTGAGACTGCCGCAGCCCCTGGAGGAACTCAGCGAGGAGGAACTGCTGCGCGCGGTCGATCTGCAGATCTCCTCCGGGATCCGCGCGCTCATTCTCTGCTGCGGGGCAGACGCCGACAGCGCGGCGGTGTGCGCAAAACTGAAAAGAGCCCTGCGCCGCGCCGAGGAAGCGGACTGCGTTCTGCTCATCGAAACCGTCGGCGCCTATGCCGATACCTCGAAGCTGCTTGAACTCTTCTCGATGGCGGCGTCGGTCTCGCTCTTCGCCTCCTGGAACGTCCGCGCCACCTTCTTTGACGCGGGCGAGAGCGCCGAAACGACGATCAAGACGCTGGGCGCCTACGTGCGCTACGTGCGCTTAGGCGACCGCCTTGACGGGAAGAACGTCCTCATCGGCGAGGGGAAGCTGCCGGTCGGGCTGTTCGTGGACGCGCTGCGCTCGCTCGATTACGACGGATATATCTGCGCCGACAATAACGACGAGTTTACCGATCCCGATCTGGTCATGACGCATTTCGTCAACTATATGACCTCCTTTGAGAAGGACGAGCGCCGTCTGTCCTCCCTGCCGACCAACCGCGACGGCAGCGGGACCTTCCCCTTCAAGAAGTACACGACGCTCGACCTGACCTTCCCGCAGCTGCTCGATCACATGGCTTCGCTCTATCCCGACCGGTACGCCTTCAAATACACGACGCTCGACTATACGCGCACCTACGCGCAGTTCCGGCGCGACGTCGACCGCGCGGCAGCGGCGTTCATCAGAATGGGCGTCAAGCCCGGCTACCACGTCGCGATCTGGGCGCCCAATATCCCCCAGTGGTTCATCACCTTCTGGGCGGCGACAAGGATCGGCGCGGTGCTCGTGACCGTCAATACCGCCTATAAGATCCACGAGATCGAATACCTCCTCAGGCAATCCGACACGCATACGCTCGTGATGAGCCGCGGGAACAAGGATACCGACTATAAGGAGATCATTGAGGAACTCTGTCCCGAACTCAAGGGGCACAAGAAGGGCAGCGCGCTGTACGCGGCGAAGCTCCCCTTCCTGCGTCACGTCGTTCCGGTCGGCTTCCCGATGGAAGGCTGCCTCGAGTGGTATGAGATGCTCGAAGAGGGCGAGGGCGTGCCCTTCGACGAGGTGCGCCGCCGCGCTTCGGAAGTGAAGTGCGACGACGTCTGCAATATGCAGTACACCTCGGGCACGACGGGATTTCCCAAGGGCGTGATGCTCACCCACCGCAACATCATCAACAACGGCAAGATCATCGGCGACCGCATGGACCTCTCCACCGCCGACCGCATGATGATCCAGGTGCCGATGTTCCACTGCTTCGGCATGGTGCTGTCGATGACCTCGATGATGACCCACGGCGGCACGCTCTGTCCGCTGCCGTATTTTTCGCCCAAATCGTCGCTCGCCTGCGTCACGCAGGAGAAGATCACCTGCTTCAACGGCGTGCCGACGATGTTCATCGCGATGTTCAATCACGAGGATTTCCCGAAAACCGATTTTTCGCACATGCGCACCGGCATCATGGCGGGTTCCAACTGCCCGCCGGAACTGATGAAGCGCGCGTCGGTCGAAATGAATATGCGTGAAATTCTGTCGGTCTACGGACAGACCGAGGCGGCGCCCGGCTGCACGATGGGCGAGGTGAACGAGTCGCTTGAACTGCGCACCGAAACGGTGGGCAGCGCCTTCCCGGGCGTCGAATGCAAGATCATCGATCCCGAAACGGGAAAGGACCTGCCCGACGGTCAGAGCGGCGAGTTCGTCGCGCGCGGCTTCAATATCATGAAGGGCTATTACAAGATGCCCGAAGCGACCGCCCAGACCGTCGACCGGGACGGCTGGCTCCACTCGGGCGACATCTGCTGCCGCACGCCCGAAGGGTATTACCGCGTGACCGGACGGCTGAAGGATATGATCATCCGCGGCGGCGAGAACCTCTATCCCCGCGAGATCGAGGAGTTTTACTTAACGCATCCGAAGGTCAAGGACGTGCAGGTCATCGGCGTACCCGACAAGACCTACGGCGAGGAAGCCTGCGCATGGATCATTCTCCACGAGGGCGAAACGGCGGACGCCGCCGAAATGACCGCCTTCGGGCGCGCCCATATCGCCCGCCACAAGGTGCCGCGCTACTTCCTGTTCGTGTCCGAACTGCCGATGAACGCCGCGGGGAAGATCCTGAAATACAAAATGAAGGAAGAGTCGGTAAGGATCCTCGGGCTGTGAACGGGAAAACCGAACATCATACGCAAAAAATAAGACCGGCGGAACTGAAAAATAACTCTTGACATTTTCCCGATTCCTTTGTATAATCAATTTGTAGTATGAATATTGAAAGGAATTTGATCGTTATGGTAATCGGCAAAGAGTGCAACGGAACAAAACTCATCCTTTCCGTGGAAGGGCGTCTGGACACGCTGACGGCGCCGGAACTGGAGAAAGAGATCAACGCGTCGCTGGGCGGCGTTGAAGAGATCGTGTTTGATTTTTCAAAACTTGAATACATCTCCTCCGCCGGTCTGCGCGTTCTTTTGTCCGCTCAGAAGAAAGCGGCGGGAAAAGGAGGCTGCACCGTCACGGGTGCGAACGAAACGGTGAAAGAGATCTTTGACGTCACCGGCTTTTCGGATATTCTCAACGTTATATAAGGAGTACGGATATGAAATCGGATGTTGTGACCATTAAAAGCGGCGGCGAAGGATTTGCGCAGGCGCTGGAGCAGGCGGAATCCACCGCGAGATTCAGATCCCTGTCAGATAAGAGCGCGCTGTATCTGCGCCTTCTGACCGAGGAAATGACCGGGATGTTCCGCGCGATCGCGGGAGAGAACGAAGCGGATTTCTGGATCGAGGATCAGGACAGGGATTTTGAGCTGCACCTGAAAGCCGAGACGATGATGACCGGCGAACTGCGCAGGAAATTCCTCGCGGTCTCCACCACCGGGCAGAACGAAGCCGCCAAAGGGTTTATGGGTAAGATCAGGCAGGTGTTTGAGACGGCGCTGGAACCGGAGAACAGGAACGTTCCGTCGCTGATGAGCGGCGGCTGGTTCGGCACGGGCGCCGCCGCGATGCCCGCTATGGGCGAGATCCAGGCGGAAGTCTGGTCGCTCAATCAGTACAAGAGTTCTCTCGATCAGGGCGCAAAGGATGAGGAAGCGTGGGACGAGCTTGAAAAATCTGTCGTTTCCAAACTTGCCGACGACGTGCGCATCACGATCAAAAAGGGCGTCGTTGAGCTCGTGATCTGCAAAAAACTTGTCTGATCCCGCATTTTTTCCGAAAAGCACTTGACAAACAGTCCGTTCGGTGCTACAATACGACCGAAAATTTGCAAAAGCGATGACGAAGACGGACGAAACCCAGTCCGCACAGAGAGCAGGGGACGGTGGAAGCCCTGCGGGAGTGCGTTTCAGGTCCCATCACTTCCGAGCTGAAAGCCCGAACGCGCGGTCAGCCGCGTCAGTAGATACTTTCCGTTTTGCCGCGTTAAGGCATAAGGCTTGTCTGAGCCTGAGGGGCGCCGTACGGCGCAATTTGAGTGGTACCGCGGGTGCAAAACGAAGACGTTCTGACCCGTCTCAAAGAATTCTTTGGGACGGGTCTTTTTATTTGAACGCCGTCCGCCGGGCGGCGCCGCCGCAGAAATGGAGGAAACTATGGGAACGCAAACGATGAACGAACTGCAGCAGATCTCCTACCGCATCAAGGGGATGCGCGAGATCCTCGGCTTTTCCAAGGAGGTCATGGCGGAGAAGACCGAGGTCACGCTTGAAAACTATATCGCCTACGAGAGCGGAAAGGTCGATCTGCCGTTCTCCTTCATCCACAAGTGCGCGCTGGCGTTCGGCATCGAAATGACCGATCTGCTCGAGGGCAGCACCGCGCGTCTGACCTCCTACACCGTCACGCGCAAGGGGCAGGGACACCGCGCCGCGAAGGAGGAGGGCATCATGATCGAGAACCTCGCCCCGAAGTTCAAGGGCAAGATCGCCGAGCCCTACTGGGTGCGCTACGAGTATTCAAAAGAACTGCAGGACAAGCCCATACACCTCGCAAAGCACTCCGGGCAGGAGTTCGACCTGGTCGTTTCGGGCGCGCTGCTCGTGCAGGTCGGCGAGAACAAAGAGGTCTTGCACGAGGGCGACAGCATTTACTACAACTCCTCCACACCGCACGGCATGATCGCCGTCGAAGGGCAGGACTGCGTGTTCTTGGCGGTCGTGCTGCCCGGCGAGGAGGGCGAGGAAGCCGACGTGCGCGAGATCCCGGCGGTGCGCGAACTGCAGCCCCTGACCGTCGAGAAGTTTGTCAAGGTCGCGGTGGACGCGAAGGGCGTGCCCGAAAAGGTGACCTTCACGAACACCGACGCCTTCAACTTCGGCTACGACGTCGTCGACGCGCTCGCCGAAAAATATCCCGACCGTCTCGCCATGCTGCATCTTGACCGCGACAAGGTCGAGCGGCGCTTCACCTTCAAGGACATCAAAAAGGAGTCGGCGCGCACCGCCAACTATTTCAAATCGCTCGGGATCGGGAAGGGCGACCGCGTGATGCTCGTCCTCAAGCGGCACTATCAGTTCTGGTTTTCGATCATCGCGCTCCATAAGCTCGGCGCCGTCGCCGTTCCCGCGACCTATCAGTTGAAGGAGCACGATTTCGTCTACCGTTTCGACGCGGCGAAGATCAAGGCGATCGTCTGCACCGCCGACGGCGACGTCGCGGATATCGCGGAGGAAGCGGCGAAGAAATGCCCGAGCGTGCGCCTGAAGGTGCTCGTGAACGGCGTCAAAGAGGGCTGGCACGATTTCAATTCCGAATATAAGATGTTCTCAAGCAGCTTCCCGCGCGAGGAGGACACCCCCGCGGGCGACGATCCGGCGCTGATGTTCTTCTCCTCCGGCACGACCGGTCAGCCGAAGATGGTCGAGCACAAGCACACCTACGCGCTCGGGCACTTCATGACGGCGAAATATTGGCACTGCTGCGAGCCGGAAGGTCTGCATTTCACGATCTCCGACACCGGATGGGGCAAATCGCTCTGGGGCAAACTCTACGGACAGTGGATGTGCGAGGGCGCGGTGTTCGTCTACGATTTCGACCGCTTCAACGCCGCCGACATCCTGCCGCTCTTCGCCGAATACGGGATCACGACCTTCTGCGCGCCGCCCACGATGCTGCGCATGATGATCAAGGAGGACCTCACGAAATACGATTTTTCGTCTGTGCGGCACATGACCACCGCCGGCGAGGCGCTCAACCCCGAGGTCGCCAAGCAGTTTGAGAAGGCGACGGGACTTGAGATCATGGAGGGCTTCGGACAGACCGAGACCACCCTGACGATCGCCAACTTCGCGGGCATGACCGTCAAGATCGGTTCGATGGGCAAGGCGTCGCCGCAGTACGATATCGACGTGGTCGATCCCGACGGGAGGAGCCTGCCGAACGGCGAAGTGGGCGAGATCGTCGTCCACCTCGACAGCGGCATCCCGATGGGACTCTTCCGTCAGTACCTCGACGCGCCCGAACAGAACGCTTACGTCACGCGCGGCAATATGTACCACACAGGCGACACGGCGTGGCGGGATGAGGACGGCTACTTCTGGTACGTCGGCAGGGTCGACGACATCATCAAGTCGTCGGGCTACCGCATCGGACCGTTTGAGATCGAGAGCGTCATCATGGAACTGCCCTACGTTTTAGAGTGCGGCGTTTCCGCCGCGCCGGACGAGGTGCGCGGGCAGGTCGTGAAGGCGTCGGTCGTGCTGACCAAGGGCACCGTCCCCTCCGAAGAACTCAAAAAAGAGATCCAGAACTACGTCAAGGCGCACACGGCGCCCTACAAGTACCCTCGCATCGTCGTCTTCCGCGACGAGCTTCCGAAGACGATCAGCGGGAAGATCATCAGAAACAAACTGTGAATGTGCGTTCGGGAGACGGGATACTCGTTCCGGCGCCCGAACGGCAGACAAAGGGCGCATTCGTTTGGACGAAATCCGCAATCCGGAATAATTCGCAATTCGCAATTGATACTTTCTATTGACAAATCATCAGTTGTATGATAAACTGATTTTTAGTTTTCATAAGGAGTTTTATCTACATGGCACAGATCACTGCGCTGGACTATAAAATGGGCGAAATGGCGGGTCGTATCCGTGAACTGCGTGAGATCATGGGGCTGACGACCTATGAAATGGCGGCGAAGACCGACGTTTCAAACGAGGAGTACGTGCTCTGCGAGTCGGGCAAAAAAGACCTGAACTTCGCGTTCATCTACCGCTGCGCGCTGGCGCTGAACGTCGACGTGACCGACATCATCGAGGGGCACAGCCCGACGCTGCGCTCCTTCACGGTGACGCGTGCGGGCGCCGGTCAGGAGATCGGCAACGCGCACGGCATGACCTACTACAATCTCGCGTATTCCTTCCAGAACCGCATCGCCGAGCCGCTGTACGTCCGCAGCATCTACGATCCGGAAGCCGAACGGCGCGATATCGTCTTAACGACCCACGAGGGGCAGGAAATGGACCTGGTCATCTCGGGCAAGCTGCTCGTGCAGGTCGGCGAACACCGCACGACGCTTGAAAAGGGCGACAGCATCTACTTCGACAGCGCGACTCCGCACGGCATGATCGCCGTCGGCGGCGCCGACTGTGAGTTCTACGCGATCGTTCTGAATCCGGGCGGAGAACCGCTGCCGGAGCTGGCGCCTTCGGTCATCGAGCGTTACAAGGACGACGCGCCCAAAAAGGACGACCGTCCGCGCGTCTGCAACGAATATATCGACGTTGTCGAGAACGACAAGGGCACGCCTCTGTCGATCACCTTCAAGAACACGGACCGCTTCAATTTCGCGTTCGATATCATCGACCGCATCGCCGAGAAAGAGCCGGATAAGCTGGCGATGCTCCATATCTCGCGCGACAAGACCGAGCGCCGCTTCTCCTTCAGGGATCTGAAGAGGGAGAGCAGCCGCTGCGCAAACTACTTCAAGTCCCTGGGGATCGGCAAGGGCGACCGCGTGCTGCTGGTGCTCAAGCGGCATTATCAGTTCTGGTTCGCGCTTCTGGGGCTCAACAAACTGGGGGCGATCGCCATCCCGGCGACGGCGCAGCTGCAGGAGCACGATTTCGAATACCGTTTCAACGCCGCGGGGATCTCGGCGATCCTCTGCACCGCCGACGGCGATACCGCGCGTCAGGCGGAACTTGCCGCAGGGAAGTGTCCGCAGGTGCGCACAAAACTCATCGTCAACGGCAGCCGTCCCGGCTGGCGCTCCTTCGACGAGGAATATACGATGTATTCGACCCACTACGAACGCCGCGGGGACGCGCCGGGCGGAGAGGATCTGATGCTGATGTATTTCACGTCCGGCACCTCGGGCTATCCCAAGATCGCGGCGCACAATTACAAATATCCGCTCGGGCACTACCATACGGCGAAATACTGGCACCAGGTCGATCCCGACGGACTGCACCTCACGATCTCCGACACCGGCTGGGCGAAGGCGATGTGGGGCAAGATGTACGGACAATGGCTGTGCGAGGCGGCGATCTTCGTCTACGATTTCGACCGTTTCGACGCGGCGGAGATCCTGCCGATGTTCAAAAAGTATCAGATCACGACCTTCTGCGCGCCGCCCACGATGCTGCGCATGATGATCAAGGAGGATCTGACCCGATACGATTTCTCTTCCGTGCGGCATATGTCGACCGCCGGTGAAGCGCTCAACCCCGAGGTCTACCGTCAGTTTGAGAAGGCGACGGGGCTGCAGATCATCGAGGGCTTCGGACAGTCGGAGAGCACGATGATCATCGGAAACCTCGCGGGCGCCGGGCACAAGATCGGCTCGATGGGCAAGCCCGCCCCGATCTACAACGTGAAACTGGTCGACGCCGACGGCAGGGAAGTGCCCGACGGCGAAGTCGGAGAGATCGTCATCGATATCCGCGGCGGCAGTCCCTGCGGACTGGCTGTCTGCTACTACGGCGATAAGGAGAAGACCGCCGAGACCTGGCGCGACGGCTGTTACCATACCGGCGACACGGCGTGGCGGGACGAGGACGGCTTCTACTGGTACGTCGGACGCGTCGACGACATCATCAAGTCTTCGGGCTACCGCATCGGTCCGTTCGAGATCGAGAGCGTCATCATGGAGCTGCCCTACGTTCTGGAGTGCGGCGTATCCGCCGTGCCCGACGAAGTGCGCGGACAGATCGTCAAGGCGTCGGTCGTGCTCACAAAAGGAACGCAGCCGTCGGAAGAACTCAAGAAAGCGATCCAGAACTACGTCAAGGCGCACACCGCGCCCTATAAGTACCCCCGCGTGGTGGTCTTCCGCGACGAACTGCCCAAGACCGTGAGCGGGAAGATCATCAGAAGCAAACTGTGAATGTGCGTTCGGGAGACGGAATACTCGTTCCGGCGCCCGAACGGCAGACGAAGGGCACGCTCGTTTGAGCAAAATTCGCAATTTACAATTCGCAATTGATAATTATTTGCAGATAAATCTGCATTTCAGGAGGATAAACCATGAGCAGCGCGATCACCGTTAAACTGACCGACAATCCGAAAATGAAGCCGACCGACGAGGGCAAACTCGGCTTCGGCAGAGTCTTTACCGACCATATGTTTGTCTGCGAATGGAACAAGGGCGAGGGCTGGCACGACGCGAAGATCGTTCCCTTTGCCGATCTGTCCATTCATCCCGCATCGACCGTTCTGCACTACGGCGCCGAGATCTTTGAGGGACTCAAGGCGTACCGCTGGGCGGACGGCAGCGTCAAGCTCTTCCGCCCGACCGAGAACGTCAGAAGAATGAACCGTTCCGCCGAGCGTATGGGTCTTCCGCAGATCCCGGAGGAACTCTTCCTCGAAGCGCTTCTCAAACTCGTCGGCATCGACGCCGACTGGGTGCCGCACGGCGAGGGGACGTCTCTGTATATCCGTCCCTTCATGATCGGCGACGACGAGCATCTCGGCGTGCACGGCGTGTCGCACGCGCGCTTTTACATCATCCTTTCCCCCTCGGGCAGCTACTATAAGGGCGGCCTTGCGCCGGTGCGCATCATGATCGAGGATCACGACGTGCGCGCGGTGCGCGGCGGTACGGGCGAGGCGAAGTGCGGCGGCAACTACGGCGCCAGCGTGCGCGCGGGCGAGAAAGCCGAGGAAAAGGGCTTCGATCAGGTCCTGTGGCTCGACGGCGTCGAACAGAAGTATATCGAGGAAGTCGGTTCGATGAACATCATGTTCAAGATCGACGGCAAGGTCGTCACCCCCGCGCTTACCGGCGCGATCCTGCCGGGCATCACGAGAAAGTCGATCATCGAATTCTTGAAGAGCAAGGGCGCCGCCGTTGAGGAGCGCCGCATCTCGGTCGACGAACTGGCGAAAGCGCTCGAGGACGGCAAACTCGAGGAGGCGTGGGGCTGCGGCACCGCCGCGGTCGTCTCTCCCGTCGGCGTGCTCAAGTATAAGGATAAGGAATACGTCATCAGCGGCGGCAGGATCGGTGAGACGACGCAGATGCTCTACGACGAACTCACGGGACTGCAGTGGGGCAAGAAGCCCGATCCGTTCGGGTGGGTCGTCAACGTCAAGTAAAGAGAAGCATGGAAAAGCGATCTCTGAAAACGCCGAAGCGGGTGACGCTCTTCTGCGGGCATTACGGCAGCGGGAAGACCAATTTAGCGGTCAACTACGCGCTGTATCTGCGTGCGCGCGGACTGGAGGTCGGCATCGGCGATCTGGACGTCGTCAATCCTTATTTCCGGACCGCCGACAGTAAAAAGGAGCTGGAGGAGGCGGGCGTGCGCGTGATCGCGCTGCCCTACGCCAACAGTTCGGTCGATCTGCCTTCACTTCCCCCGGAGGCGTACGCGCTGGTCGAGGACCGGCGCAGATACGCCGTCATCGACGTGGGCGGAGACGACCGCGGCGCCTATGCGCTCGGACGCTATACCCCCTATATCCTTGAGGAAAACGACTATGAAAACCTCTGCGTCGTCAACTTCATGCGCCCGCTGACGCGCACCGCCAAAGAGGCGTACGCGGTCCTGCGCGAGATCGAAGCGGCGGGCGGCGTTCCCTTTACCGCGATCGTCCATAACACCAACCTCGGCGCCGAAACGACGCCCCAAACGGTGATGAGCGCCGAAAAGGAAGCGCTGAAACTGTCGGAGCTGTCGGGATTGCCGGTCCTCTTTACGTCTGCCGATGAAAAAATCGCAAATCAGATCCCCGGGGCGTTCCCTCTGCGTCTGCAGAGGCGTCCCTTTGAATAAAGGAGTGTGAACATCTTGCCGAAAGTGACATTCAAAACCGATCTCTGCAAGGGCTGCGGACTCTGCGTGGACGCCTGCCCGAAGCATATCATCGAACTGAAAAAAGACGTGATCAACAAAAAGGGACATTCGCCCGCCGGCATCACCGACCAGAGCAAATGCATCGCCTGCGCCTTCTGCGCGACGATGTGCCCCGACTGCGTGATCACCGTTGAGAAATGAGGTGACGAACGTGGCTGAAAAGGTACTCATGAAGGGCAACGAGGCGATCGCCGAGGCGGCGATCCGCGCCGGCTGTCTGCACTATTTCGGTTATCCGATCACCCCGCAGACCGAGCTTGCCGCCTATATGGCGAAGCGTATGCCGAAGATCGGCGGCGTCTTCCTTCAGGCGGAGAGCGAAGTCGCGGCGATCAATATGGTCTACGGCGTCGCGTCCACCGGAAAGCGCGTCATGACCTCCTCCTCCTCGCCCGGCGTTTCGCTCAAGCAGGAGGGCATCTCCTATATCGCCGGCGCCGATCTTCCGGCGCTGATCGTCAACGTTCAGCGCGGCGGTCCGGGACTGGGCGGCATTCAGCCCTCGCAGTCCGACTATTTCCAGGCGACCAAGGGCGGCGGTCACGGCGACTATCATCTGATCGTCCTGACCCCCTCGTCTGTGCAGGAAATGGCGGACCTCACGGCGCTCGCCTTTGACCTCGCCGACAAATACCGTATGCCGGCGATGCTGCTCGCCGACGGCACGATGGGTCAGATGATGGAGCCGGTCGTCCTGCCGGGAGAATCGCACGCGACGGTCGAAAAGCCCTGGGCGGTCACCGGCACCGAAGGGAAGCGGAAGCACAATGTCGTCAATTCGCTCTACCTCGTGCCCGACGAACTTGAAAAGACCAATTTCGAGCGCTTTGAGCGCTACGCGTACATCGAAGAGAACGAGGCGCGCTACGAGAGCTATATGATGGAGGACGCCGAGTACTGCCTGGTCGCCTTCGGCATCGCGGCGCGCGTCTCGAAGAACGCCGTCGTCGCCCTGCGCGCAAAGGGGATCAGGGCGGGTCTCATCCGTCCGATCACCGTCTGGCCCTTCCCGAAGAAGCCGATCGCCGAAGCCGCCGGAAAGGTCAGGGTGTTCGTTTCGGTCGAACTGTCTATGGGACAGATGATCGAGGACGTGCGGTTGTCCGAAAACTGCAAAAAGCCGGTGTATCTCTGCAACCGCGCGGGCGGCAAGATCCCGAACCCGGGCGAGATCATCGCCTGTGTGGAAAAGATCGCGAAGGGAGGCGACGTCTGATGGCGATCGTGTTTGAGAAACCCAAGGCGCTGACCGACGCCGAACTTCATTACTGCCCGGGCTGTACCCACGGCATCATCCACCGCCTCGTCGCCGAAGCGATCGACGCGCTCGGCGTTGAAGGCAGAACGATCGGCGTCGCGCCGGTCGGCTGCGCCGTCATGGCGTACAACTATTTCGCCTGCGATATGGTCGAGGCGGCGCACGGGCGCGCCCCCGCCGTCGCGACCGGCATCAAGCGTTCGCTGCCCGACCGCATCGTCTTCACCTACCAGGGCGACGGCGACCTCGCCTCCATCGGTATGGCGGAGACCGTTCACGCGGCGACGAGAAACGAGAATATCACGGTGATCTTCGTCAACAACGCGATCTACGGCATGACCGGCGGTCAGATGGCGCCGACCTCCCTGCCCGGACAGGTCACGCAGACCTCCCCCTACGGCAGAGACGTCAAAACGGCGGGCTATCCGATCCGCGTCTGCGAGATGCTCTCGCAGCTCGACGCGCCCGAATTCATCGCGCGCGTGGCGGTCAACAACGTCAAGAACGTGAAGAACGCCAAGAAGGTCATCGAAAAGGCGTTTCGCAACCAGGTCGAAGGGAAGGGCTTTTCGCTCGTCGAAGTCGTCTCCTCCTGTCCCACCAACTGGGGGCTCACCCCTCAAAAGGCGCTGGAATGGGTCGAAACGAAGATGATCCCCTACTATCCCCTCGGCGTATACAAAGATAAGAGCGGGGAGGGAAACAAAGAATGACGACGCAGATTCTCATCGCCGGTTTCGGCGGACAGGGCGTGTTATTCGCCGGAAAATTCCTTGCCTATAAAGGGCTCATCGAGGGAAAGAACCTCTCCTGGCTTCCTTCCTACGGTCCCGAAATGCGCGGCGGCACCGCGAACTGCAGCGTCATCATCAGCGACGAGCCGGTCGGCAGCCCGATCGTCTCGGAGCCCGACGTGCTGATCGCCATGAACCTGCCGAGTCTCGATAAGTACGAGGACGCCGTCGTTCCCGGCGGCATGATCTTCGTCGACAGCACCCTGATTGAACGCAAGGTGAAGAGGACCGACGTCAAGGTCTTCTACGTACCCTCGACCAAGCTCGCCGCCGAGATGAACGCCCCGACGCTGGCGAATATGGTCATGACCGGCAAGGTCATGAAGGAATGTCCCGGCGTCTCCGGCGAGAATATCGAAGCGGCGCTGAAAAAGGTCGTCTCCGCGCGCCATCAGGACCTGTTGGAGATCAACTTCAAGGCGCTGGAAACGGGATACGCGCTGTAAAGCGCCTTCAGGGAGCCGCTTTCCCGGCGCGTGCGGCAAGGCAAGATCTCTTTGCGCGCGGCAAACCGTGACGGCGCGCCGTCCATACAAAAAAGCAAGTTGGTATTTTGGGCTTACGACCCTTTTGTCAACTTGCTTTTTTGACGTCAAAACGCACAGAGGCAAAATATTTTCATCTGATATTCGGCAAAACCTGTTGTCAAAATGTGAAATATATGCTACAATCCATAATATGAAAGTTACGGTCGCCGTTTTATTGTTCCGGCGTCGCTTCGACCGTTTTTGAGGAAAAAGCTAAAAAGGCGCGCCCGTCCGGAACGGCGACAGGAGGGGGAATACAATTGGCGTTTTATCTCGGAAGAAAAGCGATCAGAAAAGTGCCGGGGACGGTGATCAAGGCGGCGCCCCTGCCGAAGCCTGAACTGATCTGCGGTTTCGGCACGCGGGACAGGGTCGGCGGGATCTGCGCGGACGCCGGATTTCGTTCGGTCCTGCTCGTCACGGACGAGACGCTCTACCGGCTCGGTCTGCACGAAAAGATCTCGGCGTCGCTTGAGGAGCAGGGCGTAAAGTACGCGGTATTCCACGCGATCGATTCCGAACCGACGGTGAGTATCGTGGACGCCGGGAGAACAGCCGCGGCGGACTGCGGCGCCGACTGCATCGTGGCGCTCGGCGGCGGATCGGTACTGGACAGCGGAAAGATCATCGCCGCGGGCGCGCGGCATCCGCATCTGCCGATCAGTCATTATTTACACAAATTCGCGCTTGTCGAGGGCGGGACCCTGCCGATGATCAATATCCCGAGCACTGCCGGCACCGGCGCGGAGTGTACCGTCGGCGCGGTCGTCAAGAACAGATCCGGCGCCAAAAATTCGACGGTGATCATCGGTCTGGACGTCGCGTACGTGATTCTGGACAGCGAGCTGCTCGTCGGCGCGCCGCGGAGCGTGACGACGTGGTGCGCGATCGACGCGCTCAGCCACGGGCTGGAAGGACTGCTCGCCGACGTCGGCTCGACGGAGGACGATCTGTTCAAGAGCCGTGAATGCGTTCGGCTGATCCTTGAAAATCTGCCGCTGCTGCTGACCGATCCGAAGAACGTCGACGCGCGGCAGGCGACGCTTCTGGCGGCGCATTACGGCGGCAACGCGATCAATACGCAGCTCGCCGGATACGTGCACGCCTTCGCGCATTCGATCGGCGCGCTCTATCACATCCCGCACGGCAAGGCGATCGCGTGGTGCCTGATCCCCGTTCTTACTTCGCAGGAGTATATGCGGTACGATGAAATGGCGGCGCTCGCAAGGCACTGCGGGCTTGCCTCGGAGGAGGACGGCGCGGAGCGCGCCGCGGACAGTCTGATCGGCGCCCTCAAGGCGCTTCTCGATCTCTGCGGGCTGGAGAAGGGCTGCGCGCCGCTGCGCGAAAAGGATTACGGCAGGCTGACGCGTATGATCGACGCCGATTCGATCAACTATTCGCCGGCGAGAACGCTGTCGGACAGCGAGATCAGGATGATCCTTGATCAGATCAGGAGAGGGTATTGAAATGGGCTATACGAAAGAAAGCATACAGAAAGTCGTTGAGAAGCAGAGGGCGTTCTTCCGTTCCGGCAGGACGCTGGACGTCAAATGGCGGATCGAACAGTTGAAGAAGCTGAAAAAAGCGGTCCTCGACCATGAGGAATCACTAAAGGAGGCGCTGTACGAGGATCTCGGAAAAAGCCCGTTTGAAGCGTATCTGTGCGATATCGGTCCCGTGATCGTCGAGGTGAACGAGATCCTGCGCGGGCTGAAGAAATGGGCAAGACCCGAAAAGCATTTCAGCGGTCTGATGTGCTTCCCGAGCACCGTGACCACGGTCTATAAGATGCCCTACGGCGTGTCGCTGGTCATCAGTCCGTTCAATTTTCCGGTGCTTCTGACGCTCGGCGTGCTGGCGGCGAGCATCTCGGCGGGAAACACGGCGGTGATCAAGGCGAGCTCCAAGTCGGCGGCAAGCACGGCGGCGCTGCAGAAGCTGATCGCCGACGTCTTCCCCGAGGAGTACGTGACGGTCATCGACGGCGGGCACGACGTCGCCGATATGTGCCTTTCCGAGCGCTTCGACAAGATCTTCTATACCGGCTCTCCCGCCGTGGCGAAGCACGTTCTGGAAGCCGCTTCGCACAATCTGACCTCGGTCGCGCTGGAGCTGGGCGGCGAGACGGGCAACTGGTGCGTGATCCGCAAGGACGCGGATCTGAGGGACGCCGCGCGCAAGATCGCCTTCTTCAAACTCTGCAACGCCGGTCAGATCTGCATCAATATCAATCAGATCGCCGTCGCGGAGGAGGTCGCCGACGACTTCCTCGACGCGCTCAAAAGTGAGTTCGTCCGTCAGATCGGGGAAAAAGCGGAGGAAAATCCCGATTATCCGAAGCTGATCACAAGCGCGGTCTACGACAAATGCGTCAGACTGACCGCGGAATATAAGGACAGAGTGGTTTTCGGCGGCGCCGGAAACAGAGAAAGCCGCCGCTTCGAGCCGACGGTCATCTATCCGGTGAACGAGAACGAGGATCTCGTAAAGCACGAACTGTTCTGCCCGATCCTGCCGGTCGTCCCCTATAAGGACCGGGAGATCGACCGGATCATGGAGGTGATCGCCGACCGCGAGCATCCGCTTTCGATGTACGTCTTCACGTCCGACAAAAAATGGGCGAAGAAGGTCATGTCCACGTACCAGTTCGGCGGCGGCTGCATCAACGAGGTCTGCGTGCACATGATGGTCAAGGGCGTGCCCTTCAACGGCACCGGCCATTCCGGCATGGGCGCGTATCACGGCGAATGGGGCTTCCGGGAATTCACGCATCCGCAGACCGTGCTGACGGGGAGAACGCGCTTCAATCTGTCTCTGCGCGAGCACCCCTATTCCGGCAGGAAAGGCGAAAAGAAAATGTCGCTGCTGAAACGATTTGAAAAATGAGACCGGAAGACGGTTGTAAACGGAAAGGTAAACGGCGATGAAAAGAATTATCTGCATCATTCTTGTACTGGTATCGGTCACGGCGCTGTGCGCCTGCGGCGCAAAGAAACCGACCGACGACGAACTCTACGCGAACGCCGTGCGCGACGCGGTATTCGCCGATGAAGACGAAGTGCTGCCGCTTGTCAACATTTCGGAAAACAGCCGGAACGTGATCCGGAGCGCGGACAAAACGAAGGTGCTCGTCGCGTTCATGCACAAGTATCCCGACAGTTATCCGGCGGGCGAGGAGATCGAACTGAAATGGGGCAACGTCTGGTGCGTGTCCGCGGGCGAATTCTATACGTGGATCAAAAACAACGGCAAGGGCGTTGAAGACTGGACGAAGCGGCTGCATCAGGTGATGGGTATGCCCTATACGAAAGGGTATAATACCGTCACGGCGCTCTGGATCGACGCTTCTCTGATCTACCGGCCGGCGTACGTCACCGACGCGGATTCCGCGATGAAAACGACGCTCGAAAAGACCGGCAACGATGAATTCGACGCCTCCTACAAGACCTGGTTCGACGGGAATATCGTCTGGTCCTATTTCGACAGCGCCTATCCATGGACGCGCCTCGGCTATACCTACGACTGGGCGGACAACGGCACCGAGTACGGCCTTTCGGAATTTCTCGTCTTCTCGGGCGCGCAGGCAAAAGTCGAATATACGTATACGGTGGACGAATTCGTGAATTTCGCCCAAAAAACGGAGTGAACGGCTGATTCCGCCCGAAGTCTTGATTTCCGGTGCGGAATGTGCTATGATAGAAAAGGGAACAGTATTACTGCACACTTTGAAAGGATGACGTTTATGATGAGAAAAGAATACGACGTCGTGACGCTCGGAGAACTGCTGATCGATTTCACCGAATACGGGACGAGCGCGCAGGGAAACCCTCTGTGGGAAGCCAATCCCGGCGGCGCGCCCTGCAACGTGCTGGCGATGCTGCGCAGGCTGGGGAAACAGACGGCGTTCATCGGCAAGGTCGGACGCGACGTCTACGGTGACCAGCTGCGCGCGGCGCTGGTCGAAACGGGCATCGACACAACGGGTCTGCTCACGGACGAAAAGGTGCATACCACCCTTGCGATCGTGCATAAAAAGCCCGACGGAGACCGCGATTTCTCCTTCTACCGGGAGCCGGGCGCCGATATGAACATCCGCTATGAGGAAGTGCCCGAAGGGCTCATCGAGAACGCGCGGATCTTCCATTTCGGCACGCTCTCGATGACCCACGCGACCAACCGCGACGCGACGGTCCGCGCGGTGGCGCGCGCAAGGGAGTGCGGGGCGCTGATCTCCTTCGACCCCAACCTCAGACGTCCGCTCTGGGCGGACGAATCGGAGATGCGCGCGCAGATGGCGTGGGGACTGGGGCAGTGCGATATTTTAAAGATCTCCGACGACGAAATCTTCTTCTTTACCGGCGAAAAGGATTTCGCCGCCGCGTCAAAGAAGCTGACGAAACAGTTCCCGAATATCCGTCTCCTCACCGTCACCGCGGGACCGGACGGCAGTTACTGTTCCTACGGCGGCTTTTTCGAGTACGTTCCGGCGTTCCTTATGAAGAACACCGTCGAAACGACGGGCGCGGGCGACACCTACGGCGCGTGCGTGCTCAACTATATCCTCGAACACGGGATCTGCGGCCTTGAAGCGAAGGATCTGCGCGAAATGATGACCTTCGCGGGCGCCGCCGCGGCGATCGTCACCACGAGAAAGGGCGCGCTGCGCGTGATGCCGACAAGGGAAGAAGTGAACGCGCTGATCGCCGAAAGAAAATAATACCGGAAGCGGCGTTTTCGTCTGTGCTTTGCAGAGCGAAGGCGCCCTTTTCGTACCGTCAGGCGTATGATGAAGAATATTGTGACAAATCCCTATCTTCCGCCGTACGAGTATATCCCCGACGGCGAGCCGCGCGTCTTCGGCGACCGGCTTTACGTTTACGGCAGTCACGACCGGTTCAACGGCGATTTTTTCTGCGAAAACGATTACGTCTGCCGGTCCGCGTCAAGGCGGGCGACGTCCTCCTTGACGCCCCGATCTCTCCCGCACGCGGCGCGCACCCCCTTTATATCCGCTATGCGGGGAAGGGGAAATTCGCGCTGTATTCCTTTGAAATGCATGGATGAAAATACTTCAGAACGTCAAAAATAAGGAGTTTGCAATGTCGAAAAAGAAAAAATACCCGTGGAACAAGCTGCCTTCGGGCAAAAAAGAGAAGAAAGAGGATGATCCCGCCGAATTTGAGTCGGTCTACGCCGGCCCCGACTTTTTCGGGGAAGACGGCGGCGAGACTGCGGATCCGGCCGGAAAAGAGCGGGAGACGAGCGCCGGGACGGCGGAAAACGCGGGAGATCAGCCCTCGCCTTTGCCGTCTGTTGAGCCGGATCCGCGGATGTTCCTCTGCGTTTACGCGGGACCTGAGTATTTCGAGTCGCGCGCCTCCGGCGCAGGCGGCGGGGCGCCGACCGTGAGCGTGAAGCCGGGAAAATCGGCGTATTACTGCCCGAACTGCGGCTTCCCGGTTCCTGCAGACGCGAAATACTGTCCGGGATGCGGCGCCGCGCAGCCCGTCAAAAAGAACAATGAATAAAGCGCGCTGGCAGCTTGACAGCTGCGTATGGGAGGTCACGCTCGCCTGTCCCTTTCACTGCGCCTACTGCGGCTCCTGCGCCGGGAAAGCGCGCGAGAACGAGTTGTCGACCGCCGAGTGCGCGGACGTGGCGCGCCAGCTGAGCGCCCTTGGATGCAGGCGGGTCTCGCTTATCGGCGGCGAGGTGTTCCTGCGGCCCGACTGGACCGGGATCGTGCAGGCGCTCGTTTCCCGCGGGATCAGGGTCTGCATCATTACGAACGGTTACAGAATGACGCCCGGCGTCCTGTCGTCCTTGAGGGAACTGCGCGTCGAATCGGTCGCGGTGTCCGTCGACGGCCCGCGGGATCTGCACGACGCGCTGCGGCAGGAGGGCAGCTTCGACCGTGCGCTCGAAACGGTCGGCGCCCTTGCGCGCGCCGGGATCCCCGTTTCGGTCATCAGCGCCCTGCGCCGCGACAACGCCCTGCGTCTGCCCGAATTCTATGAAACCGTGAAAACGCTGCCCGTCTTCGCCTGGCAGATCCAGGCGTGCAGTCCGATGGGCGCCGCGGGCAAAAACGGGATCGACGTCTCTTTTGACGCGGGCGCGGTGCTGGCGTTCGTTTCAGGGGTGCGGGAGAGCGCGCCGTTCGCCGTCGGCGTCGCCGACAATATCGGCTACTACACGCCCGAGGAGGGCGGGGTGCGCGGCAGGAGCGGCGTCTGCTTTACCGGATGCAGCGCGGGGCTTACGACGCTCGGCATCGACAGCGTCGGAAACGTGCGCGGTTGTGAATCGATGTACGACAAGCACTTCATCGAGGGCAATCTGCGCGCGCGGTCGCTCGCTGATATCTGGAACGATCCGGACGCCTTTGCCTATAACCGCCGCTTTGACCGCGCGATGCTCGAGGGAAAGTGCGCTTCCTGCCCGCACGGTGAGATCTGCGCCGGCGGATGCCGGTCGTATAATTATTTTGCGGGCGGACGGCTGTATGAAAGTCCGCTGTGCGCGCGAAAGGAGAAGCTTTGAGACTGTTTATCGCCGTGAAGCCCGACGGTGCGATCGTGAAGAATATGACGGCGCTTCAGAATTCCTGGCGCCGGGAACGCATCGGCGGCAACTATACCAAACCTGAGAATATCCACCTGACGCTCGCCTTCATCGGCGAGTATCCGAACGCCGACGGGGTGACCGACTGCCTTGAAAAACTCCGCTTTTCGCCCTTTGTCGTCGAGACCGGCGCGGTCGGGACCTTCGGCGACCTCTGGTGGGCGGGACTGAAGGAGTGTCCCCCGCTCAACGCCCTCGCGGCGCGCGTAAGGAAACTGCTCTCGGACGGCGGGATCCCCTTCGACCGCAAGCGGTTTTCTCCCCATATCACCCTGATCCGTCAGCCGACCGTCCCCCTCCCGCCGCCGATCGCCCTCGCGCCGGCGTCAATGACCGTCGACAGCGTTTCGCTCATGCGCTCCGACCGCGGGAAACACGGGATGATCTATACCGAGATCGCGCGGAGCGCGCCCCTTTAGGCGCCACCCTTTCGGAAAGGGTGGCAGAGGAGCCTTCCCCGATGGGGGGAAGGGGTTCCCCGAATAGCGCGACGTAAGGAGCGGTGTTCGGGGGTTCCCGGTAAGGTGTCGCTTGCCGACGGATGAGGCAAAACACTACCATTGGGCTATGGTTTCGGCGACGCCGACGAAACGAACAATGCGTCACTGCTTCAACGGAACAATTGCGCGCGAAGCGCGCCTCCTTTAGGCGCCACCCTTTCGGAAAGGGGGGCTAAGGTGCCTTCTCCGATGGGAGAAGGTGTCGCTTGCCGACGGATGAGGCCGATGCCTTTTTGTGGGCAAAGGTGTCGGCGACGCCGACGAAATGAACAGAGAATTACTGTTTTACCGGAACAATTACGCGCGGAGCGCGCCTTTTAGGCGCCACCCTTTCGGAAAGGGTGGCTAAGGTGCCTTCTCCGATGGGAGAAGGTGTCGCTTGCCGACGGATGAGGCCGATGCCTTTTCGTGGGCAAAGGTGTCGGCGACGCCGACGAAACAAGCAGTACGTTACTGCTAAACCGGAACAATTGCAAGCAAAGAATATAGGTTATTCACAATCGAACTGTCTGCTCCCGGATATCAAACCATATAATAAAACAGACTGCAAACAACTTTTTTGAAAGAAAGAAAAAATAGAAAAAAGAGCAGGTTTACATTACCGACGTCAGATTTATCACAGATAATCAAGATATCATTCTGTCGGCTTCGCCGACGCCATAGCCCAACGGTAGTGTTTTGCCTCATCCGTCGGCAAGCGACACCTTCTCCCA
>JAFTCT010000051.1 GCA_017454525.1 Clostridia bacterium
GCCGACGCCCACGCCGACGCCGACGCCCACCCCCACGCCGACCGGAACGGACGACCCCGATCCCACGGGCAATACGACCGAGCCGACGCCCACCCCCACGCCTGTGAAGCCGCGCTTGCGCGAGCTCGACCACAGCGATCCCAAGCTGTCGCGCGAGGAACTGGAGAACTTTAAGGAACTGCTCGCCCAAATGCGCGCCGCCTACAACAATAACGACATCTTCGGCTGGATCCATATCGAGGGCGCGATCGACTACCCTCTGGTCAGAGGAAGCGATAACGACTACTATCTCAACCACAACCCCCAGAAGAAATACACCGGATACGGCAGTATCTATCTCGACTGCCGCAACGACACCGACCTCAGAAACGACGAGCTCTCGATCATCTACGGCCATAACATCCGCAAGGACGGCACGATGTTCAACCGCCTATTGGACTACCGCAACAAGAAACTCTTCTACGGAAAGAATTACCGCTATATCTATATCTATACCGAGGAAGCGATCCTCAAATACGAGGTCTTCGCGGCGTACGAGACCGACGCGATGCAGGTGCCCAACGGGATCATCCACTTCCCGTCGGAATACTCCTTTATGCTGAAGATCTCTGCGATCGAACAGAACTCGCTGCATCATCTCGACGGCTTCGAGGTCATGGAGAACGATCACGTCGTCATGCTGTATACCTGCGCGAATTCGACCTTGGATACCGAGCGGTTTCTGGTGTTCGGCGTGCTCGTGGGATCGAGCGAGTGACGGGGCCGTGATATATCGCCTTGCGGCGATATGATATACGGCTTCGCGGCTGTATGATCCGTTTTGCCGACGCAAAAACAGAATATCCGTTCCGTCAGGGAACGGGATCGCAAAAACAGGAAGCCCTTCATTTGCCTCGTTTTCGGGCAAATGAAGGGCTTCTTTCATATTGCACGGCGCGGTTCATGCAGGCGGTCTTCTCACTGCGTGAAGCGCCTTCCGTGCGTACGGTAGTACTCCTCTTTATTCTTATACATTTCCTCGTCGGCGCGTTTGAAGATCTCTCTGAATTCATGATCCTCGCCGGGTCTGAAGAAGGCGACGCCCTTCGAGAAGGAGACGAACGCGACCTTGTCCTCGGGGAGACTGCCGTTCTCTTCGGCGATCGCGGCGTCAAGGCGCGTCATCGCTTCTTTCATATCCTCCTTCGAGAAGCCGCTCAAAACGGCGATGAACTCGTCTCCGCCGATCCTGAAGACGTTGCCGACGCCGAAGATCTTCCGGATACATCCGGCGGCGTGGACGATCATCTCGTCGCCCGTTTCATGACCGCGCTCGTCGTTGATCGTTTTGAGTCCGTTGAAGTCGAACACGCAGATTGCGAACGACGGCGCGGCGCCTTTTGCAATCTCCTCGTTGATGCCGCGCACGAGATCGAGATACGCCGCCTTGTTGCCCACGCCGGTCATGCCGTCCGTATACGCCTGTTCATGGACGAAGGCGATGTAACGCTTGAGATTGTTCTTGATGACGCTGATCTCTCTGCCGAGATTCTCGATACTGTCGCCGTCCGTCGTATGCGCGTCGGACGCGTTCAGCATCCGGCTCTCGGACGGAGTCATCGTATAGGCGCGATCCGCGCCGATCTCGCTCATCAGCGCGTTGAGATCCGCCGCGACGGCGTTCATTTCGCTTGAGAGTTTATCGAACTTTTTGCGGAGGCGCGCGGTCACGAGCAGAATGATCGCGCCGCCGATCATGAGGGATACCGCGCAGAAGAAGAGGAGGTAAAGGGTGTTGCGCGTCATCTGATCCTCATACCATTCGGCGTCAAAATCGACGCCGACGATCCCGCCGATCTCTCCGGACGAGGTGTTGACCGGGCAATAGGCGGAGTAGTGTTTGCCCCATCTGTCGCCGACCGCCACGCTGTCGACAGCCGCTCTGCCCTCGCCCGCCTCTTTGATCGCCGGCGATATCTCCACCGTCTCGCCGAACAGCGCGGGATCCACGGGATCCGCGTCGGTTATGAAAATGAAGCTTCCGTCTCCCGCGGGACGGACGACGTAGATATAGATGATGTCGAAATGTTCGACGAACGACTCGAGCTTTTCGATGATGGCTTTCTGCTTTTCCCCGCCCGCGTCTTTCTCGGTAAGGGTCGCGAGCACGTCGCCGTCCAGCAGTGCGGCGGCGGTTTCTACGATCCCGAGCATCCGGTCGTCGATCAGTTTTCTCATATCCGACCGGGAATTGTATACAAGAATTCCGCCGATCGCGATATTCACGATCAACAGAAGCGCAGTGATCAGCACAACGATCTTCGCGCCTGATCCGATTCCTTTCAGTTTCACCCGCATCCCCCGATCCGTTCTTTCACAGTTTTTTCATAATATCAGAATCCGTCAATAGATCCGACTCTTTTATACCGTGTTTTTCAGACTGTGCAGTTTTTCGAGCTGCCTGTCGGCGCTTTCGTTCACTCTGTCCAGTTCCCCGCTGTCCGCCATTGAAAGAAAGACGTCGAGCAGCAGCGGATCGAACTGCGTTCCGCGCCCGCGTACCAGTTCCTCGCGGATTTTGTCGGGCGACAGCCCTTTGCGGTAGACACGGTCGGAGCGCATCGCGTCGTAGGAGTCGGCGATCGTGACGACGCGCGCGTGCAGCGGAATGTCCTCTCCCTTCAGTCCCGCCGGATAGCCGCCGCCGTCATAGCGCTCGTGGTGACAGCGCGCAACGTCCGCGGCGCGGGCAAGGTTGACCGACGTGGAAAGGATCCTGCCGCCGATCGCCGCGTGCGCTTTGATGACGTCGAATTCCTCCGGCGTCAGTCTTCCGGGCTTATTGAGCACCGCGTCGGGAATACCGATCTTTCCGATATCGTGGAGCATCGCTTCGCGGTGCATCGAGCGCACTTCCTCTTCCGGCCAGCCGAGATTTTCCGCAAGCGCCGTCGCATACGCCGCCACTCTGAAGGAATGACCGTTGGTATAGCGGTCCTTGGCGTCGACCGTCAGCGCCATCATATCGACGACCTCGTCGTTTATGCTTGCCAGGCGGTCGGCGCGTTCGGTAGCGTATTTCGTCTGGAGTTTCACTTCCGCCGCCAGTTTATCCGCGTAGTCGTTTTCCAGCAGAACGCCCTTGTGATACTGGATCATCGCAATGGCTGTGAACGCCGAAATACTGGCATAGATCACGGGAAAGCGGGTCATGAACGCACTCGTATAGAACTGTCCCAAATAGCTTCTGAAAGCGGGAATATAGAACGCTGCCGCAAAGAAAACGGTATAGTAGACCGAGATGAGGATCCCGTGTTTGACGCTGACGAAATAGCAAAGCCCGATCGGCGCCAGCATCGACCAGAGGATCGCCACGCCGTCGTAAGCCCCGCTGACCGTATAGTATACGAACGCGACCGCACAAAACAGGACGGGGAATACAATGGCGGCTTTCCTCTTTTTGACAATGCCCGCGCATACGCCGCAGGCGCCGCCGAAAACCGCCGTCACCCCCGCCGGGATCAGCATAAGATAGCGCCCGGACGCCAGATTCAGAAAGAAAAGCACAACGCCGAGCGCTGCCGTAAAAATACTGACGTAAGTCAGCGCGTGCAGATTGGCTTGCAGCCGTTCCCCCGTAAAGATCGAACGGTTGAGCGTTTTCCGCGTCGACCGGAACCAATTCCATAATCTGTTCATACAGTTATCCGTTTCTGCGCCGGCTTCCGGCGCGCCGTCCCGATCCCGCGACCGGGCAGGAACGGCAAATTCTTTTTGCCGTCTTTTGACCGTCTTTTTCCTTATATACGGGATTATATCATATATTTTCCGACAAATCAACACTAATTGTTGCCGCCCCGCTAAAATTGTTGATGACTTCCGAAAAATGACCGTGACCTCTGTAAACCGTTGATGACTTCCGATAATTCTTGCATACAGCACGCCGGAGCCATACACGGCTCCGCCGTGATTACATACAGCGCGCAAGCGCGTGATGCCATACACGGCTCCGCCGTGATTACATACTACGCGCAAGCGCGTGATTACATACACGGCTTTGCCGTGATTACATACACGGCTTTGCCGTGATTACATCAGCGCGCAAGCGCGTGATGCCATACACGGCTTTGCCGTGATTACATACAGCGCGCAAGCGCGCTGATTACATACCAAGTCTCCTATCCGTCGGCTTGGATCAAGCGGCGCTTGCCCTTCACAGGAAAAGGGAGACCTGAACAAATCAGGATCCGCCCCGGCGTGCGCGCCGGGGTCGAAGAGTTTTGACGGAGCAGAAAACCGTTCAGACGAAGAAAACGCCGACGGGAATACTTTGTGTATTTCCGAGGCGTTTTCTGAAGTATGGGCGGCTTTATGCCCGGCAAAACCGGGTCATCATTTGTGAAGGTCTCCTACCAAAAAGACAAAGAGCCGTCTTTCCTTTTTCGAGGGAAGACGGACTGCATTTGTCGTGAGTTTGATTAAGCTGCCAGCTTCTTGAGCATCAGGGTGAAGCGGCTCTTCTTTCTTGCAGCGGTGTTCTTGTGGATGACACCCTTGGCTGCTGCCTTATCCGTGCACTTGATCACTTCGGTGTACAGCTTCTTGGCATTTTCGGCATCGCCTGCTTCGATCGCCGCTTCGTACTTCTTGATCACCGTTTTGTAGGCGCTCTTGAAGGACTTGTTCTCGAGGTTCTTCTTCGCGGTAACGAGCACGCGCTTCTTCGCCGACTTGATATTGGGCATACCTTTTTTGTCTCCTTTCGGTCATACTGCATGATTTTGCCCGTATATCCTATCACGATTCTTTTGAAAAATCAAGAGGTTTTTGAAAAAATATCGGCAGTTTTTTCTTCTTTTTTCAAAAAAACGCTTGACAGGGCGCGAAACGGGGGCTATACTGAGAGTTGCCGCAAGGAAATCAGGGGTGCCAACCGGACGCTGTTCCGGCGCTGAGACGGCGAGAGCCGAACCCTTTATAACCTGTACGGGAGATCCGCCGACGCGTATCTCCCCCGGATAATACCGGCGTAGGGAGATTTGCTGACAATACTTTTTTGCCGCAGGTCGCCGCCCTGCGGCAATTTCTTTTTTCGGAGGAAGAATATGAACCGCGCGCTTCGCAACAATCTCATCCGTCTGACCACCAGTGCGATCATGATCGCGCTGGCGACCGCTCTCTCGCTCGTCAAAGTTTTCAAACTGCCCCTGGGCGGCTCGATCACGCCGCTCTCGATGCTCCCGATCTGTCTGCTGTCGGTGATGTACGGACTGCGCTGGGGACTGGGCAGCGCCTTCGTTTATGCATCGGTCCAGTTCCTTCTGGATCTGTCCGAGGCGATGAGCTGGGGCATGACTCCGACGGTCTGGGCGGGCATGATCATTTTCGACTATTTCATCGCCTTCACCGTCTTAGGGCTTGCCGGCATTTTCAGGAAGCACCGCGAGCTCGGCGCGCTGGCGGGCACCTGCCTTGCGCTGGTACTGCGCTTCGTGTCGCACGTCATATCGGGCACCTTCTTCTTTGATATCTGGATGCCCGAGGGCTGGAACAGCGCCTTTTTCTATTCGGTATGCTACAACGGCTCCTTCATGCTGCCGGAACTGGCGGCGACCGCCCTCGTACTCTTCTTCATATTGAAGATCCCGGCGATCAAAAAGATCGTTTTCGAGCAGAACGGGCTGCCGTTCACCAAATGAACGGCCGCTCTGTATGTCACCTCGTGGGCGGCGGCGACTTCGATGCCGCGCGCTTCCGACCGGCAAAAGGCGACTATGTGATCGCCTGCGACAGCGGCAGAGCGCATCTTGAGAAGATCGGGCGCGCGCCCGACCTCACGGTCGGCGACTTCGATTCCTACGGCGGCGCGCTGCCGTCGGGGGAGTGCGTGACCGTCCTGCCGCGCGAGAAGGACGAGACCGATATGGAATACGCGGCGAAGATCGGACTGGAACGCGGATACCGCGTTTTCGTTCTGCACGGCGCCCTCGGCGGGAAACGTCTGTCGCACACGCTCGGCAACCTGTCGGTCCTTCTCCTCCTCAAAAGAAGCGGCGCCGCCGCAAGAGCGCTCGGAAAAGGCGTCGCCGTCGGCGTGATCGGGCATGACGAAACGCTGTGTTTTGAAGAAGATTTTACCGGCTATATCTCCTTTTTTTCCCCCTCCCCCTCCTGCCGCCTGTCCCTTGACGGATTCAAATACCCCTTCGACGGCGTGATCGACCAAACGGCGACCAGAACCGTCAGCAACGAATTCCCGCCGCCCGGCGCCCCGCGCCCCCGCGCATCCGCGCACGGCGAAGAGGTCTTCTACGTGATCGAAGAATACTGACCGTATACGAAAAAGCGCGCCTTCCGCAATTGCGGAAAGCGCGCTTTTCATTTTGTACATTCGACGTGATCCGGGGACGGGCGCGCGCCGCGTTTCCGGATCTGCGCCGGTGGACGGCGTTTCCCGGTCGGCGCCGGTCGCCTCAGGGACCGGTCATCCGTGATCCTTGATCCACTGAACCGCCGCTTTTGCGTCGATGAAGCGGTCCGCCATGATCTCCTCGCCGAAGAAGCCGAAGACGTATGCTCTGCCGTTGATCTCGGCGGAGCCGATGAGGCAGTAGTAGCCCTTCCCTTTCGCGCCGGTCTTCATGCCGTTCATTTCGGGAACGTAGTATTCGGGGGAATAGGGATCGATGCACCAGTTGGTATTGCTCCACTCCATGATGTGACCGCTGGCGTAAACGACGCGGTCGCTGCTCATTTTGCAGTATTTGCGGATGAGCTCGTCCTTGTAGGCGAGGCGGGCGACGAGCGCCATGTCCTCAAGGGTGGAATAATGTCCCTCGGTATCGTAGCCGTCGGGCGTGACGAAGCGGCTGCCGGTCAGCCCGATCTTTCTTGCGTATTGATTCATGCCCGCGATGAAAACGGCGACCGCCTCCTTGCCGTTTTCGACCGTCGGATCGAGCGCCCTGCCGCCCGCGGCGGCGAGAACGTGGGCGGCGTCGTTGCCCGAGGGCAGGAGCATACCCTCAATGAGCTGCTCGGTCGTGAGCAGATGCCCCTTATCGCTGCGGATGTATGCCAGCGACGAATTCGCGCCGACCAGTTCCAGTTCGTCGCCCGGCGCGATCACCAGATCGTCGGCAATGAGCGTGCGGGCGTACATGATCGTCAGCAGTTTCGTCGTGCTCGCCGGACAGATATCCTCGCCGTTGCCCGAAAGATAAAGAAACCTGCCGCCCGTGATATCGTAAACGAAGCTCTGCCCCGCCTTGAACGACGGCGCGCTCCAGCCGTCGCGCAGATACGCGTCGGGCATCGTTCTGCCGTGCGGATATTCGGGGGTCGGGGTGGGCGTCGGCGTCGGGGTGGGCTTCGGTGACGGAGTCGGATCGGGCGTCGATACGGTCGTCGGGTCGGGGGACGCCGTCACGGGCGTCGCCGTACCGGTCTGCGAATCCGCGGTCGCTGCGGTCTCTGTCTCAGCCGGCGTCGGATCTCCCGTTCCGGCGGGATCCGTTCCGGAAGCGGACGGAAGCGCCGTGTCTCCCGCCGTCAGCGAAGCCGAGGGGATCGCCGTCGGAGAGCCGATCCACGACGGCGTCTCCGCGCTGCAGGCGACGAAGAAGAGCAGCAGCGCAAGACCGCAAAGCGCCGCCGCACACCGGAAGAACAGTTTTTTCAAGGGAGAACACCTCACTTTTCGTAGAAGAAGAGTCCCGCGCCGCCGTACACCGGAAGTCCGGCTTTCAGACGCGCTTTGTACGCTCTCTGCAGGGCTGTTTTTTCGGGTAACAGATCACAGTCGCCGAACGCCGCGCCGCCGAAGATGCGCCAGAGATCGCCGTCGTCGCCCGTGTTCTTTACGACGGTATAGTCGTTATAGAAGGTCATGATCCCGCTGTTCCGGTCGAGCATTTCCGGATGATAATCGGCAAGCAGCCAGCTGTGACAGTGGAAGACGACCGGCGCGCCGTTCAGTTCCGGCGCAAAGAACGCCGCCGCCTGCGCGTAGGACGCGTCCAGATCCTCTCTTGTGAGATGCCCTTTCGACGGGATATGCACGTCGATGCAGGGCTGCCCTTTTTTGATCCTTTTCCCGTCCTTTTCAAAATCGCAGGGGCAGGACGTCAGGCAGAATTCCAGCCGCCCGAAGGTAAAGAGCGAAAGGTCGAAGAAGCCCGCGAACCACGACGAAACGAAGGAACCGTTGATCCCGTAGACCGCGCGGCATTCGCGCAGCTTGCAGAGCAGATCCTCTCTCGCCCCGTCATAGCAGCAGTCGGGCGCGCCCATCGCCTTATATTTTTCCTTCAGCAGCGGAAGAAAAGCGGCGTAGAAAATGAATTCCGCCGTGTACCGGTGTACGTGCCCCTCCGCCGCTTCTGCATACCGGTCGCACGACTCATAGAAGGAGAACGGTTCGCCCTTGCGGTAGCTTTCCGCCCGGAAATTGAGCAGTTTTCCGCAGGCGTTCACGCCGTCAAGGACCGTCCACGCCTCGCGAAGCGCCGTCAAGGCGTCGGGCGGTGCGTCGGGAAACAGTTCGCCGGGATCGAATTTCATCGGTACCCTCCCTCAATGGATCACCGTCGCGCGGGCGCGTTCGGGATCGATGGTGTGCACAAGCAGCGCCGGCTGACCTTTTTTGAAGAACGCCGGGAGTTGTGTCGCGTCCTGTATGTCGTCGGGCAGCCATACGCCGCAATGCGCCTTGTAGATATCGCCGTGATAGTCGCTGCCGCAGGAGAGCAGAAGATGATGCGCTTCCGCATAGCGCCGCACGTCCTCCTCGTGACTGGTCAGATAGAGCGGATGACAGTTGATCTCGATCCCGTCGATATCCGCCGCGTCCGCGGGCACGCCGTTAAAGCGGTAGGGATGCGCGTGGAAGAGCAGCGCCCCGTGCCGGGCGGCGAAGGCGTGAAGCTCCGGCAACGGAAATTCCCAGAGCGGGCGCTCCTCCTCAAAAAGACAGTCGGGCGTCACGCCGTAAAGAAGGAAATCCCGCCTCTCCGGATCGGTCACTTCGATCCCGAAGAGCGCGCCCAGCCCATAGCCCGCGGCGATCTCTTTCGTCTTATAGAATTCGTCCCGGTATTTGCAGAGCCAGTCGTGAAACGGAAGGTCGACGTGACGCGCGGCGTAGTGGTTGGTCAGACAAAAGCCGTCCGTTCCGTCTTCCTTCAGCGCGGCGCAGAGTTCCTCTGCGCTCAAGCGGCTGCATTTCGAGATCCCTCTCGTATGTACGTGCATATCGTATAATTTCATCTTTCTTACTGCTCCGTCTTTCGTCGTCGTCCGGCGGATTTCGACGCGTCTTTCGCTCTGCCGCTTCGTCAAAGCTCCTCGCAGTACACAAAGTACAGCTTCGTCGCTTTTCCTTGCTGCAAAGCAAAATCCGTCGTCGGACTCTCGCCGTCCGACTTCCTCAAGACTCCGCTTCCTCCGATTTTTTGCTCAATAATTTATAAACTGATAGTGCGGCTTGTCTGCGTGGCTGGACAGCTTCGTCGCTTTTCCTTGCTGCAAAACAAAATCCGTCGTCGGACTCTCGCCGTCCGACTTCCTCAAGACTCCGCTCCCTCCGATTTTTCGCTGAATGATCAATAGAACTAATTTACAATAGAACTTTGTTCAATGCTCCGTTATGCCGCGGCGAGCGGTTTTGTTGCAGAACTAGGCGCACAAATCGCAGCAATACTTTGTGTATTGCAAGATTTGGCAACGAAGTTATGCGGCAAAACAGCCGCCGCATAAGGGCGACGCTTCAACTTCGCATTAGTTCTGCATCAAAATACACGGACGCGCTCTATCAACAATTGCGAATTGCGAATCGCGAATTAACTTGACGAATCTCCCGTTCCGGTGTATAATGATACAAGATCATTGTATCACTTTTTTTGTGCCTCGGCAAGAGGTTTTTTGAGATTTCGCATTTTCCGTGAAAAAAACGGGAGGAACGTAGAAAACGGTATGAGAAACAAGGAGAAAAAGAACGCGCGTCTGCCCGTGACGCGCAGGGTCCCCGATCCGGCGGTCGGGCTGACGCAGGAGGAAGCCGCGCTCCGGAAGAAGAACGGCTGGTCGAACGTCTCGTCGTCCTCGGGCGGAAGGAGCGCGGGGCAGATCGTCGTCAAGAACGTATTCACCTTCTTCAACTGCATCCTCTTCGCAATCGCCGTCGTGTTCGCAATCTTCATCACCTATCTGTATTCTTCGGGCAACGGCGCGGTCGTCGAAAAGCATTTCGGCTTTTCGAAGTTCCTCTTCCTGATCCCGGCGGCGCTGAATATCATCATCGGCACGGCGCAGGAACTGCACAGCAAGAAGATCATCGACGCGCTGCGTCTGGTCAACGAGATCAGATGCCGCGTCCTGCGCGACGGTAAAGCTGAAACGATCCCCGCCTCGCGCCTCGTCATCGACGACGTCGTTCTGCTGTCGGCGGGCGACCAGGCGACGGCGGACTTACAGATCCTGTCGGGCGAGCTTTCGGTCGACGAATCGATGCTGACCGGCGAATCCGATCCGGTCAAAAAGGCAAAGGGCGATACCGTTCTGTCGGGCTCCGCCGTCACCGTGGGCGAGGCGCGCGCGGTCGTGACCGCGGTCGGGAACGACACCTACGCGTCGGGACTCGTCAAAAAGGTCAAAAGCGTCGCCGCGCACCGTTCGGAGCTGATGGACACGATCTATAAGATCATCCGCACGCTCACCGTCGTGCTCGCCGTCGTCGAAACGGTCGTGATCGCTACCCTCTGCGTCAAGATCGCGCTGCACGGAAACGACGCGTCGGTCTTTGACGGCATGACGCTGTCGCTTTCCGATCCCGTCACCTGGGCGCGCATCATGATCACCGGCGGTTCCTTCGGCGTGGGACTCATCCCGCAGGGGTTGGTCCTGACGACCTCGGTCACGCTGATGCTCTCGATCGTCTCGCTGTCGCGCAAGGAGACGCTGATCCGCGAACTGTACTCGCTTGAAAACCTCTCGCGCGTCGACGTGATCTGCCTCGACAAGACCGGCACCCTCACCGACGGCACGATGGAGGTTGAAGACGTCAAAAGCTATGCGCACCTCGAAGACGTGATCGCGCACGTGCAGGCGCTGTTGGCGGCGTCGGAGAGCAGAAATCCGACCGCGGAAGCGCTCTTTGCAAAATTCGGCGCGGCAAAAACGCCCTCGCACCGTGAATACATCCCCTTCTCGAGCGCCGAAAAGCGTTCGGGGATCGTCTACGAGGACGGCAGAACGCTCTGCCTCGGCGCGCCGGAATACCTGCTTCCGCACGAAGACGAGCGGCTGGAGTACGTGCGCGCCCGCGCCGCGGAAGGAAAGCGCGTCGTCGCGATGACCCTCGACGGCATACTGCTGGCGTTCTTCGTCCTTGGCGACCGCATCCGGAAAAGCGCGCCCGACACCCTGAAATTCTTTAAGGAAAACGGCGTGACCGTCAAGGTGATCTCCGGCGACAACCCGCTGACCGTCTCGAAGATCGCCGGGATCTGCGGCGTTGAAAACGCCGATAAAGCGATCTCGCTGGAGGGCGTGCCCCTTGAAAAGATCGATGAACTCGCGGAAGAATATACCGTTTTCGCCCGCGTTTCACCCGAACAGAAGGAAGCGCTGATCATCGCCCTGCAGAAAAGAAAACATAAGGTCGCCATGACCGGCGACGGCGTCAACGACATCCTCGCCCTGCGCCGCTGCGACAGTTCGATCACCTTCTCCAAAGCCACAGAAGCCGCGAAATCCTGCGCGGACGTCGTCCTGCTCGACAACGATTTCGCGCACCTGAAGGACGTTGTGGGCGAGGGGCGCAGAGTCATATCCAACGTGCAGAGAACGGCGGTCCTCTTCTTAATGAAGAGTATCGCGATCGCCGTCGTCGCCTTCGCGCTCATCCCCTTTGAAAAAGGTCAGTTCTGGTTCTCGATCGAGAACGCCTATATGTTCGAGGCGGCGGTCATCGGGATCGGCGGATTCCTGCTGTCGCTCGAATACAAAAAAACGCCGACGCGCGGCTCCTTCATGAAGAATATCGCCTATAAAGCGTTCTCCGCCGGCGCGCTCGCCGCGGCGGCGATCCTCACGCCGATCATCTTCTATAACGTTCCGGTCTATTTCGGACACGCCCCTCTGATGATGGCGGAAAACGTGCGCACGATGATGACCGTGCTCCTCGCGCTGGCGGGGATCGTCGTCATCGCCGTCACCTGCGTGCCCTTCACGAAATACCGGCTCTTCACCCTCTTCGTCGTCATTTCGGCGGCGGTGCTGATGGGGATGGCGCTGCCGACCTCCTATATCGGCGGACATCCGACCGGCGCGGGGATGTTCGCCTACGACGCCTCCTCCGGTCAGACCTTTATGGACTGCGTCTTCATGCGCGAGTTCTTCCGTCCGTGGAATTCCGAAGCCGTGCGTCTGCTGACCGTGGACCGCGCGATCCTGCCGATGCTCAAGCTCTTCCTGTGCGCCGCGATCCCCCTGTTCATCATTTTGAACGAGACCGTTTCCTGGCGTATCGAAAAGGACGAACTCGGGAACGCCCCCTCGCTCTTCACGCCCCGCCGCATCGCCGGCACGATGCTGCTGATCTCGGGCGGGATCCTCACCTTCAATTCCTTTATTTCCGCGGCGGAGGCTCTTTACAAGGTCTTTTCAAGCGGCTCGATCCTCAGCGCCGATTCCGCGGGCAGAGTCTTTTCGTTCATCCTCATCGGCGGCATCTTCGCGCTCAACGTCTTTATGGCGCTCACCGCCTACCGGCTCTGGCGCACGGGCGCGCGGAAGTATATAAGGCGCGCGTCGGTACTGGCGATCGCGGTATTGCTGATCCTCGGTATGCAGATCGTCCTGTGGGCGCTTAACGCCGCCCCCGGCGGCGCGCTGCCCGAGCGCACGACCAACATCATCATCGATCTCATCTCCTCCCTGCTCTTCCTTGCAGGCGCGGGCGTGTTCACCGCGCAAAGCGCGCGGGGCGCGCAGGGCGCGCAGTGAAATCGTCGGCGGGTTGAGGTACGGGCGCGGAGCGCGAAGCAAAAGGCGGCGTTTGGGGGTTCCCAAGGAAAGGTGGCGCTTGCCGACGGATGAATGTGAGCCTTCCCCGATGGGGGAAGGTGGCGCTTGCCGACGGATGAGGCAGAACACTTTCATTGGGCTATGGTGTCGGCGACGCCGACAAAATGCTATCTTGATTATCTGTGATAAATCTGATGTCGGTAATGTAAACCTGCTCTTTTTTCAATTTTCTCTTTTTTCTATTCTTTCTTCCAAAAAAATGTTTGCAGTCTGTTTTATATATGGTCTGATATCCGGAAGCAGACAATTCGATTGTGAATAACCTATTTTTTCCGC